>CASDPE010000153.1 GCA_949282395.1 uncultured Bacillota bacterium | reverse complement strand
ATGAGCACGGAAAAGGGAGAGCGGGTCATGAACGTTTTTGCAGGCATCGACGTCGGCGGGATGAGCGTAAAGGTCGGGATCTTTGACGGGCAGGCGCGCCTTTTGGGCAAGCTGGCGGCTGCGACTTCAAAGGACGACGGTTACGCCGTCACCGTGCAAAAGACGGTGCAGGCGGTCAAAGAAGCCTGCCAAAAGGTGCAGGTGCCCTTTGCCTCGCTGCGCGGGGCGGGCGTCGGCGCGCCGGGCGTGATCGACGGCGAAAAGGGCGTCGTGGTGCGTTGGAGCAATTACGGTTGGGAGAACAAGCCCCTTGCCGCCGATCTTTCGGCGGGGCTGGGCGTGCCCGTCGAGCTTGCCAACGACGCGAACGCCGCGGCGCTGGGCGAGGCGCGGTTCGGCGCGGGCAAAAAATACAACAGCAGCATCCTTCTGACCATCGGCACGGGCATCGGCAGCGGCATCATCATAGACGGTTCCATCTTCGCGGGGTTCCGCGGGGGCGGCGGCGAGGCGGGGCACATGGTCATCGAATCGGGCGGCATTCCCTGCCCGTGCGGGCGGCGCGGCTGTTTTGAACAGTACGCCTCGGCTTCGGCGCTCATCCGCGATACGAAGCGCGCGATGTTCGAGCATAAGGATTCGGCGCTCTGGCGCATTGCCGTCACGCCCGAAGGGGTGGACGGCAGAACGGCGTTCACCGCCGCGCGCGAGGGCGACGCCGCCGCGCGCAAGGTCGTGGATTCCTTCATCAACTACCTTGCGGACGGCATCGCCGATCTTGTGAACTTGTTCCGCCCCGAAGCGGTGCTGCTCGGCGGCGGCGTTTCGGGCGAGGGAGAAGCGCTGCTCGCGCCCCTGCGCCTGCGCGTGGGCGAGCGGCTGTGTGTGGATGCGGCGTGCATCCCGTTCGCGCTGCTGCGCGCGGCGCTCGGGAACGACGCGGGCATTTACGGCGGCTGCGCGCTCGTTTCCGGCTGACGGGAGGGGCAGATGGCATTCAAAAGAAGAAAAAAACTTCTCGGCGCGGCGCTGGGCAGCGGCGGCGCGAAGGGGCTGGCGCACCTCGGCGTTTTGCAGGCGCTGGAAGAGCAGGGCATCCGCTTTGACGTGCTTGCGGGCACTTCGGCGGGCGCGATCGCAGGTTCGCTGTACGCAAAGGGGTATTCCCCTGCGGACATCGCCGAACTTTTGGCGCGGGTGGATTACAAGCAGACGCTGCTCTCGCTCCTGATGGAGCGCTCGGCGCAGCCGCTGCACCGCCTGATGGACGGCGTGCTCGGCGAAAGCAGCTTTTCCGAACTGCAAAAGCCGTTTGCCGCCGTCGCCACCGATACCGCCGACGGCGGCGAGATCGTGCTGCGCGACGGAAACGTGGCGCGCGCGGTGCTCGCCTCCTCGGCGATGCCGCCCTTTTTCCGCCCCGTGCGCATAGACGGCAGGGAACTTGCCGACGGCGCGTTCGCGAACGCGGTGCCGGGCGATACGGCGCGCAGGCTGGGGGCGGATATCGTCATCGGCGTGGCGCTCTCTCCCGCGCAGAATTACCGCGAAGTCACCTTCACGACCGCCTCGGGCAGGCAGATCGTATTGCGCCAGGAGGGGTTTGCCGCTTGCGACATCCTGCTCGAACCCGACCTTTCCGCCTATTCCGCGACGAGCGTGTTCGATACGGATAAGATCTTCGACATCGGGTATGCCTGCGCCAAAGAGCGGCTGCCCGAGATCAGGGAACTTCTGCGCGCGAACAAGATCGCGCCCGTAAGCGTGCCGTGACCCGCCGCAAAAGCGCGTTTTGCAGGTTCCTGCTGCGCCCGAAAACGCTGTTGTGCCTTGCGCTCGCGCTGTTTGTCGCCGCGTTTGTCATCGTGGACGCCTGCGTGTTCCCCATGCGCAGCGCCGCGGCGCTGCTGCGTATGCCCGCGCTGCCCGCATGGGAGCGGGGGCAGATGCGCGTTTTGTTTGCGGACGTGGGGCAGGGCGATTGCACGGTCGTGCAGTTCCCCGACGGGAAAACGCTGCTCATCGACGGCGGCGACGGGTCACTTTCCGCCTGTACCGAGGCGGAGGCGTGCTGTTTTGCGCTGGGCGTCGAACGGTTCGACTTTGCGCTGCTGACGCATACCGACGCCGACCATGCGGAAGGGTTCGCCGCCCTGCTGGATACGTTCGGCGCGGATACGGTGTTCCTGCCCCTCTTCCCGGAAGCGGAAGGGGAGAGCGGGGACGCGTACCGTGCGGCGCTTGCGGCGGCGGAGCGCTGCGGCGCGCAGACGCGGCAGGCGCAGACGTACGCCTATTTTCTGACGGAGGATAAAGAGCTTCCCTATTACGGGCTGTTCCTTTCGCCCGATGCGGGCGGCTTTTATGCCGACGCGAACGACGCCTCCGCCGTGCTGTGGCTGGAATACGCGGGCAGGAGCCTGCTGTGCACGGGAGACGTCTCCCAAACCGTGGAGCGCGCGCTCGTGCAGGCGTTTGAAGAGACGGGCGGCGAAGCGTTCGCGCGGGAAGTGCCCGCCTTCGGCGGGCAGGTGCGGCTCGCGCCCGACCTGCGCTCGCTCACCGTTCTCAAAGCGGGGCACCACGGCAGCGCGGAGTCCGTAGGCGAAGAACTTTTGTCTCTGTGCCTGCCCGAGGCGGTCGTGTTCAGCGCGGGCAGGGGCAACGCATACGGGCATCCCGCAGCCGAAACGCTCGCGCGCGTGCGCGAAGCGGTGCCGTCCGCGGCGCTGCTGCGCACGGACGAGCTGGGCAGCATCCTATGGACGGTCGGGGCGGACGGCGCGTATACGCTGGCGGCGGTGTAGCCGCAGGGCTGCCGCCCCTGTAAAACAAAAACCATTTACGGAGCAAACGGATATGAAACTGACAACGGCGGGCGAATCGCACGGCAAAGGGCTGTTCGCCATCATCGAAGGGCTGCCTGCAAACCTGCCCGTGCACAAAGAGGAGATCGACCGTTACCTCGCGCTGCGGCAGGGCGGTTACGGCAGGGGCGCGCGGCAGAAGATCGAACAGGATACCGTGAACATCCTTGCGGGCGTGCGCGGCGGGCTGACCCTCGGCAGCCCCGTGTGCCTCTGCGTCGAAAACAGGGATTACGTTCATTGGGAGGCGTATATGTCCCCCGAACAGGCAGACGTATCCGCAAAACGGGTCACCTGCCTGCGCCCGGGGCATGCCGACCTTACGGGCGTTCTGAAATTCCGCCAGACGGACGCGCGCAATATTTTAGAGCGCGCCTCCGCGCGCGAAACGGCTGTGCGCGTCGCGGCGGGCACCGTCGCGCGCGGGCTTTTGCGCGAACTCGGGGTGGAAGTGGGCGGCTACGTCCGCTCCGTCGCGGGGGTCACAGACGGGCGCGAATACACCTTTGAAGAGCTTGGCGGGGTAAAGGATTCGCCGCTGTTCATGCCCTCCGCCGCGCTGTGCAAGCAGGCGATGGCGCGGCTGGACGCCGTAAAAGAGGAAAAGGACACGGCGGGCGGCGTCGTGGAAGTGCGCGTAAAGGGGCTGAAAAGCGGCTTCGGCAGCTGCATGACCTATGGCGAAAAGCTGGACGCGGCGCTCGCGGGCGCGCTGATGAGCATCCAGGCGATCAAAGGCGTGGAAGTGGGCATGGGGTTTGCCGCGGCGCAGGCGCGCGGCAGCGAAGTGCATGACGAGATCTTTTACGGCGAGCGCGGTTTTTACCGCAAAACGAACCGCGCGGGCGGGATCGAAGGCGGCATGAGCAACGGCGAAGAGATCGTGCTGCGCGCGGCGATGAAGCCCATCCCCACCCTCATGCGCGGGCTGAACACCGTCGATCTGGACACCCGCGCGCCTGCGCGCGCGGCGACCGAGCGCAGCGACGTATGCGCGGTCTGCGCCTGCGAGGTCATCGCCGAAAGCGTCGTCTGCTTCGTATTGGCGCAGAAGGTGCTCGAACGCCTCGGCGCGGATACCTTGCAGGACGTTTGCGAACGCTACGCGAAGCTGCCCTGACGTGCAGCTGCCGTCTTTTCGGCAAATTTTGAGGGACAAGGTTTTTACGAGGCGTATATGGACATTATCGAAGTGAACACGGCGTCCCGCCCGTCGCGGGTATACTGCGGCGAGGGCGCCCTTTCCGAAGCCAAAAAGTTTGCGGGCGAGTTGTTCGTCGTCACGGACGCGAACGTGCACCGCCTGTACGGCGCGCTCATCGGGGAGCTGTTTGCGGGCGCGCCCGTGTGCGTGCTGCCTGCGGGCGAGCGCCATAAAAACGTGCGCAGCCTGCTGCGCATCGTTGACGCCATCAAGGACACGCTGGAGCGCACCCCGCCGGAGCTGTCCAGCGACATCATCGACCGGGGCATCACACTGTCGGGCGGCGGCGCGCTGCTGCGGG
>CASDPE010000152.1 GCA_949282395.1 uncultured Bacillota bacterium | reverse complement strand
CTGCCTGCCCCGCCGCGCGCACCCCGCTCATGAGGGTCGCGTACATATTATCGCCCGTGTCGCCGTCCGGAATGGGGAAAACGTTCAGCTCGTTCACCCGCACAACGTCCGCCTTTAAATTCCGTTGCCCGCACCGCAGCGACGCCATGAACAGCGCGCCGTCCATTTTTCTTTCGCACATAGATCTCTGTCCGTCTTCTTTTGCAGAATCTGCCTTATTGTAATTTCTCTATTCGGAAGTATATTAAAAATTTGTTATAGAATTGTTAAATGCGCGCCCCGCGCACAAATTTCCCGCACGGCGCCCGCACAAAAAAGCAAGAACCGCTATAATGCGGCGATCGCGCGGGCGATCTCTTCGGCGGAGCGGCACGAAGCGTCGATCTTTACCGTATCGAGCTCCTCATACATCCCGAGCCGCGCGCAGCTGCGGGCGATGACATCTTCCGTGCGGACGCCCGCGGCAACGTCCTTTTGCAGACGGCGGATAAGCTCTTCCCTGCTGCACAGGAGCGATACGTTGACCAGGCGGCAGCCGGAAAGATCCAGCTCCGAAAGGATCGCGTCAATGATGCGCTGTTCGTGCATTACCCAACAAAAAATAATATTTTGGTATGCAGTACAGGCGATAAAATTTTTCAAAAGCGCGCAGATGTTCTGTATCACCATCCGTTTCGTTTCCGCCGTAACACGGAACGGGCTCGCCGTCCAACACCAGTCGCCGTCCAGAAACACGCTGTTTTCCAGCAGCTCCGTCAGGCATCTGCCCACGGAGGTCTTGCCTACGCCCATCGTTCCGCCGATAAAATATACCGTCTTCATACCCTGCCTGCCCGTCGGTGCGTTTACCGTTCCGCCGTTCACCCATGTGTTTGCGCCTCGCATGCGGCAGGAACGGGCTTGCACCTTTACGCCTGCCGCGATCCGCAGCCCGCCGCCCTTTGACGCAAAACTTTGCTCTACGCTTTGCCAACGCCCTTTGCCGCTACACTTTGCCGCCGTGCTATGCCAACGCCCTTTTCCGCAACGCTTTGCCGCAGAACTTTGCCGCCGTGCTATGCCGCCCTTTGCCGCCGCGCTATACCGTAAAACTTTCCGCGCTTTGCAGCGCAACGACTTGCAAGAGGCGTCCGACGCACCATTCTTGCAACATTATACCATACCGCCGAGCATATTTCAACCGCTTGTAAAAATCTGCGCGCCCAAAATCATAAAACGGCGCTAGCATGGTAAATCGCCCGTATCATTCCCTTTGCTTCCCTTTCGGCATGATTCGTGCCGAAAATGTAATTTGCAGTACACTTTTTCATATGAATTTCGTGATGTGGCGTGGCTTTTTCCTGCTATTCGGTACTCCGTCCGCATTTCCGCCAAAAATTTCGGCAATGAAAACGGAATACGCTCCGTTCCGCTGTATGCGATCTTCTGTCTGCATCCTGAAATCTGATAAAATTTTCTCTCTGCTCCCTGACGCAAAAGCGTCAGTGGCATTTCCATCTCCGTTTCCGCTTCTCCTTTGCCGTACAGCCTACAATTTATTTGGGCTGCCGCCTCGCCCCTCATGCCGAGCAAGCCTTCAAACAACGCTTTCAAAGCGTTTCAGCATAAAAACAGGGCTTATCCCGCTTGCGGGATAAGCCCTGTTTTTTAATGTTTTCGTTTGATTTTTGCGATTTTACGGCGATTTCACCGCATATTCGCAAAAACGTTCCCTTCCGTTACTTTCTGGGATTCTTGATATTCGCCTGCGCGGCTGCAAGGCGTGCGATGGGCACGCGGTACGGCGAGCAGGAGACGTAGTTCAGCCCGATCTTGTGGCAGAACTCGATGGACGAAGGATCGCCGCCGTGTTCGCCGCAGATGCCGCAGTGCAGCGCGGGGCGGGTCTTTCTGCCCAGCTCCACCGCCATCTCCATCAGTTTGCCGACGCCGACCTGGTCAAGGCGGGCAAACGGATCGGATTCGTAGATCTTGTGCTCGTAGTACGCGGGCAGGAACTTGCCTGCGTCGTCGCGCGAGAAGCCGAACGTCATCTGCGTCAGGTCGTTCGTGCCGAAGCAGAAGAACTCCGCTTCCTTGGCGATCTCGTCGGCGGTGAGCGCCGCGCGCGGGATCTCGATCATGGTGCCGACTTCGTATTTCAGATCGCTCTTCGCCTCGGCAATGAGCTTATCGGCGGTCTCCACGACGATATCCTTGACGAACTTCATTTCCTTGACTTCGCCCGTGAGCGGGATCATGATCTCGGGAACGATGTTCCAATCCTTATGGCGCTTTTTGACGTTGATCGCAGCCTTGATGACGGCAGCGGTCTGCATGCGCGCGATCTCGGGATAAGTGACGGTGAGGCGGCAGCCGCGGTGCCCCATCATCGGGTTGAACTCGTGCAGGTCGGCGATGATCTGCTTGATCTGCGCGACCGTCTTTTTCTGCGCCTTGGCGAGCGCTTCGATCTCGGGCTCGGTCGTGGGAACGAACTCGTGCAGAGGCGGATCGAGGAAGCGGATGGTGACAGGATACCCGCCCAGCGCCTCGTACAGCTTTTCAAAGTCGCTCTGCTGCATCGGCTCGATCTTGGCGAGCGCGGCTTCGCGCTCTTCGACGGTATCCGAGCAGATCATCTCGCGGAACGCAGCGATCCTGTCGGGCTCGAAGAACATGTGCTCGGTACGGCAAAGGCCGATGCCCTGTGCGCCGAACGTTGCCGCCTGTTTTGCGTCAGCAGGCGTATCCGCGTTGGTGCGGACTGCCATTGCCTTGTATTTGTCGGACAGTTCCATGATGCGGCCGAAATAACCGGAGGAGGTGTCTGCGGGAACGGTCTTGATGCCTTCGCCGTAGATGTTGCCGGTGGAACCGTCGAGGGAGATGACGTCCCCTTCTTTATAAACTTTGCCCTTGAGGGTGAACTGCTTGTTCTCCTCGTCCATCTTGATGTCGCCGCAACCGGAGACGCAGCAGGTGCCCATGCCGCGCGCGACGACTGCCGCGTGGGAGGTCATACCGCCGCGGACGGTGAGGATACCCTGTGCAAAGTGCATGCCCTCGATGTCCTCGGGAGAGGTCTCCAATCTGACCAGGATGACTTTCTTGCCCTTCTTGCCTTCTGCGACCGCATCTTCAGCCGTGAAGACGATGGAACCGGTCGCCGCGCCGGGGGATGCGGGAAGAGCCTTTGCGACGGGAACGGCCTTTTTGAGTGCCGCCGCGTCGAACTGCGGGTGCAGGAGCGCGTCCAGCGTTTTGGGATCGATCTGCATGAGAGCTTCCTGCTCGGTGATCATTCCCTCGTCGATCAGGTCGCAAGCGATCTTGATCGCAGCAGCCGCCGTGCGCTTGCCGTTACGGGTCTGGAGCATGTAGAGGTGCTTGTCCTCGATCGTGAACTCCATGTCCTGCATGTCGCGATAGTGATTTTCAAGCGTGTTGCAGATGCCCTGGAACTGCTCGTACACTTCGGGCATGATCTCTTTCATCTTGTCGATGGGCATCGGGGTGCGGACGCCTGCGACGACGTCTTCGCCCTGCGCGTTCATCAGGAACTCGCCCATCAGCTTCTTTTCGCCCGTTGCAGGGTTACGCGTGAACGCAACGCCCGTACCGGAGGTGTCGCCCATGTTGCCGAACGCCATCATCTGCACGTTGACCGCGGTGCCCCAGCTGTAAGGGATGTCGTTCTGCATGCGATAGTAGTTCGCGCGAGGGTTGTCCCAGGAGCGGAAGACCGCCTTGATCGCGCCGAAGAGCTGTTCCTTCGGGTCGTTCGGGAAATCCGCGCCGATCTTCTCTTTGTACTCGGCTTTGAACTGGTTAGCCAGCTCTTTGAGGTCGTCCGCCGTGAGCTCGACGTCCTGCGTGACCCCTTTCTTCTCTTTCATCTGATCGATGAGCTGCTCGAAGTATTTTTTGCCGACCTCCATGACGACGTCGGAATACATCTGGATGAATCTTCTGTAGCAGTCCCAAGCCCAGCGGGGATTGCCGGATTTTTTGGCGATGACGTTGACGACGTCTTCGTTGAGACCGAGGTTGAGGATGGTGTCCATCATGCCCGGCATGGAAGCGCGTGCGCCCGAACGGACGGAAACGAGCAGAGGGTTCTCTTTGTCGCCGAATTTTTTGCCGCAGATCTTTTCCATTTTGGAGATATACTCCATGATCTCCGCCTGGATATCGGGGTTGATCTGGCGCCCGTCTTCATAATACTGCGTGCACGCTTCGGTGGAAATGGTGAAGCCCTGCGGAACAGGCAGGCCCATGCCCGTCATTTCCGCGAGGTTCGCGCCCTTGCCGCCGAGAAGCTCGCGCATTTTTGCATTGCCTTCCGAAAAAAGGTAGCAATACTTCTTTGCCATAAAAACTTTTTCCTCCTGATAAGATTTGGAACC
>CASDPE010000151.1 GCA_949282395.1 uncultured Bacillota bacterium | reverse complement strand
ATCTGGAACTGTCCCTGCGAGGCGCGGCGGATCTTGCCCGAAAGGTAGGCGGGGTCGTAGCCGATGCCCGCCGCAAGCTCGGAAAGGTGCGCGGAGGAATAGCGGCTGTGCACGTAATCGGTCACGCGCTGTTTGAACTGCGCCTCGGGCGAGGCGATGCGCAGCCCGTTCACCAGCGTTTCGCCGTAGCGCGCCAGGTAGGAAAAGAGCAGCGCCGTCAGCTGCGCCAGAATGCTTTCGTCCTCCGCCTGCGGCTGCGCAAGGGCGTAGATCAGGTTGTCTAAAAGGTTGCGCACGGGGAAGGTGTGCTCCGTTTTGAAAAACAGGTATTCCCCCTCGCCGTTCGGGTCGAAGTTGCGCGCCAGAAATTCGCTGATCACGGGGTTTTGTTCCACGTTTCCGAATACGTATTTCAAAAACGTGTCTAAAAGGATAAAATTGATGCCGATATCCTCCCGCTTTGCGCGCAGCACGCTGTGGCGGATGTGCTTGTTCAGGAACAGGATGTCTCCGCCCGAAAGGGTGATGCGCTCGTCGCCGATCACGTGCGTCACGTGCCCCGCGTACACGTACATGAACTCCATATAGTCGTGCCCGTGTTCGGGGAAATCGGTAAAGCGCGTGTGCAGGCGCATGTCGATCTGCCGCCCGCCGAGCAGCTTTTTGCTGTTGACGATGAACTCTTCGCCTGCGGCGTAGTCCGCACGGTCGATCGCGTCCTGCCCGCGCAGGATGCGCTTTTCTTCTTCGGTGAGCGCGCTCAGCCGCCGTATCACTTCGCTGTCCATGCGTCTATTTTAACACAGACGCCGCAAAATGTCAAACGCCGTCAGTTTTTTCAATAAATAGTGACATTGTTTTATTTCATCGCCGCTGTTATAATAGAGGAAAAGGAGGGCAGGGAATGAAGCAATATCTTGCCGTAGACATCGGCGCCAGCAGCGGCAGGCACATCGTCGGCCGCATCGAAGGGGACAGGCTCGTCACCGAAGAGGTATACCGCTTCCCCAACGGGAACAAGCCCGAGGGCGGGCACCTCGTATGGGATATCGCCTCGCTCTTGCAGAACGTGAAAAACGGCATTGCCGAAGCGGTCAAACGGTGCGGCAGCATCGAAAGCCTCTCCATCGACACGTGGGGAGTGGACTACGTACTGATGAACGGGGAGGAGGAGATCTTCCCGTGCTACGCCTACCGCGACGCGCGCGGGGCGGAGGCGGCGGAAAAGGTGCACGCCGTTCTTCCCTTCGCCGAACTGTACAGGCGCACGGGCATCCAATACCAGCCCTTTAACACCGTGTACCAGCTGTATGCGGATAAACTTGCGGGCAGGTTGGAGAAGGCGACGGACTTCCTGATGCTCCCCCAATATTTATTGTACAAACTGACGGGCGCGAAGGCGTGCGAGTATACGGACGCAACGACGACGGGGCTGCTCAATGCCGAAGCGCGCGCCTACGATAAAGAGATCGTTTCCGCCCTCGGGCTGCCCGCGCGGCTGTTCGAAGGGGAGATCGTGCAGCCTGGCACGGTCATCGGCAGGCTGACGAAGGAAGCCGCCGCCGAAGCGGGCTGCGGGATGCGCGCCGTCGTATGCGCCTCGCACGATACCGCGAGCGCGGTGCTCGCCGCGCCCATCGCGTCCGACTGCAACGCGCCCTATCTTTCCAGCGGCACGTGGTCGCTGCTCGGCATCGAACAGCGCAGCGCGCACACCGATGAGGGCAGCCTTGCCGATAACTTTTCCAACGAAGGCGGGGCGGGCGGCGTGTTCCGCTGGCAAAAGAACATCATGGGGCTGTGGATGCTGCAATCGGTGCGCAAAGAGCTGGGGCTCGGGTTTGCCGAAGCCGAACAGCTTGCGCGCGAAAACCCGTGCGACGCGCTTGTGGACTGCGAAGACGGCGCCTTCCTCGCGCCGCCGAGCATGAGCGCCGCCATCCGCGAACAGGCGGGCGCGCTCACGGACGGGGAACTGCTGCACTGCATCTACAAGAGCCTTGCGCACTGCTACAAGGGCGCGCTTGACGCCATGGGCGCCAAGCTGGGCAAAACATTCACCACCCTCAACATCATCGGCGGCGGCAGCCAGGATACCTTTTTGGACGAGCTCACTGCAAAGGCGGCGGGCGTTACGGTGCTCGCCGGCCCGAAGGAAGCCACGGCGATCGGCAACCTGCTCATGCAGATGATCGCGGACGGCGAAGTGAAGGACATCGCCGAGGGCAGGGAGCTGGTCAAGCGCTCCTTCGGCGTGCGCGTATTCCGTTAAACGGCATTCAATACATTATAAATAAGGAGAGAAGATCATGAACAGGTACGAAGAAGCAAAAAACATATTCGCCGCCTACGGCGTGGATGCGGAGGCAGCGATCGAAACATTGAAGGACATCCCCGTGTCCGTTCACTGCTGGCAGGGCGACGACGTCATCGGGTTCGACGGCGCAGGCTCGCTCGAAGGCGGCATTCAGACGACGGGCAATTACCCCGGGCGCGCCCGCACCCCCGAAGAGCTGATGGCAGACCTGAAATTCGCCTTTTCGCTGATGGCGGGCAAAAAGCGGCTCAACCTGCACGCTTCTTACGCCATCCTCGGCAAGGACGCGGGCAAGGTCGACCGCGACGCCTACCGCCCCGAGCATTTCGCGCCGTGGGTGAAGTTCGCCAAAGAGATCGGGCTGGACGGCATCGATTTCAACCCCACCTTCTTCTCGCACCCCAAGGTCAAAAGCGGGTTCACGCTCGCCTCGCCCGATGAGGAAACGCGCAAATTCTGGGTGCGCCACGGGCAGGCGTGCCTGAAGATCGCCGAGTATTTCGCCGACGAGTTCGGCACCCCCAGCCTTGTGAACATCTGGATCGCCGACGGGCTGAAAGACGTGCCCGCCGACAGGCTCACGCCCCGCCTGCGCCTCAAACAGTCGCTGGACGAGATCCTCTCCGTGCCGTACGACAAGAACAAAGTCGTCGTCGCGGTGGAGAGCAAGGTGTTCGGCATCGGGCTGGAGAGCTACACCGTCGGCAGCAACGAGTTCTACCAGAACTACGCCGCGACCCGCGGCATCTGCTGCCTGCTCGACAACGGGCATTACCACCCTCTCGAATACGTTTCCGACAAGATCCCGTCGCTGCTCGCGTTCTATGACAAGGTCGCGCTGCACGTCACCCGCGGCGTCCGTTGGGACAGCGACCACGTCGTGCTGCTCGAAGACGAGCTGAAAGAGATCTGCAAAGAGATCGTCCGCAACAACGCAACGCGGAAAGTGATGATCGGGCTGGACTACTTCGACGCGAGCATCAACCGCATTTCGGCGTGGGTCGTGGGCGAGCGCAACATGCAGAAGGCGCTCCTGTACGCGCTGCTGCAGCCGAACGAGCGGCTCAAAGCGATGCAGGACGAGGGCAACTTCACCGAACAGATGATGTTGCAGGAAGAACTCAAAATGCTCCCGTACGGCGACGTGTGGGAGGAATACCTTTCGCGGAACGGCTTTGCGGGCGGCGATTGGTTCCAAAGCGTGCGGGCATACGAAAAAGACGTGCTCGCAAAGAGAAGGTGAAACATGAAAAATATCTTGGAAGCTCCCTTTCTGCGGGAGATGTGCGAGGCGACTTCGAACATGTACCGCCTCGTGTGGGACGAACGCAACGGCGGGAACATCTCGTACATGCTGGACGAGGCGGAAGTGGCGCAGTACCTCGACCTCAAAAACGTGCTGCGCGAGATCCCCACGGGCTTTGAAGCGAAGCCGCTCGCGGGCAGGATCTTTCTCGTAACGGGCACGGGCAAATATTTCAAGAACGTGCAGAACGACCCCGAAACGAACCTCGGCATCATCCGCATCAAAGAGGACGGCTCTACGGCGCAGCTTTTGTGGGGGTACAAGGACGGCGGCAAGTTCACTTCCGAACTTCCCGCGCACATGATGAGCCACATGGCGCGCCTGAAACAAGACCCGCAGAACCGCGTCATCATGCATTCGCACCCGACGTACACCCTTGCCATGACCTACGTGCACGAGCTTTCGGACAAGGCGTTCACCCACTCGCTGTGGGAGATGTGCACGGAGTGCATCGTCGTGTTCCCGGACGGCATCGGGGTGCTGCCCTGGATGCTGTGCGGCACCAACGAGATCGGCGCGGCTACCGCCAAAAAGATGGAGGAGTTCCGCCTTGTGGTGTGGAGCATGCACGGCATCTACGGCGCGGGCAAAACGATGGACGAGGCGTTCGGGCTGATCGAAACGGTGGAAAGGCGGCGCAGATATACATGCTCACCGCGCACCTGCCGCGCAAGAACACGATCACCGATGAAGAGATGGTGCAGCTTGCCGAACACTTCGGCGTGAAGTACCGCCGTGACTTTCTGGATCTGAAATAAGGCAGGGAAGGTGCCTGCCGCATCCTTCGGGCGCCGCACGG
>CASDPE010000150.1 GCA_949282395.1 uncultured Bacillota bacterium | reverse complement strand
CGCAACGTCCGCTGTTACAGCCTTTTTCGGTTTTGCTGCCATAAAATGACCTCCCCTTATTCGATATTTATCGTTTGGCTCAGACCATAGTTCCTTTGGAAAGGAAGTAAGGGCGGAGCTCGCACCCGGAAAGAATGCGCCTGTCTCGGATCACGACGTTTTTATCGGTGATCACACAGTTGAGGCTGACGTTATCGCCGATGACGGTATCCTGCATGATGATGGAATTGCGCACGACGGATCCTTTGCCGACCTTCACGCCGCGGAACAGGATGCTGTTTTCGACCGTGCCTTCCACGATGCAGCCGTCCGAGATGAGCGAGTTTTTGACGGATGAATCGTCGCCGTATTTCGACGGCGCCGAATCACGCACCTTCGTATAAATGTCGCGCGCCCCGAACAGTTCGTCGCGGACGGGTTTTTGCAGCAGTTCCATGTTGTGCGCAAAGTACGACGCCAGCGAATCGATGGTCGCATGATAGCCCGTGAAATCATACGCAAAGATCTTCAGCGTCTTTGTCCTGCGCATGATGATATCTTCACGGAAGCTCTTGTAGTTGTGGGCAACGGCGTCGTCTATGAGCGTGAGCAAGAACTGCCGCCCGATGATCATGATGTTGCTGTAAAATTTATTGGAGCCGCGAACCTTTTCGTTGATCTTAAGATCGGTGACCCTGCCGCTCTCGTCCGATTTTACGGTCGTATAATAGTTGGAGTTTGCGATCTCTTCGTTGTGGCAGACAAGCGTGATGTCCGCCTGCTTTTCTTCGTGGAAGTCAATAACTTCGGAAAGATCCATGCGGTAAACGCCGTCACAGTCGCAGAGGATCACATAGTCCTCGTTGCGGCGGTTCAGAAAGCTCGTGATGCCTTTGAGCGCTTCGAGCCTGTTCTTATACAACCCGTCGCCGTTGCGGGCGCCGAACGGCGGAAGCAGGATCATGCCGCCCGTCTTGCGGGCAAGATCCCAGTCCTTTCCGCTGCCGAGGTGATCCATCAGCGACTGATAGTTGTTTTTGGTGATGATGCCGACGGTCGTCACTCCGGAATTGACAAGGTTGGAAAGGGCGAAGTCGATCAGCCTGTACCGCCCGCCGAAGGGCAGCGAGCCCATTGTGCGCTGTGCGGAAAGTTCCGGGATGTTTTCGTCGTGGATGTTTGAAAAAATTACGCCGACTGCAGACATGTTACGCTTCCTCCCCTGCTTTGATATCCCTGTCAACGATGTTGCCCGCGGCAACGGAAGCGCCCTTCCCTACGGTCACGCCCCTGCCGAGCACGGCGATCCCCTTTGCTGTGGATTTATCCTCGCCGATCTTAGCATTTTCGCCGACAACGACGCCTTCGTCGATGATGGAGTAATTTACGGACGCGCCACTCTTTACGACCGTGCCGCTCATGATCACGGAATCTTTGACGGTCGCGCCCTCTTCGATGATGACATTGCTGGAAAGGATCGATTTTTCAACGTTGCCGTACACTTCGCAGCCGAGCGCGATCATGGAATTTTTGACCTGCGCGTTTTCGCCGAGATATTCGGGCGGTGCGAGCGGGTTGCGCGAATGGATCTTCCACGACGCGTCCGCAACATCGAAGGCGGGCTGTTCGTCCAAAAGATCCATGTTTGCTTCCCAAAGAGAGCTGATCGTGCCGACGTCCTTCCAATAGCCTTCAAACTTGTAGGCGAACATGCGCTCGCCCGCGTTGAGCATGGCGGGGAGCACGTTTTTGCCGAAGTCTTTGGAAGATTCGGGGTCGTTCTCGTCCTCTTCAAGGTATTTATACAGTTTTTCCGCCGTGAATATGTACACGCCCATGGATGCAAGCGTGCTCTTCGGCTGTTTGGGTTTTTCCTCAAACTCGTAGATCGAACCGTCGGGGTTTGTGTTGAGGATGCCGAATCGCGACGCTTCTTTCAGCGGCACTTCGATCGCGGCGATCGTGCAGTCTGCCTCGGTGTCGATGTGCGCTTTGAGCATTTTGCTGTAATCCATCTTGTAGATGTGGTCGCCCGAAAGGATGAGCACGTATTCGGGGTTGTACATCCGGATGAAGTTCAGATTCTGGTAGATGGCGTTCGCCGTACCTTCCTACCATGCAGACTTCGCTTTCTTCTGATACGGAGAAAGGATGTGCACGCCGCCGAAGTTGCGGTCAAGATCCCACGGCTGCCCGTTGCCGATGTATTCGTTGAGCATGAGCGGCTGGTACTGCGTGAGCACGCCGACCGTATCGATGCCGGAGTTGATGCAGTTTGACAGCGGAAAATCGATGATCCGATACTTCGCGCCGAACGGAACTGCGGGCTTTGCGATGCTGTTTGTGAGAGCATACAGCCTGCTGCCCTGCCCTCCGGCAAGGAGCATGGCGACGCACTCTTTTTTTCTTTGCATAAAAGATCCCCCTAAAATTTTATTGCAATGCGATCGATTCATCTGCCGCCGCGGCGTCAGAGAATTTTCTGAAGATAGACGCAGCTCAGCGGCGGAAGTTCGATCTTGATGGAATCTTCCTTCCCGTGGCTGTTTTTATGCTGCGAAGTAAAAATGCGCTTCGTCATCCTGCCTTCGCCGCCGTACTTCGGGCTGTCTGTATTGAATACGACTTTGTATTTCCCCTTCGGCACCCCGAGGCGGTAATCCGCCGTGGCAGCGCCCGAAAAATTCACGGCTACAAGGTAGGTTTCCCCGTGTTTGTCTCTGCGCAGGTATGCGACCACGTTCCTGTCCGCGTCGTTCGGGGCGATCCATTCAAAGCCGTCCCAGGAATCTTCGATCTCGTACATGGCGGGCGTCGTGCGGTAGAACTCGTTGAGGTCTGCGTTCATCTGCTGCAATTTTGCATGCATCGGATACTGTTCCGCGAGGAAAAATTCCAAACCCTCTTTGTAGTTCCATTCCTTGAATTGCCCGAATTCGCAGCCCATGAACAGCAGCTTTTTGCCGGGATGCGACATCATGTAGCCCATGAACGCGCGCAGGTTTGCAAATTTCTCCTCATACGTGCCCGGCATTTTGTCAATGAGCGAATGTTTGCCGTATACGACTTCGTCATGCGAGATCGGCAGAACGTAGTTTTCCGTAAAGGCGTACATCATGGAAAAGGTAAGGCGGTTGTGGTTCCCCTTGCGGAAATACGGGTCGGTCTGCATATAATCGAGCACGTCGTTCATCCAGCCCATATTCCACTTGAAATTGAAGCCGAGCCCGCCGATGTCTACGGGTTTTGTGACCAGCGGCCACGCCGTAGATTCTTCGGCGATCATCAGAGCGTCCGGGAACTGCGAGAACACGGTGCTGTTGAGCCGCCGTAAAAATTCGATCGCTTCCAGGTTCTTGTTTTCGCCGTATTTGTTGGGCAACCATTCGCCGGGGCGCTTGTCGTAATCGAGGTACAGCATCGAAGCGACGGCGTCGACGCGCAGCCCGTCGATGTGGTATTTATCGAAGAAAAAGACGGCGTTGGAAATGAGGAAGGACAGGATCTCTGCCCTGCCGTAGTCAAAGCGGTGCGTGCCCCAGCTCTTATGTTCCTTCCTGTCCCACTGCCCGCTTTCGTACAGCGGTTCGCCGTCGAACTCATACAGCCCGTGGGCGTCTTTGGGGAAATGCGCGGGCACCCAGTCCATGATCACGCCGATGCCGTTTTTGTGCAGTTCGTTGACCAACCGCATAAAGTCATGCGGGGTGCCGAGGCGCGACGTGATGGCGTAATAGCCTGTCACCTGATAGCCCCAGGAACCGTCATACGGGTATTCGCTGAGCGGCATGAATTCCACATGCGTATAATGCATGCGCAGAAGGTACGGGATAAGATCGTCGATCAGTTTGTTGAAATCGAAATAATTCCCGTCGCCGTACTGCCGCCACGAGAGCGCGTTCATCTCGTAAATATTCATCGGAGAGGAATACGGATCGCGCGCCCTGCGGGCTTTCAGGTATTCCTTATCTCCCCAGCGGAAGCCCGAAAGATCGTACGTTTTCGACGCCGTTTTGGAAGGCGTTTCCGCATGGAAGGCGTACGGGTCGGCTTTGTAGAGCATTCTTCCGTCGCGCGTGCGGATGCAATATTTGTAAATGCTGAATTCTTTGATGCCCGCGATAAAGAGCTCGAAGGTCTCACCGTCGAGCAGTTTTTCCATTTTATCGGCTTCCGGATCCCAATTGTTGAAGTCGCCCACGACGGAAACGCTCTGTGCGTGCGGTGCCCATACCCTGAAAATGTATCCCTTTTTCCCCTCTTCCCTGCAAGGATGCGCGCCGAACGTATCGTACGCCATATAATTGTTTCCGTGATGGAATAAATACAAGGGGAAATCGACAGTATCCATTTTCATCCTCCGGCAGAACCCTGCCTTGCTTTCTTCCTTACATATTATACAATAAATTTCTTTTCATTTCAATAGTTGAACGAAAAAAAATGAATTTTTTTAGCTAAATTTATGACTTTGCCGCGTACCGCCGCGCGTCGCCGCCTCACCGCATGCAGGCAGAAGGTTCTTCGGCAGAC
>CASDPE010000149.1 GCA_949282395.1 uncultured Bacillota bacterium | reverse complement strand
CGCCGCTCCTTACAAGTCCCGTCACCTCGACCAAAAAAATGCCATTGCAAATTTGCAATGGCATTTTTTTGGTTCAGGTCACGCGATATGTGCGTCCTCTTGGTTCAGTAGCCAAGCGCGCTTTTTATAGGGTTCCCGAAAATCGCAACGAGCGGATGCGAAGTGAGATTTTTGGGAAAAGGAGGAGCGGAGCGCGCACGCGAGCATTGCCCTTTCAGGGCGATGCGAGAACGCAGCCGACCGCGACGACGCGGTTAGGGATCAAGAGGTCGCAATTTTCTACTGAACCCACGACCTCTTTTCCGCCAAAGGCGGAAAGGTCGCGGCTGACGCGATCGGCGTATTGCTTTTACGCTCTTCCGTGCTTGCGTCGGCAGCGATCGCTATTCCGTCGCGGCTTCGCCGCTCCTTACAAGTCGGTCACCTCGACCAAAAGAGAGCGGAAACGTGTTTGTTTCCGCTCTCTTTTAATTTTTTATAATTTCGAAACCGTTAACTTGATATAATAATTGTTTGAAGCGCTATAAGGGTTTTCGAGTTGCCCTTCTTTTGACAACAGAGTAGTAGAGCCATACCGAAGCGACCCGGAACCGGCAAGCGAGCACTCAAAAGATTTTTCCGTATCGTTTAAAATTACAGCCGTCCAAACCACCATACCCGTTGTCTTACCTGAGGCAAACAAACTGACCTCTACATCCTTTGATCCGGCAACCGCGTCAACGCTCAAAATAAACGATCCCAAACTGTTCGAAAATAAATTGCTTGAATCAAACATGCCGCTGTTAAATTCAACTTTACTGAACCCTTCGTCCATTTTTTGGCAGCGTTTACAAAAATATCCTGAATAATCATGACCTAACGCCGAATCATATTTTGATTCCTCTTGACCGCACATAGTACATCTGTAAACCGATGTTCCGCCGGTCGTGCATGTTGCCGTTGTCGATATACGCATAGAATAATCGTGGTCGATTTTTGGAATTTCTTCCGTCCATTCCGCTCCGCAGTTATAACAAGAGCACGCCTTTTCTCCTTCCTGCGTACACGTGGGCTCCCTCAAGACTTCTTCAGAGCGGTAAGCCCAGCGATGTTCACATGTGTTACACGCTGTAAACGCCGCCATACCCACAATCACCATTAAAAGTGCAACAATTACAACCAAGATTCTTTTTTTCATACAACCCTCCTTTTCTTATATGATAACAAACGCATGTATCAGTTTTTGAGAATACGAAAATAATTTTTTCCGCATTCAAAAAATTACCGAATCTAACAAATTTTTACAAGAAAAATGACTAAATCAAACAAAAATCACCCCTCTTATAAAAGCTGATCTTTTGATGTAAGACCGGCTTTGCCGATCGTTGCAAGATATTTCCCCTGTAACAAAACAGCCATTGCAGATTTGCAATGGCTGTTTTGTGATCTGTATTCATTTTGAAACTATATCACGGTCGGTGTGCTGCTCTACCTCTTCCGCCGCCTGTGCAACAGTATTTAAGACCTGCTCTATCCGCGACCTCGCTTGCAGCCGCGTTTCTTCATCCGTTTCATGAACGGATCCGATGATCGCAACCAGCGCCATGATTTCAAGTTTTTCATTAAAAATGCGCTTCCCTGCCCGAATGCGGTCTAATACCATTTCCGCAGGATACGGCTCCTCGACCGCGTCAAGCACATCCGTTTCCGCCCAATCGCGGATCTGTGTATAATATTTTATGAAAAATTTTCTGCCTGTTTTCTGCAACAATGAATCCACTCTTCCCGTCAGTTCGTTGGCTCTTTTTTTCTCGGCTTCTTCTCCCTCTTCGTTTTCTGCTTGATCATCTTTCACAAGCGCCCTGATTTTTCTGCCTATCCTTTTCAACACCGATCCGCTTTTACTTTGTCCGTTTTCTTCTTCCGTCTCTTCTTCGGTCTCTTTTTCGGTCTCTTCTTTGGTCACTTCTTCCGCGCGGGGAACAAAATCTCCGCTTCCCGTCCCCGTCATGCTATATACGCCTCTTTCCTTCTCCTTCCCCACAAGAACATAGATCCGACACAATACGATCAGTTCCGCACACGACAGCACGAGCAACAGTGCATATAAAACAAACACGTAAACTGCTTCTCCATATAAATTTGAAACCCCCGCAATCAACGCAAAAAGGACGATCATGAACATAAGGAGCATAAAGACAATAAGCCCGCCGCCGCATATGCAGGCGAGCAAACTTTTCCTTTCATTGTAGTGCTCTGTTTCCGTGACCCAATCTTCCTCCGTCAGATGCGTGCTTGAAAAAAAGTGGGCGATAAACAGCCGTATGCTCGTAGCAGGGCAAGTGAAATAGCACGAGAAAAACACGCCGACCGCCAACACACAGAGCAACACAATACCGACGGCGTAACTCGCCGACGACAATTCGGCAAAAAGAGAATGCAACAGCAAAAAAACGATGATCAAGCTTTCGGAAACGCAAAATACGGTATCCGATTTTATTTCCGACGGCGAAACCGTGAGCGCATTAAAAACCAACAGAGGCGTAACGATCAAATAGGCACACCAAAAAACTCCGCTAAAATAGCTGGTTTTTTCCTCCCCGTTCACAAGTTCTGTTATCCCTAAAATCAAAAACATAACGGTAAGAAAGCAACCCAACACAAAAACGATCATATTGAACACCCAAGCGATCGTTCTGCACCGCATGATCCATTTGTTTCTGTATTCGCTTCTGAGCATTTTGACGACCCTCCCCAAATAAAAAAGCGCTCCCAGTTAAGGGAACGCCTGCAATGTTGTAACCCTTAATTGTTGCGACACAATTCTCCAATCAATAGGAATAATAAGGGTACACCTATGCCGATGCAACCTACTGATTGGATCTATAAAATTGTGTCGCATAAACAGAATACCACAAAGCTGCGGAAAATGCAATCGCTTTTCAAACTTTTCACGAAGCAACATCAGCACAGACCGCATACAGACCAAAAAAACGCCCGCGCGCCCCTTGTAATGCAAGGGGCGCGCGGGCGCCTGACCGTATACAAACGATTTTATTTTGCGGTGTTGAACAGTTCGAAAAAGGCGCGGACAGCAAAAGAGAGCGGCTGGTTTTTGGGGAAAGCTATGCCCACGCCGCGCGCAGGCAGGGCGGGGTCTGTTCTGATCTCGTACAGCGAACCTTCGGCAAGTTCGCGGGTGACGTACTCGCGCGGGGCGCAGGCGATGCCCACGCCGATCTTGGCGAGGTTGATCATCAGTTCCAGGCTGCCGCACTCCACTTCCGGCTGCAAATGCACGCCGATAGAGTGCGCAAACTGCACGATGGCTTTGCGCGTGACGGTGTTCCCGTCCAGCATCAGCAGCGGATAGTCGTGCATGAAGCGCAGCGGCTGCACGTCCTCGGCAAGGGAAGCGTACTTCTTCCCCGCGACAAACGTATCGTGCAGCGGAACGACTTCCCCGGAAAGGACGAAGTCTTTGTCGTCGACGGGCAGGTTCAGAAAGGCGATGTCGCACTTGTTGTTTTTCAGCAGTTCCAGCGTTTCGGTGGTGATGCAGTTGATGAGGTTGAGCTTTACGTCGGGATATTTTTCATGATACTGCGCGATCTTATCGATGAGCAGGTAGTTGAAGATGGTATCCGACGCACTGATGCGGATGGTGCCCGTGGCGGTCGTTTTGATCTCGCGCAGGCGGTTTTCGGCGTCGCCGAGCTCGGCGAGCGCGCGCTCCACGATGGGAAAGATCTGTTTGCCGCCCTGCTCGGTCAGTTCCATGCCGCGGTGCGTGCGGTCGAACAGCGGCATGCCGAGCTGCCCTTCAAGCTGCTTGACCGCCTGCGACACGGCGGGCTGGCTGATAAACAGCTCATCCGCCGCCTTGGTCAGGCTGCCGCACTTGGCGACGATGTAAAAGACCCTGTACAGCTCTAAATTGACCATGCCGTTCTCCTTTTCGCGGGGTCTGCGCCGCCCCTCTGTTTATTTGCCGACGCAGAATTTGGAAAAAATTTCGCCGATGATGCGCTCGTTCGCCGTTTCGCCCGTGATCTCGCCGAGCGCTTCCCACGCCTCGCGCAGCGGCACGCCCCACAGATCGGGCGGCACGTTCCCGCACAGCCCCTCCGCTTCGCGCAACAGCGCCAGCGCCCGCGTGAGCGCCGCATAGTGCCGCTCCTGCGTGATGAACAGCGCGTCCGCATTGTAGCCCTGCATGCAGGCGTCGAACATCTTCTGCTTCAAAAGCGGGATATTTTCGCCCGTCAGCGCGGAGACGCGCACATCCGCGGGCAGTTCGCAGGCGTCGGCGCGAAGATCGGTCTTGTTGTGCACGACGAGCATCTTTTTCCCTTTGAGCGCCGCGTATGCCTCTTTGTCCTCTTCGCTCATGGGCTGCGACGCATCCAGCACGAACAGGATGAGGTCGGCGCCCTCGATGCGCCGCTTTGCCCGCTCCACGCCCTCGCGCTCGATCTCGTCTGCGCCTTCGCGCAGCCCCGCCGTATCGCACAGCGTGAAGCGCACGCCGCCGATCTCGGTGACGCCTTCCACGGCGTCGCGCGTCGTTCCCGCACGCGCGGAGACGATGGCGCGGTCGGTGCCGAGCAGCGCGTTCAGCACCGAACTTTTGCCCGTGTTCGGCCTGCCCGCCAAAACGACGGAGACGCCGCTGCCGATCTTTT
>CASDPE010000148.1 GCA_949282395.1 uncultured Bacillota bacterium | reverse complement strand
TTTTCCTATGACGGGCTGTACAAGGTGAAGGAAAAGCACGGGCTCATACAGCTCTTTTCCTCTTCGAGCGTGGTCTACCCCGTCGAAGCCGCCGCCCTCTCCGAACAGGACGCGAACGCCTTGCGCGCGCGGCTCGGTCTGCCGCAAAAATAAACGGACGCAAACGTACGGCGCGCCCCGCGGGATCGCGGGGCGCGCCTCTCTGTATTGCCGCTGTTTTTATTGCCGTTCCGCCGCCTGCGGGCGGCTTTTTTATTCCGCGTCGATGCCGACGAGCGAAAACGCGTCTACGTCGAACAGCCCCTTATCGGACAGCCGCAGCGAGGGGATGACTAAAAGCGCGAGGAAGGAAAGGCTCATGAACGCGTCGAACCCGCGCTTTACGCCCATGGCGTACGCCGCCTCGTACAGCTTTTCGCTGCGGGCGATGTACTCTTCGGCGGGAAGCGAACTCATCAGCCCCGCGATGTCGAAGGCGAGCGACTGCACGCTGCCGCCCTGTGCGATCGCCAGCCCGCCGCCGATGCGCGCAAGCTCGTTCGCCGCCGCCGCCATATCCGCGTTGTTATCCCCCAAAACGATGAGGTTGTGCGAATCGTGCGCGACGGTCAGCGCCAGCGCGCCGCCGTGCAAGCCGTACCCTTCCAGCAGCCCCAGCCCGACGTTGCCCGTGCCCTTGTGCCGCTCGATGACGGCAAGTTTCAAAAGATCGGTGCCCTGCAAAACGACGTCTCCGCCGCGGCTTTCCACCCTGCACACCCGCTTTTCGGTGACGACGCTCCCCGCCGTAAGGCGCATGGCGAGCGCCCGCTCCCCTTTCAGCCGCAGGGCAAACGTCTGCGGTGCGATCTGCCCGACGTGAACGGTGTTGCGCACGGCGGCGGGCAGGAATTTTTTGCCCGTATCGAACAGCGCGGTGCCCTTTTCGGCGACCGTCTTTCCGTTTTTGAGCACGAGGGCGCAGCGGAACTCTTTCAGATCGTCGAACACGGCGATGTCCGCGTCGTAAAACGGCGCGATCGCCCCCTTGCCTTTCAGCCCGTAGCACTCCGCCGCGTTGAGCGTTGCGATGGTGACGGCGCGCGCGGGATCCATGCCCGCCGCGACCGCGACGCGCAGCGCGTTGCTGATATGCCCGTTCGCCCTGATATCCGCGGCGTGGCGGTCGTCCGTGCAGAAGAGGAAGCGGCGGAAATTCTTTTCGCTTACCGCCTTGCCCACGGCGGCGACGTTGCGCGTTGCCGACCCTTCGCGCAGGTGCACGTACATGCCCTTGGCGGCCTTTTCCGCCGCCTCTTCGGGGGTGGCGCACTCGTGGTCGGTGCGGATGCCCGCCGCAATGTAGGCGTTGAGCGCCTGCCCCGAAAGGTCGGGCGCGTGCCCGTCTACGACCTTGCCGCAGGCGTGCGCCGCTTCGAGCTTGCGGAGCACGTCCGCATCCCCGTTCAGAACGCCCGGCGCGTTCATGAATTCGCCCAAGCCCCACACGTACGGCTCGCCGATAAAGCGCTCGGTATCCGCGCCCGAAAGGGTGGCGCCGCTCGTTTCAAAGGAGGTGGCGGGCACGCAGGAGGGCAGCATCACCTTCACTTCGAGCGGCGTATTTCTCGCCGCTTCGGCGACGTAGCGCACCCCTTCGATGCCGCAGACGTTGGCAAGCTCGTGCGGGTCGGCGACGATCAGCGTGGTGCCGTGCGGCACAACGAGCCGCGCAAACTCTTCGGAGGAAAGCTGCGAACTTTCAATGTGCACGTGCGCGTCGATCAGCCCCGGCACGGCGACCTTGCCGCCGATGTCGATCTCCCGCTCCCCGCTGTATGCGCCGACGCCGACGATCTTTCCGCCGACGACGGCGATGTCCCCTTTTTCCACTTCGCCCGTGAATACGTTGACGTAGCTGCCGTTTTTTAAAACGACGTCCGCCTTTGTTTTGCCGAGCGCGGCGGCAATGTACCGTTCGATCATGCTCTTCCTCCTCCGGCGGGCGCAAAACCGCGCCGCCCGTATACGACAATTATAGCACTTCCGCAAAAAAAAGCAAGCCCCGCGCAGAAATTGCGCGGGGCAAAGACCCTGCGGCGCAGAAGTTGCGCGGGGCACCCCCCTATTTTCCCAAAAGTTTTTTCAGCCGCTCTGCGGCTTCGGCGGTCGTGTCTTCGCCGCCGAACGCGGTCAGGCGGAAATACCCCTGCCCGTTCCTGCCGAACCCGCACCCGGGCGTGCCGACGATGTTCGCCTCTTCGAGCAGGTAGTCAAAAAACTTCCAGCTGTCGTCAAAGCCCGGGCAGCGCAGCCACACGTACGGCGAATTTTTCCCGCCCGTGTACGGGATGCCGAGCGAATCGAGGCAGCCCGAAAGGCGCGCGGCGTTCCTGCGGTACACGGCAAGGTTTTCGGCGATCTGTTTTTCCCCTTCGGGCGTGAACACCGCCGCCGCGCCGCGCTGCACGATGTACGGCACGCCGTTGAACTTGGTCGTCTGCCGCCGCAGCCACATCTTGTGGAGCGCGCCGCCCGCAAGCGCGTGCGGCACCACGGTATACCCGCAGCGCGTGCCCGTAAAGCCCGCCGTTTTGGAAAAGGAGCAGAATTCGACCGCGCATTCCTTTGCGCCCTCCACTTCGTAAATGCTGCGGGCAAGCCCCTCTTCGCGCACGAAACATTCGTAGGCGGCGTCGTACAGGATGACGGCGCCGTTTTTGCGCGCGTATTCCACCCACGCCGCGAGCTGTTCGCGCGAATACGCCGCGCCCGTCGGGTTGTTCGGCGAACAGATGTAAACAAGATCCGCCTTCACGCCCGCGCACGGCATGGGCAGAAAGCCGTTTTCCGCCGTTGCGTCCGCAAACACGATCCTTCGCCCTGCCATGACGTTCGTATCCACATACACGGGGTACACGGGGTCGGGGATGAGCACGGTGTTGTCCGCGTCGAACAGATCGAGAATGTTGCCGAGGTCGCTCTTTGCGCCGTCCGAGATAAAAATTTCGTCGGCGGCGAGCGCCACGCCGCGGCGGGCGTAGTAGCTTTGGATGCTCTCCCGCAGAAAGGCGTAGCCCTGCTCGGGGCCGTAGCCGCGGAAGGTCTCCTTTCTGCCCATTTCGGCGACCGCCTGCTGCATCGCGGCGATGACGGCGGGCGCGAGCGGCAGCGTTACGTCGCCGATGCCGAGGCGCAGGATCTTCGCCTGCGGGTGCGCCGCCGTATAGGCGCTCACCTTGTGCGCCACGGTGGAAAAGAGGTAGCTCTCCTCTAAATTTTTGTAATTTTTGTTGAGTTTCATAAGCCTGCTCCCATAAAAATCACGGAACTTCCCTTCCAAGAAGTTCCGTGACGCCATTGTCCTTTTCTTCTTATTTTCCGCTCTTTCTGACCGCCGCGCCGACGAATTCGCGGAACACGGGGTGCGCCGCGTTGGGGCGCGATTTGAACTCGGGGTGGAACTGCACGCCCACATAGAAGGGGTGCTTCGGGATCTCCACCGCCTCGACCAGAAGCTCGTCCGGCGAGGTGCCGCAGATGCGCATGCCCGCCTTTTCAAACGCTTCGCGGTAATCGTTGTTGAACTCAAAACGGTGACGGTGCCGTTCAGAGACCATGCCCGCCCCGTATGCGTGTTCGAGCACGGTGCCCTTGCGCACCTTGCACGGATACGCGCCGAGGCGCATGGTGCCGCCCATCTTCACGCCCAGCTGATCGGGCATGATGTCAATGACCGGATGCGTGCCTTCGGGGTCGAACTCGGAGGAGTTCGCGTCCTCAAACCCGAGCACGTTGCGCGCAAATTCGATGACCGCCGTCTGCATGCCGAGGCAGATGCCGAGGTAGGGCACGCCCTTTTCGCGCGCGTACTTCGCAGCGGCGATCTTGCCCTCGATCCCCCTGCCGCCGAAGCCGCCGGGGACGAGGATGCCGTCCGCCCCGCCGAGCACCGCGCCCACGTTCGCGTCGGTCAGCTTTTCACTGTCTACCCAGTCGATCTCTACCTTCGCGCCGTTTTCAAACCCCGCGTGCGTGAGCGCCTCGGCGACGGAGAGATAGGCGTCGTGCAGGCGCACGTACTTGCCGCACAGCGCGATCTTCACCGTGCGCGAACGGTTCTTCGCGCGGTCGAGCATCGCATTCCATTCGGTGAGGTCGATCTTGTTTGCGGGGAGGGAAAGTTCGCGGCAGACGATGGAGGAAAGGTTCGCCTTTTCCAGCATCACGGGCGCTTCGTACAGAAGGGGCAGCGTCAGGTTTTCGATGACGCAGTCGCTCTTGACGTTGCAGAACATGGCGATCTTGTGCTTGATGTCCTCGGGCAGCGGCAGGTCGGCACGGGTGACGATGATGTCCGGCGCGATGCCCATGCCCTGCAATTCCTTAACGGAGTGCTGCGTCGGCTTAGACTTGAACTCGCAGGAGCCGGTTATGTACGGCACGAGGGTGACGTGGATGAAGCAGCAGTTCTCCCTGCCCTCCTCCATCGAGACCTGACGGATCGCCTCAATGAAGGGCTGGCTTTCGATGTCGCCGATGGTGCCGCCGATCTCGGTGATGACGACGTCCGCATGGCTCTGCGCGCCCACGCTGTAGATGAAGGACTTGATCTCGTTTGTGATGTGCGGGATGACCTGCACCGTCTGCCCGAGATATTCGCCGTTGCGCTCCTTGTTGAGCACGTTCCA
>CASDPE010000147.1 GCA_949282395.1 uncultured Bacillota bacterium | reverse complement strand
TCGTATTCCCTGCCGAGCCCCTCGTACTTATCCTGCCCCAGCCTGTGGTACGGTAAAAGGTGCAGCTTTCTGACCCCTTTGAGGGAGGCGGCAAAGCGCGCGATCCCCGCGATCTCCGCCTCGGTGGCGTTGAAGGTGGGCACCACGGGCACGCGGATGATGAGTTCGCACTGCCCGCTCTCCGCCACCTTTTTGGCGTTTTCGAGCATCAGCTCGTTGCGCCTGCCCGTAAAGCGCTCGTGCTTGGCGGGGTCGGTGTGCTTGATGTCCATCAGGTAGGTATCGAGATAGGGCAGGATGCGTTCGATGACCTTCCATTCCGCGCACGCCATGCTCTCCAACGCGGTGGTCAGCCCGCGCTCCTTCGCCCCGCGCAGCAGCGCCTCGCAGAAGGCGGGCTGACAGAGGCTCTCCCCGCCCGAAAGGGTCATGCCGCCGCCGCTGCGGCGGTAATAGGTGCGGTCGCGTTCGACCGTTTCCAGCACTTCGCGCACGGTCACGTCCTGCCCGATCACCTTGGGCTTGCCCTGCACGAGCATCGTCTGGATCTTGTATTCCTGCGACTCGGGGTTGCAGCACCACTTGCAGCGCAGCACGCACCCCTTTAAAAAGACGATGGTGCGGATGCCCGAGCCGTCATGGATGGAATAGCGCTGAATGTCAAAGATCCTGCCGCGTTCGTCCAAATAGTTTTCTGCCATGGTCAAAGCCCCTGCTGCTCGGTGCGGTTGATGATATCATCCTGCAAACTGCGCGAAAGCGTGGTGAACAGCGCGCTGTACCCCGCGACGCGCACGACGAGGTGCTTGTAGTTTTCGGGGTGCTTCTGCGCGTCGAGCAAGGTCTCGCGGGAGACGACGTTGAACTGCATGTGGCTGCCCTTCTGGTCGAAATAGGAGCGGATGAGCGCCACAAAGTTTTCCAGCCCCGCCCGCCCGCTGAGAGCGGAGGGATGGAACTTCTGGTTGAACAGGGTGCCGTTCGACGCAATGAAGTGGTCGAGGCGGGAGACGGAGTTCGCCGTCGCGGTCGGGCCGTGCGTATCCTTGCCCGCCGAGGGCGAAACGCCGTCGGCGACGGGCTTGCCCGCCAGCCTGCCGTCCGGAGTGGCGCCCGTCTGCGCGCCCAGCGGCACATTGGCGGAAACGGGGTACAGCCCCGCCTGGAACTGCCCGCCGCGCGGGTTTTTGTACTTTTCCAGCGGGCGGGTATAGGTATACGCCACATCCCGCGCGAAGGCGTCCACTTCCTCAATGTCGTTGCCGAACTTGGGCACGGCGTCGATCAGCTCCAGCAGTTTATCGTACTTGCCCGAAGGCGTGAGCAGCGTTTTGGCGGCGGAAGCGATCTCTTCCGCGGTCACCGTTTTGCCCGACGCGCGCAGGTTTTTGACGACTTCGCCGAGCACAAACTCCGCCTCGGCGGCGGGCAGCCCCTTGCCGTAGTTGTCGGCGAGAGCGCGGCGGTACTCCTCCATCGTCACCTTTTTCTGATC
Organism: uncultured Bacillota bacterium; assembly: GCA_949282395.1. Lineage (GTDB taxonomy): Bacteria > Bacillota > Clostridia > Christensenellales > Borkfalkiaceae > Borkfalkia. The sequence continues at coordinate 3,214 of CASDPE010000147.1, read as the reverse complement.
GTAGACGAGCGTTTTGATCGCGTACAGCGAATCCGCCATGTTCGCGATGCCGAAGCCCTGCGGGCCCGTAAAGTTGTAGACGGCGCCCCCTTCCTGCACGGACTTGCCGCGTTCGATGCAGTCTTCGATCATGCCCGAAAGGAAGGGCAGCGGGCAGCGCTCGGCATGCGCCGCGTCGATCGCGTTGTCCGCGTTCACCAGCAGCCCGATGGCGTACTCCATCTGCTGTTTGTACGCGTCGTAGAACTCTTCAAAGGTCGCGAACTTCGTCACGTCGCCCGTGTGCAGCCCGACCTGTTCGCCCTTGTCCATACCGTCCGAAAAGACGAGTTCGAGCGGGCGGCACATGTTGAAGAACGCCGCGTCGTGCCAGCCCTCCGTCTTGCCCGCCTTCTGCGGTTCGACGCAGCCGATGATGTTGTATTCGCGCGCGTCCTGCAAGGTCAGCCCCCTGCTCATCAGCGAAGGGATGATGACCTCGTCATTGTAATAAGCGGGCAGCCCCACGCCCGTGCGCGTGACTTCCGCCGCGTGGATCAGAAGTTCGTGCGGCGAGCCGTTCCATACGCGGATGGAGAGGGAGGGCTGCGGCAGCATGACGTGCATGGAAGCCGTCAGGCACATATACGAAAGGTCGTTGGTCACGTCCAGCCCCTCGGCGTTCTGCCCGCCGACGATGAGGTTCTGGAAGAGGCTGTACCCCGCAAAGCCTTCGGCGCTGGCTGCGTCACGGCACTTGTTCAGGTCATTCAGCTTGATCCAGATGCAGTCGATCAGCTCCTGCGCGAATTCGCGGGTGAGCCTGCCCTCGTCCAGATCTTTTTTATAATAGGGATACATATATTGGTCGAACCGCCCGGGCGAGATGGAGTGCCCGCTCGATTCGATCTGCAAAAGCTGCTGCACGAACCAGAAGGATTGGCACGCCTCCCAGAACGTGCGCGCCCCCTGCGCGGGCACGCGGGCGCAGTTTTCGGCGATCTGCAACAACTCGCCGCGGCGGGCGGCGTCCTTCTCCTTTGCCGCCATCTCTTTGGCGAGCGCCGCATAGCGCCCCGCGTACAGACACGCCGCCTTGCAGGAGAGGATGACCGCCTGCAAAAAGCGGGAACGGCGGGCATAGTCCGCATCCGACACCTTGCACGCGTCCAGCGCCTTCTGCGCCTTGGCGGCAATGCCTTCAAACCCCACGGCAAGCACCCAATCGTAGTGCACCGTCACATGCCCCACGCCGTTGTAAAAATAATTGCCCGGCGTGAACAGGTTGTGCCGCATGGCGGTGAGCGTTTCGGGCGCCATGTAAGAAGTGGCAAGCTCGCTCGTCGTTTTGCCCTTCCAATACTTGTCCGCCTCGGCGATCTCGCGCTTTGCCTCGTCCGAAATAAAGAAGGGATCCGCCGTGCGCGTGGCGACGGTATCGAACTCCGCTTCCAGCCATTCATAGGAAAATTCGGGGTACGTCTGGCAGCCGCGCGGCGCAAGCGTGGTGCTGCCCACGACCAGCTCGCCCTCGCGGATGACGACGGGCAGCCCTTCCAGGATATGATAGAACGCCTTGGCGCGGCGCATGATGATCGGCTCGTTCTCCGTCTGCTTATACGATTCGGTCAGCAGCCGTGCGCGCGCAGACTCGATCTCGGGCATCTTACGGAACAGGTCTTCCTTCAAACGGTCGATCCTGCCGCTCTTTGCGATCGTCTCCGCATAGAATTTTGCCATAGCCTTTCCTCCGTATCCTTTCACGATTCATCGTGATTATAGCACGAAACAACACAAATGTCAACATATATACGGAATTTTTTGTGGTTTTATAAAAAGTTTTTGTTGTATGTTGTTGTTTCTGGGAAAGCAAAACAAAAAAGGCCCGCCGAAGGGCGGGCAAAATCAAAACGCGCGGCTGCAAAAGCAGCCGCGCGCAGATAATACCGTTCTATGCAAAAGCGCTCCGAAGCGCCGTTTTACGCCCTTCCGATCTCCGCATACGAGCCGTTTGCGTCGCGGAATTGGTGATCGCACCCGTTGAAGCCGACGCGCATCACGGCGGCAAGGCTGTCTGCGCGCATCGCGCAGACGACGTTTGCGAACGAGCTGTCGTAAATGCGCAGCTTCGTCCCCTGCCCCTCCGCGCCTTCGCCGACGGCAAGGGCGATGCCGAGCTCCGTTTTCGCGTCCGCCGTGCCTTCGATGCGCACGCCGCGCACGATCAGCGAAGATCCGCCGCCCGCCACGGATACGGCGGCATCCGCCGCCCCCGCTTTGATCGTCACCCCGGAAAGGAAGCAAGCCCCTCCGCCGTTGAACGCGACCGTACCGTTGATCGTGACCTCGTCTTCGCCCGCCCCGACCAGCGAGACGTTCTGCGCGGCGGTAAGCGCGACGCCCTCCGTGTATTCGCCCGCTTTGAGCGCGATGACCGCGCCGCTCTCCGCAGCGGCGGCAGCGGCGGCAAGCTCTTCGGCGTCCGACACGACGGTATCGGTGACGGCGACGACGCACACGGCGCTCTTGTTGCCCGCCGAAACGGTGATGATGGCAACGCCGTTGCCCACCGCCGTGACCGTGCCCTTGTAGACGGTCTCCGTGTCCTCGCCTTCGCCGTCCGTTTCCGCGCTGCCGCTGACCGTTGCCACGCCCTGCGAATCGGACTTCCAGTCGACGGTGACGTCCGCGCCCGACTCGGAGGTGGCGATCCGCGCCGTGATCTCCGCCGTCTTGTTCTCCTGCATGTCCAGCACGACGGACGGGGTGCTGACGCTGACCGAAGACACGACCGCCGCGGGGTCGATCTCCTCCTCTTTCCCGCCGCACGCCGTAAGCAGCACTGCCGTGAACAGCAGCACGAACGCAAGCAGCGGAACAAATATCCTTTTGCGAATGCTCATCGAAAAAACGCTCCTTCTTTTGCGGGTACGCCGCAAGCCGCCGCAAACGGGCGGCAGGCGGCTCCCTTACCGCATAATTATAGCAGTTCCGCGCAGAGCTGTCAATAAAAAGCGCCGCGCCGCAGAAAATCCGACGGGGAAAGGAACAACGGCGGTATGCGCGCAGCTGCCGCAGCACGCGCACAACCGCTGCGATATGCGCGCAACGGCTATGCGCACGGGCAGCGAAGGCAACGCGCCGCCCCTCCCGCCGCTCTCTTTATTCTCTGCCGCCGCATTTTTCTTCCAGGGCGGCGATGCGCTTTTGCTGCGCGCGCAGGGCGGAGACGAGG
>CASDPE010000146.1 GCA_949282395.1 uncultured Bacillota bacterium | reverse complement strand
GCCCGTTTCGGGTTTGTGCGGGCAGGGGAGCTGTTCGAGGCGGATGCACAGAGCCTGCGCCTGCCGCACGGCTGCGAAGAGGACGCCTGACCCCGCCGCCCGGCGGGGAGAGCGCGGCGAAACAAAATACGGAGGGGAGTATGCTGAGCGACATTGAAATTGCAAGAGCTTGCAAAATGAAGGAGATCGGGCAGGTGGCTGCCTCGCTCGGGCTGGGCGAAGAGGACATCGAGCGCTACGGCAGATACAAGGCGAAGCTCTGCCGTGTGCCGCAGGCGCGGCGCGGCAGGCTCGTGCTGGTCACCGCCGTCAACCCCACCGCCTCGGGCGAGGGCAAAACGACCGTCTCCATCGGGCTGGCGGACGGCATGCGGCGGCTGGGCAAAAAGGTGTGCCTGGCTCTTCGCGAACCGTCGCTCGGGCCCGTGTTCGGCATAAAAGGCGGCGCGGCGGGCGGCGGGTATGCGCAGGTCGTGCCCATGGAGGATATCAACCTGCATTTCACGGGCGACCTGCACGCCATCACGGCGGCGAACAACCTGCTGTGCGCCGTGCTGGACAACCATATCTTCCGCGAGAACGAGTTGGACATCGACCCCGAAAAGATCTACTTCCGCCGCTGTATGGACATGAACGACCGCAGCCTGCGCAACGTCACCGTCGGGCAGCGCGGAGAGGGCTGCCCGCGCGAAGAGCATTTTGAGATCACCGCCGCCTGCGAGGTCATGGCGATCTTATGCCTTGCAACGTCGCTTGCCGACCTAAAACGCAGGCTCGGCAACATCATCGTCGGCGAAAACAGGAAGGGCGAATACGTCTACGCGCGCGATCTGGGCGTGGAGGGCGCGATGTGCGCGCTGTTGAAGGACGCAATCAAACCCAACCTCGTGCAGACGCTCGAAGGCACGCCCGCCATCGTGCACGGCGGCCCCTTCGCGAATATTGCACACGGCTGCAACAGCATCCTCGCCACATATGCGGCGCTGGGGCTTGCCGATTGGGTGGTCACCGAAGCGGGGTTCGGCGCCGACCTCGGCGCGGAAAAGTTTTTGGATACCAAGTGCCGCGTGGCGGGCATCCAGCCGGACTGCATCGTTGTGGTGGCTACGGTCAAAGCGCTCAAACTGCACGGCGGCGCGGATAAGGCGGCGCTTTCCGAAGAGAACATCCCCGCCCTCGAAGCGGGCATGCCCAACCTTTTAAAGCACGTTGAAACTATGCAAAAGGTGTACAACAAGCCCGTCGTCGTCGCCATGAACCGCTTTGCGAGCGATACCCCCGCCGAGATCGAAACGGTGATGCGCGCCGTAGAGCGCGCGGGCGCGGAAGCCGTGTTCACCGACGTGTTCTTAAAGGGCGGCGAAGGGGGCGAAGAGCTTGCAAAGGCGGTGTTTGCCGCCGCAGAAAAAAAGAGCGAGCTGCACTTTGCCTACGATCTGAACGACCCCATCGAAAAGAAGATCGCGGACGTCGTAAAGAACGTATACGGCGGTGACGGCGTCACCTTTTCAGAGACGGCGCGCGCCAAGATCGCCGAAGCGGAGGCGCGCGGGTACGGCAAAACGCCCGTCATCATCGCCAAAACGCAGTACTCCCTCTCCGATAACGCAAAACTTGTCGGCAGGCCTTCGGGCTTTACCGTGCACGTGCGCGACATCATCGTAAAAGGCGGCGCAGGATTCGTCGTTGCCGTCGCCGGCAATATCATGCTCATGCCGGGATTGGGTAAGCATCCCGCTGCGGAAAAGATCGATGTGGATAGTAGCGGGGAGATCGTCGGGCTATCCTAAGGTTTCGCTTCGCATACGCGTCGCATAGCCATGTCAGGCTTGCGTTTTGCTTCGGGTCACGTATGTCTGTATACGCTCCCCTCGCAAAGCCGCGCCTTCCTTGCTCTGCTCGCGTCTCCAAGCCGAAACGGCTCGCGCGGTTGTTTTGCACGCGCAATAGATGATTAATTGTTTGAATCCGCGTCGCATAGCTGTGTTTGTCTTGCTTGCGGCGGGGCAAATGACGATAAAGCGGCAATAAAATAAAAAAACAGGGCGGCGGCTGTGCGCCGCGCCCCGTTCCGATCGGCAGAAAAGACCTATTCGCTCTCTTTGTTTTCTGTTTCGCCCTGCGCGCATGCGGCGGCTTCTGCCGCGTCCGCGCCCTGCTTGCCTTTGCGCAGCGAAAGCAGCAGCATGACAAAAAAGAGGACGATGCCCGCGCCGACGAGGATGTGCCCCAGCCCCGCGACGCCCGAAACGGCGCCGTCCGCGCCTGCGGACATGCCGCCCGTCACGTCGAACACGCCGCGCACGATGAGCATGACGCTCATGACGCCGACGCCCGCGTTGTACACGATCATAAAGGGCAGGTACAGTTTGCTGTGCCGCAGGTCCAGCTTTGCGTCGAACAGCGCGAACAGCAGGAACACGACCATGCCGAGCAGGAACAGGTGCGTATGCACCTTGCCGAGCGCGGTGTCGCCCGTAAAGGCATATGCCTTGGTGAATTCGCGGTAGAACACGCCGCACGCCATGGCGAGCACGGCGTAGACGAGCGCGAATTTGATGTGCCTCTTCATTCGTAAGACCTCCGTTTTTGCGGCGGGACCGATGCCCCGCCCTTGTTCGGGGTACAGTATATAGCAAAAGCATGCGGCTGTCAACAAAAGCCGCGCGCCGTCCGCCCGAAAGGGGCGGCAAGGAGTATTCGACCCATGGAAGAAAAAACCGTCATTCCCGAAGCGACCAACTTCATCGAACAGATCATAAACGAGGACATTGCCGCGGGCAAGCTGCGCCCCGAACAGGTGCAGACGCGTTTCCCGCCCGAGCCGAACGGCTACCTGCACATCGGGCACGCGAAGAGCATGTTCGTCAACTTCGGCACCGCGCTCAAATACGGCGGCAAGTGCAACCTCTTTTTCGACGATACGAACCCATCCAAGGAAAAGACGGAGTTCGTCGACGCCATCCGCGCGGACATCCACTGGCTGGGCTATGAATGGGCGCGCGAGTGCTACGCCTCCGACTTTTTCGACACCATCTACGAATTTGCCGAGCGGCTCATCCTCGAAGGGAAGGCATTTGTATGCGACCTCTCCGCCGAGGAGATCAAAAACACGCGCGGCACGCTCACCGAGCCGGGTATCGAAAGCCCGTACAGGGGCCGCACGCCCGAGGAGAATTTAAAGCTGTTCCGCGAGATGAAGGCGGGCAAATACGCGGACGGGGAGAAATGCCTGCGCGCGAAGATCGACATGGCGTCCCCCAACGTGAACATGCGCGACCCCGTCATCTACCGCATTTTGCACGCGACGCACCACCGCACGGGCGACAAGTGGTGCATCTACCCCATGTACGACTACGCGCACCCCATCTGCGACTATCTGCAGGGGGTCACGCATTCGCTGTGCACCCTTGAATTCGAGGATCACCGCCCGCTGTACGACTGGGTGGGCATCTCCCTCGGGTTCGACCCCAAGCCGCGGCAGATCGAGTTCGCGCGGCTGAACATCACCAACACGGTGATGAGCAAGCGCTACCTTAAAAAGCTGGTCGAAGAGGGGAAGGTGCACGGCTGGGACGACCCGCGCATGCCCACGCTGTCCGGGCTGCGCAACCGCGGCATCCCCGCCGCGGCGGTGCGCGACTTCTGCGCGCGCATCGGCATTGCCAAGGCGCAGTCCGAATGCGAATATTCCTACTTCGAGGCGTGCGTGCGCGAATACCTCAACGCGCATGCGGAGCGCGCGATGGGCATCGTCGACCTGCTCCCGCTCACGATCACCAATTACGAGGGCGAAGAGGAGCTGGACTTCGACAAGAACCCGACGGACGAGGGCGCGGGCACGCGCAGGGTGAAGTTCGGCAAGCACCTTCTGATCGAGCGTTCGGACTTTTCGCTCGACCCGCCGCCCAAGTACTTCCGCCTCAAAAAGGACGGGGTGGTGCGCCTTAAAAACGCGTACATCGTGCGCTGCGACGGCTGGAACACGGACGACGCGGGCAACGTGACCGAAGTGCTCTGTTCCTATATCCCCGAAAGCCGCAGCGGCAGCGATACGAGCGGGATCAAGGCGAAGGGCGTCATCCAGTGGGTGAACGCGGAAGCATGCGTTCCCGCCGAAGTGCGGCAGTACGAGAGCCTGCTGCGCGACGCGGACTATGCGGGGCAGGACTTTTCGGAGCGCATGAACGAGAACAGCGAACGCATCTTCGCGGGCGCGGCGGAGCCGTACCTCGCGGAGGCGGCGGAGGGCACGCCCTTCCAGCTCCTTCGCACGGGCTACTACAAAACGTGCAGGGAAGGGGAAACGTTCGTGCTGTCCGAGATCGTGTCTCTCAAAGACAACTTCAATAAAAAGTGAGGGGCGGTCATCGGCGGCAATAAAGATGAGGCGGTTTTGCTGCGGCAGGAACTGCCAAAGAAAAATATCGCCCGATTTTCGCTGCGGGATTGACAACGGCGCTTTCAGCATTTATAATAATAGCAGGTACCTTTGCGCGCCTTTTGCGCGCGGGAATCATGCCTGAAAGGGTGAAGGAATGAAGATCTGTAAAAATTGCGGCTATGCCGCAGACGATTCACAGCTCCGCTGCCCAAAGTGCGGCGACCTCTTTGCCGAGGACATGGACAATATGATCCGCGCCATGAAGAGCAACCTGAACAATTACAAGAGCGAAGTGGCGGCAGCTCCCGCGCCGCAGGCGCAGCCCGCGCCCGCAC
>CASDPE010000145.1 GCA_949282395.1 uncultured Bacillota bacterium | reverse complement strand
GCTTGAATCGGGCAGTTATGAGCACGGTTCGGTCGCCCTTGCCGCGGTGCTCATCCATACCCGGTACACGGGTTTCGATCCTTTGCAGCATTCGGAGCGGAACGGCATCACCTATGCGCGCAACGGGTCGCTGTTCGTCATCACGGGCAGCAACGGCGCGTCCGTTCTGGACGCCGGGGCGCTCTGCTCTGCCGAAGCGGGCGGGCGCCCGTGCGTCGTGGCGCCGTATGCCTTCTACCGCGACGGCTCGCTCACCCGCGCCGAATTCGGCAGCGCCGTGCAGGAAGTGGGCGCCTACGCCTTTGCGGAGAGTTCCCTTACGCAGGTGCATTTCGCCGTCGTGAACACGATCGGCGAGGCGGCGTTTGCATGGAGCGGTTCGCTGCAAAGCGTTACGATCGAACAAGCGGGCACGATCGGCATGAACGCCTTTACAGACTGCGATTCGCTGGAACGCGTCACCGTGAACGCGGCGGAAACGATCGGGGCAAGCGCGTTTGAATATTGCGACGGGTTGCAGACCGTCACGCTCGGCAGCGTGGGCACGATCGGCATGAACGCGTTCAACAACTGTTCCGCGCTGCAAACCGTCGGCATTCAGTCGGCGGGCACGATCGGCGAGGCGGCGTTTGCATACACCTATTCGCTCGGCAGCGTCGAACTCGGCAGCGCCGATACGATCGGCGATCACGCATTTACGGGCAGTGCGCTGCAAAGGTTTGAAGCGGAAGAGATCGGCACGATCGGGAGCAGCGCCTTTGAAGGCTGCAATTCGCTGCAAGAGGTCGCCATCGGCGCCGTCGATGCGATCGGCATGAACGCGTTCCTCAACTGTTATTCGCTGCAAAAGGTCAGCATCGGCACCGTCGATACGATCGGAAGTTATGCCTTCGGCTATGATTATTCGCTGCAAGAGGTCGCCATTCAGCGGGTCGGCACGATCGGCAGCTACGCGTTCGTTTCCAACAGCAATCTGACAGAGCTCTCGATCGGCAGCGTGCAGGTCATCCTGGAAAACGCTTTCAACGGCTGCTCGTCGCTTACGGCGCTCTCCTTCCCCGAAGGGCTTTCTTCGATCGGCGAATACGCGTTCGCAAACTGCAATGCCCTGCGCGAGGTGCGGCTGCCCTCGTCGCTCCGTTCGGTCGACAGCTACGCGTTTTACGGCTGCACGCAGCTGTACGAAGTGTACAACGGCAGTTCCCTGCGCGTGGCGAAGGGCGAAACGGGGTACGGGTACGTCGCGTACTATGCGTTCATCGTGTACGATTCCTACAATGCCGCCAGCCTGCTCGTGGAGGAGGGCTCCTTCTTCTTCGTCCGCGACGGCAGCGAATGGTCGCTCGTCTATTACAGCGGCGGCGAGGACGAATGGCCGCTGCACCTGCCGCAGTCCTTTACCTACAACGGCACGCGGATCGAACGGTATGCGCTCGACTCGAACATCTTCAAAGATCATTGGGTGAACAGCATCCTCATCCCTTCGTCCGTGCAGCGCATGGCGTCGGACGCCTTCGGGTACGGCTTCCCGAGCACCGTTTATTACGAGGGCACGCAGGGGCAGTGGAACACGCTCACGGCGGGCAACCCGTATGCGGGCTACGCGTATGTATATTATTATACGGATTGTGTGCACGGCGATCGGCAGTGGACGTACGACCGCGACGGGGACGTTGTGTCGTATATGCAGACCGAATGGGTGGAGAGCGTTCCGCCCACCTGCACGGACGAGGGCGTGCGCGAGCAGCGCTGCACCGTCTGCGGGGAAGTGCTGCAAACGGAGAGCATCCCCGCCACGGGGCATTCGCCGTCCGCAAACGGCGTCTGCAGCGCCTGCGGCGAGCAGGGCGTCGTGGTCGGCGCGGATAAGCTGGAAAGCGCGGATTGGATCATAAACGACGGCACGTACCCCTTCGCCTATGACGAAGAGGAGCAGGCGATCGTTTCCACGAACAAAGCGGATAGTTCCTCTGCTACGTTTACCGTGCGCATACAAGATCCGAGTGTAGAGCTCTTCTTCTCGTACAAGGTGAGCAGCGAACAAAACTGCGACTATCTGCGCGTGTACCTGAACGGGGATCTGCAATACGAGAACAGCGGCAACAGAGGCTGGGTGGAATACGCCCTCATCCTGCAGCTTACCGCAGGGGATACGCTCACCGTCACGTACGAGAAAGACGCGTCGGGCGCGGACTATGAAGATTGTATCTATTTCAGGCTGACGGCGTTCGGCATCCCGCAGGATGCCGAAGCCGCACAATGACCTTTCGGAGTGGGATATGAAATACGAAGAGATCATCGGAACACTGACGGACGAGCAAAAACTTTCTTTGGCGGCGTCCCTCAAAGCGCTGGCGGATCCCGCCCTTGCCGAAGTCGGCGTGCCCGCCTTCCGCTACACGGGCCCCAACCGCGCGAACGCGCGCTGCGGGTACGTGCTGCCCGCCTTCGAGCAGATGGCGAACAGCTGGAACGCGGGGCTCATGCACGAGGCGGCGGCGATGCTCGCGGCGCAGGCGCATGCAGACGGGGTGAACTTCATGTTCACGCCGCCGCTGCGGCTGAAAAGCGACCCATACGAGCGCGGCATGAGCGAGGATCCGTACCTTGCCGACGTGTATGCGCGCGCGCTGACGGACGCGTACAAGTCCTGCGGGGTGCTGCCCTGCATGAGCGGCTGCGCTCTGAACGGGAAGGACGTCTCCTTCCTTGACAAGGCGCCGAACGGCCGCACGCTGCACGAGTATTTCCTGCGCCCCTTCGCCTCGTATGCGAGCGGCGAAAACCCCGCCGTTTCCTATTCCTGCACGGCGCTTTCGGGCAAGTACAGGAACATCAACACGAACATGATCGGCGGCTATCTGCGCAAGGCGTCGCCGAACGGCTTCACCGTGTGCACCTCGGCGGATAAAGACCGCGGCGCGGCAAGCCTTGCGGCGGGCGCGCTGCTCTGGTCGGGGGATGTGACGCTGCTGCGCGAAGCGTATACGAACTTCAAACAGCTCAAAGAGGCGGTGTACCGCGGCGAAAGCAGCCCGGAAGAGCTGGAATCGGCGTGCGCCGCAGGCACCGCGCTGGACGAGGCGGTGCTCAACGAGGCGGCAGACAGGGCGCTGGATCTCGCCTTCCTCTGCGGGCAGTTCGCCGCAAGCGGCAGAGAGGGGTTCCCGCAGGACGTGTCTTTTGCGGCAACGGCGGAATCCATCGTGCTGTTGAAAAACAGGGGCATCCTCCCGCTGAAAGCGGGCAGCCGCGTCGCCGTCATCGGCAGGATCCCCTCGCCGGACGGGCGCACGTCGGAAACGGCGTTCGCCGAAACGCTCGCGCAGGATAAGCGCTATACCGTCGTCGGCGCGGCGGCGGGGTACGATATGGCGGGCGACCGCAGCGACGACCTGCTCGAACAGGCGTGCATGTGCGCGGACGCTGCCGATACCGTGGTGCTCTTCCTCGGGTCGGACGCGCAGCGCGAGGATAAGATGGTCGCCGAAGGGAAGGTGAAACTTCCCGCCAACCAGCTCGCGCTTGTGGCGGCGCTCGCCGCGCGCGGCAAAAAGATCGTCGCCGTGCTGGCGGGCAGGCTGAACACGGATCTGTCTTTTGACGCAAAGGCAGAGGCGGTGCTGCTTGCGCCCGTCGGCTGCGTACACGGCGCCGAGGCGCTGTGCGCCGTGCTTTCGGGCGCGGTGTGCCCTTCGGGCAGGCTCGCCGCCACCTGTTACGACGATCCCGACGGCTATTTCGCCACCCTGCGCGCCAACAAAGAGGCGGGCAAAAACAAGGTCGGCGTGTTCATCGGTTACCGCAATTACGATACGGCGCGGCTGAAAATGCGCTATCCCTTCGGCTTCGGGCTGAGCTATACCTCGTTTGAGTATTCCCGCCTGGAAGTGAATGGCAACACCGTTTCGTTCACGGTGCGCAACACGGGGCGCTGCGCGGGCAGCGAGGTCGCGCAGGTGTACATCGGCAAAAACAATCCCGCGCTGCCCCGCCCGCGGCGCGAGCTGAAGGCGTTCGCCAAAGTGCAGTTAAAGCCGGGCGAATCGCGCAGGATCTCGCTCGCCGTCGATCCCGCTTCGCTGGCGGTGTTCTCGGGCGGCAGGTACGCAATGGAGATCGGCGATTACGGCGTCTACGTCGGCGCGTCCGTTTCGGATATCCGCCTGACGGGCGTGATGCAGCTGGCGGGCGAAAAGCTGCCGCGCAGCGCCGAGCGCATGTCTGACTATTTGCAGACGTATTCCAACGTGCTTTCGGGCGGGTACACCCTCGGAGACGTGAAGGCTGCGGGCAAGCAGGGCAGAAAGATGTGTGTCGCGGGGCTTACGCTCCTGTTCATCTTCGCCGTTGCGGCGCTGGCGCTGGCACTGTTCGACCTTTTGGGCGTGCTGAACGTATGGTACCTCGGCTTTGAGCTGATCCTGTTCGGCGGGTGCGTGCTGCTTGCGCTGCTCGGGCTGATCCTCTGGCTCGTGGGCAGGAGCCTGCGCAAAAAGGCAAAGCGGAAGGCGGTCACCGTCGCCAAAGAAAACACGGCAGACAAGACCATCCACCCCGCGCAGCCGTATGAAAAACTGTTTGACAGCCTCTTTTCGGACGAAGAGGAGAAAGCGGCGGCGTCCTCCGCCCCCAAGGCGGGCGCGGATGCGGACGCGCTGCGGTACTACGACCCGTCTTACACCCTGCCGCGCGCCTGCCAGCGGCTGGAAGCGTTCGCCGCCGAACGCGGCGTG
>CASDPE010000144.1 GCA_949282395.1 uncultured Bacillota bacterium | reverse complement strand
AAAGATCATCGAGGAGCGCAACGAACACGGAGAGTTCAAAAACTTCCCCGACTTTGTTTTCCGCTGTGCGGCGCTCTTGAACAAGCGCATGTTGGAAGGGCTGATATCTGCGGGCGCGTTCGATTGTTTCGGCGTGCGGCGTTCGCAATTGCTCGCCGTATACGAAAGCGTGCTTGACCGCGCCAATAAGATCGCCAAGCAGCATGCGAGCAGGCAGATGAGTTTGTTCGGCGATCTGATCGAAGAGGATAATTCCGTCGTCGATTTTCCCGCCATGCCCGAAATGGAAACGGGCGAAAAGCTGGCGCGGGAAAAGGACGTTTTGGGCGTTTACGTGAGCGGGCATCCCTTTGAAAAATATGCCGCCGCGTTTAAAGACTGTTCGTTCTCCTGCCTGAAAATGCAGAATTTTGAAGAGGACGAGGACGGCAACCGCAGCTACCCCGAGCTCAACGACGGCGAGCACGTCACGATGGGCGGCATCGTCGGTACCTACAAGCGCATCAATACGCGGTCTGGTTCGCCCATGGCGTTCATCACCATTGAGGATCTGTACGGCGGCATCGAATGCGTCGCCTTTCCCTCCGTCTACGAGCGCATCCGCGACGTGCTCGCGAACGATAAGATCGTGCGGGTGGAAGGGAAGCTGCAGGTGAGTTCGGAAAAAGCACCCGTGATAATTTTGGACAGGATGACAGAGTATGACCCCGAATCGGAGGCGGGGCAGGGCGCGGCACAGGCGGCTGCGGCAGCGAAGCCGCGCGCACGCGCGCACGCGCTTTGGCTGAACGCCACGGCGCTCACGGAAGAGGATTTTGAAGAATTTACGGCGCTGTTCGCGCACTATATGAACGGTGACACGGTCGTCAAGATCAAGCGCGGGGATAAGCTGTATAAAATGACGAACATCAACGACTGCCATGGTTTGCGCGGGGAGCTGGGGCTGTTTTTGGACGAAGCGGATATCGTGCGCACGTGATCGGCCGCTTTGCGCGGCAAATCCGTTGTTTTGCGTATAGAATATCGTTGCGTTTTACTAAAAAATGTTCGGTTTGTTAAGGTTTTGCATTCCCGCTGCGGCGTGTGTGTAAAACACTTTGCTTTTTTTTGCGTATCTGCTATAATGGCGATGCAAGCTGAGATGCACTTACGTAAGCATATGTTCACAGATCGGAGGTTCGGTTTATGAAGAGGATCGGCATTTTGACGAGCGGCGGCGATGCCCCCGGCATGAACGCCTGCATCAGGGCGGTCGTGCGTACGGCAAAATATTTCGGGATGGAGATCTTCGGTATCCGCCAGGGGTATGCGGGGCTCATCAACGACGATATGGTGCCGATGGAGATGCGCAGCGTTTCCGATATCGTACAGCGCGGCGGCACGATGCTGCGTACGGCGCGCTGCGTGGAGATGTATACCGTGGAAGGGCAGAAGCAGGCGGTCAAAACGCTGAACGACCACGGCATTGAAGGGTTGGTCGTCATCGGCGGTGACGGTTCTTTCCGCGGGGCGAAGTGCCTGAGCGAGGAGTACGGGATCCCCACGATCGGCATTCCCGGCACGATCGACAACGACCTCGAATATACGGACTACACGCTCGGGTTCGATACGGCGGTCAACACCTGCCTTGATATCATCAACAAACTGCGTGACACGATGACCTCGCATGAGCGTATCAGCGTAGTGGAGGTCATGGGCCGCCGCTGCGGCGACATCGCGCTGTATTCGGGTATTGCCAGCGGCGCCGAGATCATCATCGTGCCGGAGATCGCGTACGATATGGAGGACGTTGTTCTCCGCATCAACCGCAGCCGTGCGAACGGAAAGCACTCCAACATCATCGTGCTTGCGGAAGGCGTTTCCACGGCGGACGAGTTTTCCAAAAAGCTGCAGGCGATGACGACGTATTCGGTGCGCGGCACGACCATCGGGCACGTGCAGCGCGGCGGTTCGCCTTCGATGGCGGACAGGATGCTTGCTGCACAGTTCGGCAACAAGGCGGTGCGCCTGCTGCGTGACGGGATCGGCAACCGCGTCGTCGGGATCCATAAAAACGAGATCATCGACCTTGACATCATCGAGGCGGTCAGCATGAAGAAGAAGTTCAATTACGAACTGTATGAAACGCTGCAAATGATCTCCATGTAATAAACAGAAAATAAGGGGGGCAGCCGCACTGTGTGCGGCTGCCCCTTTTGCCGTATTGTATAAAATGAAGGGAAACGGTCGGTTTTCGGTGAACGTTTTGCTAAAATATGGTAAATTTTCTTTGCAAAAACACAAAAAATTTCAAAAGAGGTATTGAAATTCTTTGAAAAATGTACTATAATAAAATATGGAAGGTCATTCGGGCACAGAAATATGACCAAAAGGAAGGAAAGGAACCATGATCCTCACCGTCTGCCTCAATCCTTGTACCGACGTTACGATCGAGCTGGATTCGCTCAACGTCGGGAAGATCGACCACGTAAAGAACAAGACGCTCAGTTTTACGGGTGCGGCGCTGAATGTAGCCATCGGCGTTGCACGGCTGAAAGGGCAGAGCTATGCGACGGGGTTCATGTACAATGAAAACGGTTCGCTGTTCGAGCACGCGCTGGACCGCGAAGGGGTGCCGAGCGTCTTTATCTGGAACAAAGGGCGCGTGCGGGAGAACTACAAGTTTATCGACAACAAATCCATGCTTACCGAGGTCAACGACGTAGGCGAAAGCATCAGTGAAACCAAGCAGGCGCAGCTTGTCGAGATGGTCGCCAACCTCTCCAAAACGAGCGACGTGATGGTCGTTTCGGGCAGTTTGCCGCAGGGGGTGGACAGCAGCTATTACGGCAAACTTTTCAGCGTTGCCGCGCCGAACACGCTCAAGATCGCGGATACGGAAGGGGCGAAGCTGCTTTCGGCGCTTTCGGCGGGGCTTGACCTTGTGAAGCCGAATAAAGACGAGCTGCAAAACACGCTGCAAAAGGAATTGAAGTCGCGTGACGATCTGGTGCGCGCCTGCTATACGTTGTTGGATAAGGGCGCGAAGCGCGTGCTGCTCTCTTTGGGCAAGCGCGGTGCGATCATAACGGACGGAACAAAGAACTATTATTGCAAGAGCATCAATGTGGCGATCAATTCGACGGTCGGCGCGGGCGACGGGATGGTCGCTGCGGCTGCGCTGGCGCTGCAGCAAGGCGCTTCTACGGAAGAGATCCTGCGCGCGGGCGTTGCGGCAGGCACGGCGACGGTCACCACGTTCGGAACGATCTCGTTCACCAAAGAAAAGTATGACGAGATCTACGCAAACATCACCGTAGAGGAATTTAAACTTTGATCGGCATTCAGGACGTAAAAGAGGACGCCGAGGTCAAGGCGATCATGTATATAGCCGAAAACCAGATCGAAGCGCTCGGCTTTACCGAGCACTCGGTGCGGCATTCCGGCATCGTCAGCAAATGGGCGGGGGAGATATTGGAGGCGCTCGGCGGCGACGCGCAGCGCGTGGAAATGGCGCGCATTGCGGGGTATCTGCATGATATCGGCAACAGCATCAACCGCTACGACCATGCGCAGAGCGGGGCGATCCTCGCGTATAAGATCCTGACGAGGATGGGTATGGGATACCGTGACGCCGCGGATATCATGATGGCGATCGGCAACCACGATGAAGGCAAGGGGCTGCCCGTCAGTGACATCACTGCCGCGCTCATTCTGGCGGATAAGGCGGATGTTCACAAGAGCCGCGTGCGGAAAAACAGTACGCGCATGAGCATGGAGAACATGAACATCCATGACCGCGTGAATCTTGCGGCGGAGCGTTCGCATGTGTATGTGGATCAGGCGGCAAACGAGATCGTGCTGAACATCACCATCGATACGGCGATCTGTTCCGTCATGGATTATTTTGAGATCTATTTTGCCCGCATGCAGCTTTGCAGGAGAGCGGCAGACTTTCTCGGCAGCAAGTTTGTGCTCATTATCAACGGTTCACGCCTGGTATAGTATTATGCAAACATGGAAGAGCCGCGCTTTTGCAAAAGCGCGGCTCTTTTGTCACAGTACCCGTCTCGCCTCAACGAAGTATCCCCAGCGCGTGCTGCTGATGGGTTCGATGACGGCGTAATCGGACGCCGTGTGCAGGATATGATTGTCGCCGAGGTACAGCGCGACGTGCCCGATGCGTTCCACGCCCGTCTTGTTGTAGCGCGTGGAGTTGGTGAAAAAGAGCAGGTCGCCGCGTTCGATCCTTGCTTTGGGTACGTGCGTGCCCTGCACGACTTGCGTGCGCGTCGTAACTTGCAGGTGTACGTCTGCTCCGTGGTAGAAGATGTATTGCATAAGGGATGAGCAGTCGTACTTTGTAGCGTCGAAATTTTTCAAAAGATTTCCTTTGCCGTCGTGCAGCCGCACGGCGCCGTATACATAAGTGTACCCGAGTAGGTTCAGTCCCTCGTTGATGACGGCTTCCACGGCGGAATCGGCAGGATTTTCGTGTTCCATTTCGTACAGCTGCGTGTAAGAAGGGCTTGCGCTGATATAGGCGGTCTTGTTTTTGTAAACGGTCTTATACCAGCTGCCGCTCTTACCTTCGTAATGCAGCATATCGCCCTTGTTGATGTGCCCGAGTGCGGAATAGCCCGTTCCCGCGCCGGAGCGGACGGTCAGCCCGTCGGTCAGGGAGCGGATGTAGACCGAGCCCGTCTGCTCTTTGGCGGGCGGTTCGGGCGCGGGCGTATCTTCGATGCGGATGCCGAA
>CASDPE010000143.1 GCA_949282395.1 uncultured Bacillota bacterium | reverse complement strand
CGGCCTCGGCGAGGGCGGCTCGGGCGATTGACAAGCGCGCGCAAAAGTGTTAAACTGAACGGGATGTACGTTAAGGGGATCGATATCGACAATCCCGGGCGGGACGGGTACATAAAGCTGACGCGCCGCTATTGCGGCAAGGCGGAGCGCTATTGGGAGATAGACTTCCTGCGCGGGCTGTGCGTGTTTCTGATGATCTTCGATCATTTCATGCACTGCATCATCAACGTCATGCCCACCATAAACGAGGTGCTCGGCACGTCGCTGTTCACCGATTGGATGGACGCGGCGCGGTGGTACTGTTACAGCTGGGAGCTGCGGCAGCAGGTATGGCTGCTCACCACGAGCTGTTTCTTTTTGCTGTGCGGCGTCAGTTCCACCCTCACGCGCGGCAACTTCCGCCGCTTCGTGCCCCTCGCGCTGGTCGCCTGCGGCATCACCTGCGTCACGTCCATTTTAGACGAAACGCTGTTTGCAGGGTCGAATTTTTACAGCCTCATCCAATACGGCGTCATCCACATGATCGCGATGGGCGTGTTCCTGTACGCCCTGCTCGACAATGCCGCCGCGGCGATCGCCGATTCGCTCGGGCAAGGCCGCCGCGCGCAGCGGGCGAAAAAGCTCGTCCGCTTCCTCCCCGGGCTGTTTGGCGCCGTGCTGTTTATCGTCTATTTTACCTGCTTCGGGCATTTCAGCGCGTCGGGCGGGTTCTGGCGGTTCACGACGGACGTGACCTTGCAGGATATCCTCGGCGCGGGCGCAACGCAGGAGCAGGGGAACTTTTTGTCGGTCTTCCTCGATTTAAAGCAGTTCGATTTCCGCTCGTCAGACTATTTCCCCGTGCTGCCGTACGCCGCGTTCATCCTGGTCGGCGGCATCGTCGGGCGGCTCATCTACCACACGGACGCAAAGTACACCTTTGCGCGGCTGGACGGGTATTGGAACAGGCCGCTCTGTTTTTTGGGGCGGCACGCGGCGTTTATCTACGTCACGCACATGATCGCGATCCCGCTGCTTCTGGCGCTGTTCGCGCTCTTCACTTCGATCTTCTGAAATACGGAAAGCACCATGCAGACCTTGCCTGAAAACTGTTCGATGTACAGGGCAGCAAAATTGAACATCTCCGCCTCGCCCATCCGCACGGCGATCGATTTTTACGGAAAAAAGTACACCTTTGACGAGGTGTTTTCGCGCATAGATACGCTGGCGGACAATTTATCCGCCGAATTCGGGATCGGCAAGGGGGATACGGTAACGCTCTGCTTGCCCAACTCGCCCGCGGCGGTGTTCGCGTTTTATGCGGCGAACAGGCTGGGGGCTGCGGTCAACCTCGTTCACCCCTTTCTTCCGCCCGAAAAGCTCAAAGAGAGCGCGGCGGCGACCAAGAGCAAGCTGCTCGTGGTGTACGACTTATACCGCTGCGGCAGTTACGATTTCGGCGTGCCCCTTCTGGTGAGCGGCAGCGGCAGGTATATGGGGGCGGCGGCGCGGCTGTATTACAGGCTGACCAACCGCCGCACGGCTGCGGGCGCTTCCTTTGAACCGTACCTGAAAAACAGGGGCAACCCGCGCGTGCCCGAGGCGGCGTTCGGGGCGGAAGAGCCAGCCGTCTACCTTTCCAGCGGCGGCACGACGGGCGAACCGAAGACCATCGCGCACGGCAACAACGTGTGCAACAGGCTGTGCTCCAAGGCGCAGATCTTCCTCGCCGACCCCATTGAAACGTACACGGCGCTGTACAACGTGCTGCCCATCTTTCACGGCTACGGGCTGTGCATCAACATGCATATGTGCATGCTCATGCGCAAAACCAACGTCATGTGCATCAAATTTCAGGCGAAGCGCAGCGCAAAGGCGATCGTAAAAAGCCGCGCCAACATCCTTACGGGCGTGCCCACGATGTACCTGAAACTGCTGGGCGAAAAGGCGTTCACCCAAGGCGATCTTTCCAACTTAAAGGATATCTGGGTGGGCGGAGACAGCATGCCGCAGGAGCAGATCGACGCGTTCAACGCCGTGCTCGGACGGCAGGGCGCCTCCGCGCGCATCCGCGCGGGCTACGGGCTGACCGAAACGGCGGGCGTGTGCGTGGTCAATACCGCAAAAAAGGAGCGCGGCGGCTCCGTCGGCTACCCGCTGCCCGGCACCGTCATCGGGATCTACAAGGACGGCAGGGCGCAGCCTGCGGGCGAAGTGGGGGAAATTTACCTCGATACCGAGCAGCGCATGCTCGGGTACCTGAACGGGGAGCGTTCGCCCATCGTCGAAGCGGACGGGCGCAGCTGGCTCGCCACGGGCGACTACGGGTATGTGGACGAGGACGGGTTCCTGTACTTTAAACAGCGCGTCAAAAATATGATAAAGGTGAGCGGCGTGCCCGTATACCCTTCGGAAGTGGAGGCGGCGGCGCTGTGCGCCGCGGGCGCTGCAAAGGCGTGCGCCGTGGGCGTGAACGACCCGCTCCGCGGGCAGGTCGTGCGCCTGTACGTGGAGGGCGAAGAGAGCGAGGCGCTGCGCGGAGAGATCCTTGCAAACTGCCGCAGGCAGCTTTTGCCCTACGCCGTGCCGCGCGAGATCGTGTTCCGCGCACAGCTGCCCGTCAACATCATCGGAAAGATCGACCGCCTCGCGCTGGAAAAGGAGTGCGCGGCGGAAAATAAAACAACAACGGAGAGAGAACAATGAAATCCATTCTCATCATCGGGCTGGGCAGGTTCGGCTCGTACATGGCGAAAAAGTTCGCGGATCTCGGCAACGACGTCATGGTCATGGACACGGACGAAGACCGCGTGAACGAGCTTTTGCCGTATGTGACCAGCGCGCAGATCGGCGATGCGACCAAACCTTCCGTGCTGGAAGCGCTCGCGGTGGACAGCTACGACCTTTGCGTCGTGTCCGTCGGGGAAAATTTCCAATCTTCGCTGGAAGCGACGTCGCTGCTCAAAGAGGCGGGGGCGCGCTGGGTGCTTTCGCGCGCGTCCACCGAGATCCAGGCAAAATTCCTGTTGCGCAACGGCGCGGACGAAGTCGTGTTCGCCGAAAAGCAGATGGCGGAAAAACTCGCCGTGCGGTACAGTGCGGACAACATTTTCGACTACATCCAGCTCACGCCCGAATACGCGATCTACGAGATCCCGACCCCGCGCGGGTGGGAGGGCAAGACCATCCGCGACAAGAACGTGCGCGTCAAGTACAACCTGAACATCCTCGCCGTCAAGTGCGGGGATAAGATCGACCCGCTGCCCGCCGCCGATTACGTGTTCGACCCGAACGCGCGGCTGATCGTGATGTGCCGCAAGGCGGATATCGAACGGGTCACAAGGTAAGCGATGGAAAACTGCGTCAACAAGGCGAACGCCGCCGCGTTCCTGAGCGCGTATAACAAGATAGACGCCCAGCTGCGCGCGCTGTACAACTTCGGCAGCGGGCAGTCCTTTACGGACGTGGTGCGCCGCTGCGCCGAAAAGAACGCGACCGTGCGCCGCTACGAAAACGACCTCGCCGAATACGCGCGCCTGCGCAACGCCATCGTGCACCAGAGCATGGACGGGCAGGTCATCGCCGTCCCCTGCGACGAGGTGACCCAAACGATGGAGCGCATCGCCCGCCTCTTGTGCGAGCCGCCCCGCCTTTGCGACGTGCTGCCCGAAAAAAAGATCGTCAGCATCGACGCGGGCGTCAGCCTGCGGCAGGCGGTGCTGCTCATCGCGCGTACGGGGCACAGCAACCTGCCCGTGTACGAGGGCAAGCGGATGGTCGGCATCGTGAACAACCGCCGCCTCATCCGCGAGCTGGGCGCATTGCTCGCGCGCGGGCAGAGCGCGGATGCCTACCTTTCGGAGACGCCCGTTTCCGACGTTCTGGACGAGAGCGACATGTTCGTCTACTACCGCTACCTCTCCGAAAAGGATACGGTGGAGGAGGCGCTCTCTGCCTTTGAAAACAACAAAAAGCTCATCGCCGTCGTCGTCAGCGAGCGCGGAAAGATGGGGGAGCGCATCCGCAACATCGTGACGCCTGCCGATCTTGTGCAGCTGGGCAAAAAGCTGGAAGAGTACAGGTAGCGCGCAAGAAAAAGGCACAGGCGGCGCGCAAAACAGGGGAGCAGGCGGCGCTCTTTGCGGCTCTGCGCCGCGTTTTCGGCGTTTTCGTCGGTTTTGCGCCGCGTTTTCGTCGGCTTTGCGCCGCGCCGCTTGACTTTTTTTGCGGAAGCGGGTATACTGTTGCCGATAAAATTCAAAACGGCTTCCCTCCGCCGCCGGGTGGAGGGCAGGGCGCAGGGGCGTGCCGTCAGGCTTTTAAAGGGACGCTCCCCCGCGTCCTTTTTTTGTGCGGAGAACGGTATGAAACATGCGGCTTTGTTCAAAACATTTTTGCGCTACGCTTCGCTGAGCGTGGCGGGCATGCTCGGCATGTCCTGCTACATTCTGGCGGATACCTTTTTCGTTTCGCTCGGGCTGGGCAAGAACGGGCTTGCCGCGCTCAATTTCGCCATTCCCGTTTACAGCGTCATCCACGGCGCGGGGCTGATGATCGGCGTGGGCGGCGCCACGAAGTACGCGCTGCTGTGCGCCGCGGGGGAGCGGCGGCGCGCGCAGGAGGTGTTCACCAACGCGCTGTACCTTGCGGCGGCGTTTGCGGTGCCCTTCGTGCTGGCGGGCGCGCTCATTTCCGGGCAGATCGCGTCGCTGCTCGGGGCGGATGCGGCAACGTTTGCCATGACGCGCACCTATTTGCAGACGCTTCTGCTCTTTTCGCCCGCCTTTTTGCTGAACAACGTGCTCGCCGCCTTCGTGCGCAACGACGGCAGCCCGCGCCTTGCCAT
>CASDPE010000142.1 GCA_949282395.1 uncultured Bacillota bacterium | reverse complement strand
CGCGGCTGCCTGTGCGGAAAAAGCGGCGGGTGCGTCGCCTTGTTTTCGCGATATGCGTAAGGGGGCGCGCGGCGCGGGGCACGCTTTTTTCTGCGTGCTTTTTTCTTGCGGGGGCGCCCCTTTGCCGCTTGCAAATTCCGTAAAAATGGTTTATAATATTTTGCGAATCAGAAAGTGAGGTACCTTCAATGAAAAAACCTTATGCGATCATCATCATGGACGGCTACGGCATCAATCAAAATAAGGAGGGCAACGCCATCGAACTCGAAGGCAGCCCCAACGTAAAAAAATATGAGCGCGAATACCCTTCTTCGCAGCTGGGCGCGAGCGGCATGAGCGTGGGGCTTCCCGACGGGCAGATGGGCAACAGCGAAGTGGGGCACCTGAACATGGGCGCGGGGCGCATCGTGTACCAGGAACTGACTAAGATCACCAAAGAGATACAGGACGGCGAATTTTTCAAAAACGAGGCGCTGCTCGGCGCGATGGAGAACGCGAAGAAGAACGGCAAAAAGCTGCACATCTGGGGGCTTTTGTCCGACGGCGGCGTGCACAGCCACAACACGCATCTGTACGCGCTTTTGAAGATGTGCAAAGAGCAGGGGCTTGCAGACGCCTATGTGCACTGCTTTATGGACGGGCGCGACGTGTCTCCCACCTCGGGCGCGGGCTTCGTGCGCGAATTGCAGGGCGAAATGCAAAAGAGATGCTCACCCTCGGCAACGGCATACCCGCAGAGGACGCCGCCGCCGCGATCGAAGAGTCCTATAAAAAGGACGTGACCGACGAATTCATTCTCCCCACGAACGTTGTAAAGGGCGGCAAGCCCGTCGCGCTCGTCGAAGAGGGAGACAGCATCATCTTCTTCAACTTCCGCCCCGACCGCGCAAGAGAGATCACCCGCGCCTTCACCGAGCCGGAGTTTGACGGGTTCGGGCGCAAAACGGGTTACCTTGCGCCGTACTATGTCTGCTTCACGCAGTATGACGCGACGTTTGCGCACGTGCACGTCGCGTTCAAGCCGCAGAGCCTGAAAAACACGCTGGGCGAATACCTCGCTTCCCTCGGCAAAAAACAGCTGCGCATCGCCGAAACGGAGAAGTACGCGCACGTCACCTTCTTCTTCAACGGCGGCGTAGAGGCGCCCAACCCGAACGAGGTGCGCGTGCTCGTGCCCTCGCCGAAGGTGGCGACCTACGATTTAAAGCCCGAAATGAGCGCCTACGAAGTGACCGAAAAAGTTTTGGAACAGCTCTCTACGGGCGAGTATGACGCGATGATCTTAAACTTTGCCAACTGCGACATGGTCGGGCATACGGGCGTTCTGGAAGCGGCGGAAAAGGCGGTCGCCGCCGTGGACGAGTGCGTGGACAAAGTGCTCAAAAAGATCCTTTCGATGGGCGGCGGCGCGCTGCTCACCGCCGACCACGGCAACGCGGACAAGATGATCGCCGAGGACGGGTCGCCGTTCACCGCGCACACCACCAACCCCGTGCCCGTCGTGCTCGTGTGCGACGCACTCAAAGGCGTAAAACTGCGCGAAGGCGGCGTGCTCGCCGACCTTGCGCCCACGCTGCTGGATATGATGGGGCTGCCCGTTCCCGCCGAAATGACGGGCAAAACGCTCATCGTGCGCTGAAAAAGCCGAAAATTTTTCAAAAACGCGGCGTAAAAACGGTTGATAATTGCTGCCGTGTATGCTATACTATACAAGCATTTGCGTTTGAATAATCTTTTACGGAGTTTTGGCAATGGGAAGTTTTGTATATCCCTCCCTTACAGTTCAAACGATCCATGACGTCGTCGTCATTGTTTTGATCGTCCTGATGTTGCTGTGTGCGGTCGCCGCGATCATCCTCGTGCTGTTCCAGCCGGGCAATTCGCAGGGTATTGACGCGCTCGGCGGTTCGAGCGAAACCTTTTTCGGCAAGAACAAGGGGCGCTCGATGGAGAGCAAGATGAAAAAGTGGACGATCATCGTCCTCGTCATCCTTGCGGTTCTTGCGCTTACCTTCTTTATCCTGCAGTTTCCGCAGGTGTGGGGCGCAACAACGAACGGTTAAGTTACGGGATACGATCGGCGGCGGACTTCGGAAGAAGTTGCCGCCGATTTTTCTTTCTTTCATGCGTTTCCGCATGCGGAGGAACAGAGCGGTATGCTGGTCAAAGAAATCATGGCGCGCTTTGAAAGCGGTCAGCTGCAATACAAAAAGGCGAACGAGATCGCGCGCCTGCTCGGCATTTCGCACCGCGGCGAACGCGACGCGCTCAGCCGCGCGCTGAAAACGCTGGAAGGGGCGGGCGCGCTCGTGCGCGACGCGCGCGGTCGGCTCGTCACCCCCGAAAAACTCGGGCTCATCAAGGGCACCGTGCAGGGCAACGAGCGCGGGTTCGGCTTCCTGCTGCGCGAGGACGGAGGGGAGGACTTGTTCCTGCCCCGCCACGGCATGCACGGCGCACTGCACGGCGATACGGTGTACGCGGTGCTCGTCGGCGGCGAACGCGGCGACGAGGCGCGGGTGTATGCCGTCGTCAGCCGCGGTCTGCGCGAGGTGACGGGCACATACTACCGTGAAAAGAAGGGCGGCTTTCTCGAACCCGACGAGCGCAGACTGTGCGATAAGATCCGCGTCACGGGCGGCGAGCGCGCCGCGTCGGGCGAAAAGGTGCTCGTGCGCATTACGGCATACCCCGACGGCGGCGTGCCCGAGGCGCATATCCTGCGGGTGATCGGCAGGAGCGGCGATCTCAAAACGGAGGAGGACGCGCTCATCGCTGCGGCGGGGCTGCCCGAAACCTTCCCGCACCGCGCGCTCGCCGAGGCGGAAAAGGCGGCGGAAGAGCGCGTCATTTTGGGCATGCGGCGCGATTTCCGCAGCGAGCCGATCGTCACCATCGACGGCGACGATTCGCGCGACTTCGACGACGCCGTGACCCTTTCCCGCAGCGGGGAGGGGTATCTTCTCGGCGTGCACATCGCCGATGTTTCGCACTATGTGCGGCGGGGCGGCGAAACGGATAAAGAGGCATACGAGCGCGGCACGAGCGTGTACTTCCCCGACCGCGTGCTGCCCATGCTGCCCGAAAGCCTCTCCAACGGCGCGTGTTCGCTGAATGAAGGGGAGGAGCGCTACACCCTTTCCTGCCTGCTGCGGCTGGACGGGCAGGGCAAAGTGCTGGGCAGCGAGTTTGTGCGCGGGGTCATCCGTTCGCATGCGCGCCTGACGTACAACAAGGTCAACGCCCTTTTGGCGGGGGACGCGGCGCTGCGGGCGCAGTATGCCGCCCTTGTGCCCATGCTGGAAGAGATGCAGGCGCTTGCGGAAAAACTTACGGCGCGGCGCATGGCGCGCGGCGGGGTCGATCTGGACGCGAAGGAGGCGCACATCACGTACGACGGAGAGGTGCACCTGTCTGCGCGGGAGCGCGGCGTTTCGGAGCGCGTCATCGAAGAGTTCATGATCCTCGCCAACGAGGCGGCGGCGGAGTTCGCGGCGGGGTACGCGCTGCCGTTTATATACCGCATCCACGAACCGCCTTCCGAAGAGAAGGCGGCGGCGTTCAAGGCGTATCTGCGCGGGCTCGGGGTCAATGCAAGATTCATGCCCGAAAAGGTGCGCCCCGCCGATTACGCGCGTGTTCTGAGCGGGCTGGAAGGCGACCCGCTGCGCAGCGTGGTCGCGGGCGTGATGCTGCGCTCGATGGCAAAGGCGAAGTACAGCCCCGAAAACTGCGGGCACTTCGGGCTGGCGTCAAAGTGCTATTGCCACTTCACTTCGCCCATCCGCCGCTACCCCGATCTCATCGTGCACCGCATCATCGGCGCCGTGCTGGACGGGAAGGCGGAGGAGGCGGAAAAGATGTTCGGCTCCTTTACCGCGCATGCCGCCGCACGCTGTTCGGAGCGGGAGCGCCGCGCAGACGAAGCCGAGCGCAATGTAGACGAGCTGTACAAAGTATGGTATATGCGCGGGCATCTGGGCGAGGAGTTTGAAGGCGTCGTATCGGGCGTGACGGCGTTCGGCGTGTTCGTGCAGCTGGAAAATACGGCGGAAGGGCTGATCCGCGCGGAGAACCTGCCGGGCGACGGGTATGTATTCGCCGAAGAGCGGCTCACCCTCTCCAACGGGGCGAACACCTTCCGCCTCGGCGACGCGGTGCGCATCACCGTTGCGGGCTGCGACCTCGGCGCAAGAAAGTGCGAATTTTTGCTCGCAGATAAATAAAATTTGTATGCAATCGCGCGCGTTTGTGGTATAATAAGAGAAAGCGCGCGGAAGGAGCGCGGTATGCAATTTGCATTGAAGGAGTGGAGCGCGGCTCTTGCGCCGTCTCTTGCGGCGGCGGCGGACGATATCCGCATCGCAAAATGGCTGCGCGACGTGTTCCCGCACCCGTACACGCGGGAGGACGCGGACGCGTTCATCGTCTTTGCTTCGGCGGAAAATGCGCGCGGCGAATGGTACCGCGCGATCGTGGCGGAAGGCAGGGCGGTCGGCGGCATTGCCGTCACGCGCGGGCAGGACGTGGCAAAGCGCAGCGGCGAGCTGGGGTATTGGCTCGCTCCCGCGTATTGGGGGAAGGGCGTCATGACGGAGGCGGTCGGGCGGCTGTGCGCGCAGGTGTTTGCGGAAAGCGACCTCGTGCGCATCTTCGCCGAGCCGTTTGCAGACAACGCGGCTTCCTGCCGCGTGCTTGAAAAGTGCGGGTTTACCCTTGAAGGCACGCTCCGCAAAAGCGTGTGGAAGGGCGGCGCGTTCCACGACGCGCGGCTGTACGCGCTCATCAAAGAATAAAGGTGTTTTATGAAAGTCGTTGCGGTGAACAAATCCGCGTCCTTTGAATATTTCATCGAGGAAAAATTCGAGGCGGGCATCGTGCTCGAAGGCAGCGAGGTAAAGAGCATCCGCAAAAACAACTGCAACCTTGCGGACAGTTTCTGTTTCGTGCGCGCGGGCGAAGTCACTTTAAAAAATATGCACATCGCCGTGTACGACAAGAGCGGCGCATTCAACACCCGCGATTCCCGCAGGGACAGGCGGCTTTTGCTGCACAAGGCAGAGATCGCCAAGATCGCAGGCAAAGTCAACCAGAAAGGCTACACCCTCGTGCCGCTCAAAGTCTATTTTGCGGGTTCGCTCGTCAAGGTCGAAGTCGCTCTCTGCCGCGGCAAGCACACCTACGACAAAAAGCAGAGCCTGAAAGAAAAGGACCTCAAACGCGACGCGGACAGGCGGATAAAGGAATTTCTATAATGATTTGCGCAAGCAAAACCACGCTTGTCGGCGCGCTCTGAAAAACGTTCTAAATCTTTTATAAGGAGACAAAGATCATGGCTTACAAAACGGATACCATCTGTGTACAGGGGGGCTACCGCCCGAAGAACGGCGAAAGCCGCATCCCGCCCATCGCACAGAGCACGACCTTTTATTACGAGAGCACGCAGGGCATGGCGTGGAGGGCGGCGTAGCGGGCATCGGCTGCTCGTCGGGCATGGCGGCTTCCACGCTCGCGGTGTTCACCGTGTGCGGGGCGGGGGATAACATCGTTTCCTCCTCCGCGATCTACGGCGGCACGTTCAATCTCTTTTCGGTCACGCTGCCCAAACTCGGCATCGAAACGCGCTTTTTCGACCCCGACGCTCCCGCCGAGGAGATCGAAAAACTCATCGACGATAAGACGAGGCTCATCTTCACCGAAACGGTCGCCAACCCCGCCATCAAAATCCTGGATTTCGATAAGATCGCCGCGATCGCGAAAAAGCATCAGGTGCTGTTCGCCGTGGATAATACCCTCGCCACGCCTGTCTTATGCCGCCCCTTTGAATGGGGCGCGAACCTCATCATCCATTCGACGACCAAGTACCTCGACGGGCACGCGGCAGCGCTCGGCGGCATGATCGTGGACGGAGGCAACTTCAATTTCAAGGGGAACCCGCGCTATCCCTCCTTCAACGTGCCCGATGAAAGCTATCACGGGCTGGTGTATGCGGATCTTCCCGCAGCGCAGTTTGCGACCAAGTGCCGCGCGCAGATGATGCGCGACATCGGCGCGATGATGGCGCCGCAGAATGCCTTCCTCGCGTGGCTGGGCTGCGATACGCTCGCTCTTCGCATGGAGCGGCATTCTTCCAATGCGGCGAAGGTGGCTGCATACCTTGATTCTCACCCGAAGATCGACTGGGTGTGGCATGCGTCGCTGCCGCACAACAAGTACCACGCGATCGCAAAAAAATATCTGCCGAAGGGCACGGGCGGCATGCTCAGCTTCGGCATCAAGGGAGACGTGAAGCAGGCGGCAAGGTTTATGGAGGCGCTCAAACTCATCACGCAGGAAACGCACGTAGCGGACGTGCGCAGCTGCGTGCTGCATCCTGCGTCCACCACGCACCGCCAGCTCACCAAAGAGGAGCTGGAATCCGCGGGCGTGCCCGAAAACCTTGTGCGTCTTTCCGTCGGCATCGAAGCCCCCGAGGACATAATTGCCGACCTCGAACAGGCGCTTGAAAAGGTGTAAGCAAGGGCTGCGGCGGTCGCCTTTTGCACCGCGCGGGCGGTGTAGAGGAAGAGGGTGAATTTTCGCCCTTTTAAAATAATAAATTGCGCGTCCGAAAACCACGCTTTTCGGAAAGCGCCCTCAATTTGCCGAAAACTTTCGGATCAATTCGGAAAGAGTGAATTTGCGCGATTTTTTAATAGGGGAAGCCCTTATGATCGCGCAAAGAGAGAAAAACGGCGGTTAGCCGCAGCGCGGCGTGCCCGCCGGTTGTCTCTCAAATCACGGAAATTTCTTTCATCTCTTTTGAAAGAAATTTCGTGAACATAATAAATTTTTTGCAAAAGCAAAAACCGCGGTTTTTGCTTTTGCCCGTTGCACCGCGTGGGCGGTGTGACGGAAGAGGGTGAATTTTCGCCCGTTCTATAATACGAAGCCCTGAAAAAGGGCGAAAAGAGTGGAGAAACCATTGCCGAGCGGTATAGCCGCGAACAATGGTGTCTCCCTCGGGTCACGGCAAATCGCAGCGCCTTTGCGCGAGATTTGCGTGAGAGGGTCTTTGTATGCCAATCGTCATTTCAAAAGAAATACCCGCCTATTCGGCATTGCAGTCCGAAAACATCTTCGTCATGAATTCCGAGCGTGCCTTCACGCAGGACATCCGCCCGCTGGAGATCGCGATCCTCAACCTCATGCCGACCAAGATCGAAACGGAGACGCAGCTTCTGCGCCTTCTCTCCAATTCGCCGCTGCAGGTGAACATCACCCTCGTGTACACCGAATCGTACAAGAGCAAAAACACGGCTGCGGCGCACCTTGAGCGCTTTTACAAGAAGTTCGACGACATCAAAGACAGGCATTTCGACGGCATGATCATAACCGGCGCGCCCGTCGAGGTCATGCCCTTTGAAGAGGTCGCCTATTGGAAAGAACTGACGAAAATTTTCGACTTTGCGGACAGCCACGTCACCAGTACCATCTACATCTGCTGGGGCGCGCAGGCGGCGCTTTATTATCATTACGGTATTGAAAAGCACCTTTTGCCGCGCAAGCTGTTCGGCATTTTTGCGCACCGCAAGGATCCCGATCTGCACGATCCGCTGCTGAAAGGCATTGACGACGTGTTTTACGTTCCGCACTCCCGCCACACGACGGTGTACGCCGAGGATGTGGCGAAGGAGCCGCGCCTGCAGATCCTGAGCGTTTCGGACGAGGCGGGGCTTTCCATCGCCAAATCGCGCGACAACAAAAAGATCTTTCTGACGGGACACATGGAGTACGACCGAGACACGCTCAAAACGGAGTTCGAGCGCGACGTCGCCAAAGGGCTGCCCATCGACCCGCCCGCGCATTATTTTACGGACAATACCTGTACCAAAGTGCGCGTCACATGGACGAGTGCCGCCAATCTGTTCTATACGAACTGGCTCAATTACTACGTCTATCAGGTCACGCCCTTCAAACTCAAATGATCTGCGCCCTTCGGGGCGCATTTTTGTTCGCGGCATTTTTGTTTGCGGCGGCGAAAATTTTTGCCGTTCGGTTGCCAAACGGCAAACGATTTGCTATAATAAAATGCGGAAAAAGGGAGGCTGTATATGATCCGTTTGCATCCTGTCCTCAAAGATTACATTTGGGGAGGCATGAAGCTGGGCCCGCTGTTCGGAAGGGACAACGGCGGCAAAAAGATGAGCGAAAGCTGGGAAGTTTCCGTCCATCCGGACGGGCAGAGCGTCTGCGAAGGCGGCGGCACGCTTGCCGACTATCTGCGCGCGCATCCGCACGCCGTAGACAGGGAGGGGAGCGCCTTCCCCGTCCTTATCAAATACATAGACGCGGCGCAGAACCTCTCCGTGCAGGTGCACCCCGACGACGCGTTCGCGCGCCGCGAGGAGAACGACAACGGCAAGACGGAGATGTGGTACATCGTGCAGGCGGACGAGGGCGCGGGCATTTACTGCGGCTTCCGCCGCGATACGGGCAGGGAGGAATTTCTGCAGCGCGTTGCGGACGGCACGGTGGAGGAGCTTCTGAACTTTATCCCCGTAAAAGCGGGCGACTGCTACCTCATCAAAGCGGGCACGGTGCATGCGATCGGCGCGGGGTGCGTCATCTGTGAAGTACAGCAGAGCAGCAACGTGACCTACCGCGTGTACGATTACAACCGCCTCGGCGCGGACGGAAAGCCGCGCCCGCTGCATGTGGAAAAGGCGGTCAAAGTCATCAATTTTTCGGCGTTCAAAGACGAAACGGGCAGCGGCGCGCCGCAGAGCGTTGCGGGCGGTACGCTGCGCCGTCTCACCGCCTGCAAATATTTTGCCTGCCGCGAGCTGCTGCTGCACGGCGCGTATACCGAACGGAACGCGCGTTCGTTTACGGCGGTGAATGTGCTTGCGGGCACAGGCAGGGCGGGCGGCATTCCCTTTGCCGCGGGAGACAGCTTTTTTGTGCCCTGCGGCGAGGCGTTTACCCTTGAAGGCGAGGCGAAGATCATTCTGACGGAGGAGGGAGAAGAGGCATGAAAAAGTATTTTGCAGGGCTGGATCTCGGCGGTACGTTCGTAAAGGGCGGAATCGTTGACGAGCAGGGGCGCATTTTGGTCAAGGATAAGATCCCCACGGGCAAAGAGCGCCCGTTTACCGAAATTGCGGCGGACATGGCGCAGCTTGTGAAAGACCTCGCCTCGCGCGCGGGCTTGCAGGAAGGGCAGCTTGCGGGCGTGGGCATCGGCTCACCCGGGCTGATCGACGCCGAGCACGGCGTCATCGTGTACAGCAACAACATCCGCTGGGATAACGTGCCGCTCTGCTCCGCCGTGGAGGAGCGGCTCGGGCTGTCCGTCTGCATCACCAACGACGCGAACGCTGCGGCGCTGGGCGAACACTTCTGCGGCGCGGGCAAGCAGTTCGGGTCGATGGTCTTTATCACCCTCGGTACGGGCGTCGGCGGCGGCATCATTCTTGACGGAAAACTGTTTGAAGGCAACCGCTCGGCGGGCGCGGAGATCGGGCATATGGTCATCGAGCGCGGCGGCTGGGAGTGCACCTGCGGCAGGCGCGGCTGTTTTGAAACGTATGCCTCGGCGACGGGGCTGATCCGCCGCACGCGCGAGGCGATGCAAAAACATGCGGACAGTGCGATGTGGCGCATCGCGGGCGGGCTTGACGCGGTGGACGGCAAGACGGCGTTCGACGGCATGCGCGCGGGCGACGCCGCCGCAAAACAGGTGGTGGACGAGTACATCGATTACCTTGCCGAAGGCATCATAAATCTGGTGAACATCTTCCGCCCCGAAGCGATCGTGCTGGGCGGCGGGGTGTGCGCGGAGGGCGAAACGTTGCTTGCGCCGCTGCGTGAAAAGATCGTGCCGCACCTGTACGGCGGGGCGGAGTATGCGCCCGTGGCGATCGTTACGGCGGGGCTGGGCAACGATGCGGGGCTGTGCGGCGCGGCGCGCCTTGCCATGACCCGCAAGTGACGGAATAAA
>CASDPE010000141.1 GCA_949282395.1 uncultured Bacillota bacterium | reverse complement strand
CGCCAGCCCGCCGCATAGATCATGTAATATTTCCCGTCACGCTCATACCGATACGGCGCCTCGGTGAAGGTGTTGCCCGCAGGGTTCTGCGAATAGCAATCCAGCCGCATAATGTCCCAATCCGCCGCATTCGAAGAATCCGCGTGCGAAGTCACGCCGCCGTAGACCGGTTCGGCTTTCGTTCTGTCGATCACGACGGGATTTTTCGCGTCCGTCGTCGCGCTCCTGTCGACGATCTCCAGCGCAACGGAATACCCCGCCGCCCTGTACGCGTCGCCCGCGCCGACCGTCACCATCTCCACCTGCGCAAGGAAACAGTTGGAATTGCCCCATGCGATATAGAATTCTTCCGTGCCGTCGCCGTCGGCGTCGGTCACAAGTCCCGTCGGGTCGATGTCGTTCCAGCGGGGAATGCCTGTCGTGGCGTCATCGGCATTGTTTGTCCAGGAACTGTAAACGAGCGGCTCGCTGAAACAGGTGAACGGCCCCGTCGGGCTTTCGGAGATCGCGACGCCGATACACTGATCGCCGTTTTCACCGAAGGTGACCGCCCCCTGCGTATTATCAGACCAGGAGCAGAACAGGAACCAGTAATACCCCTTGTATTCGATCACCTGTGCCGCCCATGCGGAATCGTATGCCTTGTTTGCCCAGGGCACGTCGCGGATATCCATGATAATGCTCTCCGCTTTCCACGACAGAAGATCCGTCGAGGAATAGCAGATCCATTCGGGCATCGTATACGTGCTGGTGACGGCGGCAGTCGTCACGTCATGCCCGACGTACAGGTACGCCGTTTCCGCGCCCGTATCGGGGTCTTTCGTCACCATGACCGCAGGGTCGCCGCCGTAGGTGAGCACGTCCGCATACGCGCTGTCGCCCTCCTGCCAGGCGGTGCTACCCGTCGTCCAGGAAGAATCGAACGTTTCGTCACCGATGCCGAACCCGCCGATCGGGTTGCCGCCGACGCTCTTCTCAATATTGAGCTCGGTGCCCTCGGTAACGGGAGTGTAATATTCGGCTTTGAGCGTTACATTCCCTTCCACCATAAAGGTGTACGGGTTTTCCGAAGAGACCGCTTTGCCGTCCGACGTCCAGCGATAAAATTCCTGTCCGCTCGGAGCAGTATCCGCCACGACGGTGACTTCCGTCCCTTCCTCATACGAGCCGCTCGTGCCGCCGCCCTGAATGGTACCGCTTTCCACCGTCACGGTATAGGTCGCGACAAACACGGCGGTGACCGTCGTATTTGCCTGTACGGTGAAGGAATACGATTTTTCCGTCCCGACGATCGTATCGCTGTCGTTCACTTTCCACCCAGCAAAGCGGGTGTTCGGTGCAGGATCGTTCGCTATGACGGTGACTTCCTTCCCTTCGTCATACACTCTGCTCGTGCCGCCGCCCTGAATGGTGCCGCCCTGCACGGTGACCTGATACACATTGATGAATTTGGCAACGACGGTCATATCGGATCCGACGGTCGTCTTGTAGGAAGCAGCAGTCTGCGTGCCCGCCTGACCATTGACCTCCCACCCTGCAAACCGCTTTCCGCTCGGAACGGTGGCAGAGATCGTCACTTCCGCCCCTTCATCGAACACGCCGCTCGCGCTCGCCGGAGAGGTCCCGTCTGTGACGGTACCGCCCTGCACGGTGACCGTAAAGGTATTCACATACTGCGCCGTGAGCGTGACAGCCTTTTCGACCGTAAAGGTGTATTCGCTGCTTTCGGAAACCTCCTGCCCGTCTACGACCCAGCAATCGAAGCGTTTGCCCGTTTGAGGAGCCGCCACGACCGTCACCGACGCGCCGCTGACGTACGTTCCGCTCGAGGAACCGTCTGTATCTTTGATCGTGCCACCCACGACCGTCACCGAATAAACGTTGGCAAATTCCGCCGTGACCGTGATATCGCCGTCCACGGTAAATGTATAGGATGCGGAAGAGGAAACTTCCCTGCCGCCGACCGTCCAGCGGACAAACTCCTGCCCGCTCGGTACCGTCGCCACGACGGTGACGCTTTCGCCCGCTTCGTATTCGCCGCTTGCGGCGCCGCTCGTGCCGTCAATGGTGCCGCCCACGACCGTGACCATGTAGGTAACGGGCTCTTCCTGCTCTTCTTCGGGGTCGGTGCAGCCCGCAAACAGCGTCAGAAGAAACGCGGGGATCAGCAGCAGCGCAAGGATGCAGGTAAACAGCCGCTTTGAAAATTTCACTTTCATCTCTCTCCCTCCTTATGCCGCGACCAGATCGGAAAGGTCGTCCGTCGCATGCAGCATGCCGATCTCCTTGGCGGAGAGCACGCGGTTGTAGACGGTCAGGTTGCTCGCCGCGCCCACAACGGAGCGGTCGGCATCGTCCCAGAAGGAGCGCCCGATCCAGTTTTCGGCGTCTGCCGAAGCAATGCTTCCGATCAGCTTTGTGATGTGCGCGTGCGTCGCCGTATACGCATAGGTGCTGAGCTTGTATTCGATGGCGCCTTCCGCGAGCTGGTACCCCGAAGCATAGATGTACACGGTGTCCGTATACGGGTC
Source organism: uncultured Bacillota bacterium (assembly GCA_949282395.1). Classification (GTDB taxonomy): domain Bacteria; phylum Bacillota; class Clostridia; order Christensenellales; family Borkfalkiaceae; genus Borkfalkia. The sequence goes on along the minus strand of CASDPE010000141.1, from coordinate 2,336 downwards.
GAGCACGATGCTGACCGAATACCACTGCCGCGCCAGAATGCTGCATACGTTCGTGGAATTGAGGATCACGTTGGTCGTCACACCGCCCGTCACCGAATCAAAAGCGGCGTTGCCGTTCACTGCCAGAAAGATCTGCGCGCCGTCCGTGCTTGCAAACTGATAGTCGCCCAGCTGCAAAATACGCCCCCAATCGCCCGAATAGAAGTTTTCGATGTAGGCGCTGACGGTGACGGTGACGCCCGTCTGCGCCGTAACGCCGTTGAACGCGCTGTGCGGGATGGCGAGCCCCATCGTGTTGCTCGTCGCCGCGCGGTCGGCATACGGGTTGGGATTGTTGTGGGTGCTGAGGTGCTCCGCATCATACAGTTTTGCGGCATCCACGCCCTGATAGGTTGCGAACCTGTCGCTGCCCGAAAGCTGTTCGGTGGCGGTCACGGCGCCCTTCGCGTTGCTGCCGTTCATGTACACGACTTTGTCGGCGTCGTTTGTGCTGTCCGTCACGATGTTCGTGCCGCCGCTTGCGCTGTCCAGCGGGAAGGCGGCGACCAGCCCGTCCGTGATGTCCGCCTCGCGCAGGAAGGCTTCGAGCGCGGCATAGGCGGTTTGCAGAGTGCTGACCGCGTCGTCCACCTGCTGCTGTTTAGCTGTGAGGAAACTCAGCCCTTCCGCCGCGCTGCGCGCGTCGGTAAAGGTCTTGTATGCAGCTTCCCAGTCAGCAGCGGACGTATCGTAGTTGCTGACGCTGAAAGACGATAAGCTATCAAGCAGCGCGTTGAGCTGCGTGAAGTCCGCATACGATCCGTTGATCGCCTCGATCTCGTCGGCGGTGAGGGCGGTGTCGTAGAAGGAGACGCCCTGCACCGTCGCCGTGCCGTTGCCCCAGAACGTACACACCCTGCCGAGCAGGAACCAGTCGGAATTGTTTACGAAATCGACCGTGTCGCCGTTGAAGAAATCGGTTCCTTTGACGTACTGCGTCTGCAGCGTCCCGTTCAGATAAACCGTCAAGGTCGTATCGGACACCGTGAGGATGTACTGCGAGGTGCTGTACATATCAAGAGCGTTCTCCGGCGTAATGTCGTAATAGTCATTTGAATCGTCGGAAGTACCGATATTGTTCAGGTGCATCCCGTTTCCGCTGGAGTTAACTAAGAAAAAGTTATTTCCTGTCTGCGCAGGAGCCGTGCCGGCAGCTTTGGTAAACCCAAACAGGTTGCAATAGTCGTCGACCAAATCGGTGACCGCTCCGTTCAGAATGACCGAAAATCCGTCCGTGAGCTTGCCTTTCAGCGGATTTGCCGTGCCGTAAGAAGAGGTAGCGTCTTTTGATGTCACGGCACCGGTCGTATCAGTAAGTTCCTGATAGCCGCCCGTAATGCTCAGCCCCGTTCCCTCGGCAACAACGGGCAGAGTGCCCGCCGTTGCGCGCCACGCCGTCCAGCGGCTTTGGTCAAACCCTGCCGACGTAAAATCATACGCCGCCACAGCTGCGGGAGCTTCCGCCTGCGCCCCGTCCGAAAGTTCTGTCTGCTGTTCGCCTTCGGCGGAAACAGACTTTGCAGGCGAGGCATAGACGAGTATGCAGGTGAGCGCGATCACAAGAGCCATAGCAACCGCAAGCACGCCCACAAGCAAACTTTTTTGCTTCATGTCACTTTCCCTCCAAAAAAATTTTCGCCCCCGCCGCCTGTGCGGCGGGCCCCGCGCAGAAAAGACGCCCCTTTCTGCACTTTTCCATTATATAGCATACTTTTTGTTTTTGCAAGCGAAAATTTAAATATTTTTTACCGCAACTAACAATTTTTTTTTGAAACTCACATCGAAACGTTAACCTATTGTAAAATTTACACATTTTCGAAAAATATGTGCAAACATCCCTACCCGCTTTTTGCGCCGCCACCCACCTGTTTGTGCCGCGCCAAGTAAAACGCCCAAGGCTTTTGCCTTGGGCGTTTTACTTGGTGCACCTTCAGGGACTCGAACCCGGGACCCACTGATTAAGAGTCAGTTGCTCTACCAACTGAGCTAAAGGTGCATATTTGGTGATCCATCCGCGATTCGAACGCGGGACACCGTGATTAAAAGTCACGTGCTCTGCCAACTGAGCTAATGGACCAAATTTTACACGGATGGCTGGGGTGGCAAGATTCGAACTTACGAAATGCCGGAATCAAAATCCGGTGCCTTACCGCTTGGCTACACCCCAATCAAGAAAAAATTTTATGGGGCGGGCGACGGGAATCGAACCCACGACCTCCAGGGCCACAATCTGGCGCTCTAACCAACTGAGCTACACCCGCCATAAAATTTGGCGCGCCTGAAGAGATTCGAACTCC
>CASDPE010000140.1 GCA_949282395.1 uncultured Bacillota bacterium | reverse complement strand
CAGCCGGATACGGGCGAGCAGGCATTGGACATCGTTGACGCGCTCGTCCGCAGCGGCGCGGTCGACCTGATCGTCGTAGACTCGGTTGCCGCGCTCACGCCGAAGGCGGAGATCGAGGGCGATATGGGGGACGCGCATGTCGGGTTGCAGGCGCGTCTGATGTCGCAGGCGCTGCGCAAGCTGACGGGTATCATCAACAAATCGCACGCCTGCGTGCTGTTCATCAACCAGCTCCGCGAAAAAGTAGGGGTGATGTTCGGCAATCCCGAAACGACGCCCGGCGGCAAGGCGCTCAAATTTTATGCCTCCGTCCGCATCGACGTCCGCCGTGCCGACGCGCTGAAGGACAGCGACGGCATCATGGGCAACAAGACGAAGGCGAAGATCGTCAAGAACAAACTTGCGCCCCCGTTCCGTGTGGCGGAGTTCGATATCCTCTACGGCGAAGGCATTTCGCAGGAAGGGTGCCTCATCGATCTCGGGATCAAATTCAACGTCATTGAAAAGAGCGGTTCTTGGTTCGCCTACAACGGCGAAAAGGTCGCGCAGGGGCGTGAAAAGATGCGCGATTGGCTGAAAGCCAACCCCGAAACGATGAAAGAGATCGAAGAAAAGATCCGTTCGGCGTACAAAGCGGCAAAAGAGGAGCAGCGCGCCGAAAACGACTGAGCGCCCGGCAGGAGCGTAGTAAAATGAAATACGGGTTTGTAAAAGTTGCCGCCGCCACGCCGCGTATCCGCGTGGCGGATACGCGGTACAATGCGGAGGCGATCGCCCGCATGATCGGGCAGGCAGCGGAAGCGGGCGCGGAACTGCTCGTCTTTCCCGAGTTGTGCGTCTGCGGCTATACCTGCGGCGATCTGTTCGGGCAGGATGTATTGCAAAGCGGCGCGAGCGAAGCGCTTTTGCGCGTCGCGCAGGCGACGGAAGGCAAAAAAATGCTCGTCTTTGTCGGCGTACCGCTGCGCCGCGGGGGCGTGCTCTACAACTGCGCGGCGGCGCTGTGCGGCGGGGAAGTGCTCGGGTTCGTGCCCAAAAGGCACCTTCCCAATTACGCCGAGTTTTATGAAAAGCGCAATTTTCAGCCCTATTGCGGTGAAAATACGCGCGTAGAGTGGAACGGCGTTTCCGTCCCCTTCGGAAGAAAACTGCTCTTCCGTTCCCGCAGCATGCCCGAATTTACCGTGGCAGCCGAATTGTGCGAGGATCTTTGGGTGCCCGCGCCGCCCTCCGTTTCGCATGCGCTTGCGGGGGCGAACATCATCGTCAATCTTTCGGCGAGCGATGAAACGGCGGGCAAAGCCGCATACAGGCGGCTGCTCGTTTCGGCGCAGTCGGCAAAAACCGTTTCGGGGTATGTCTATGCGGATGCGGGCGACGGCGAATCCACGACGGATATGGTCTTTGCGGGGCATAACATGATCGCCGAAAACGGCGCCGTGCTCGCCGAAAGCGAGCTGTTTTGCAACGGGCTGACCGTCTCTGAGATCGATGTGCAGCGCCTTGCTTTTGAGCGGCGCAGGATCAATACGTTTTACGAACCGTCCGCTTCGGACGGGTACGAAGTTATCCCGTTTTCGGCGGGTGGCAGCGGGGAACGGCTCACGCGCCCCGTTGCACGGCTTCCGTTTGTGCCCGAGGAGGGCGCCGCGCGCAGCGCCCGCGCCGAAAGCATCCTCACCATGCAGGCAGCGGGGCTGAAAAAGCGCCTCGAACATACGGGCGCAGCCTGCGCCGTCATCGGGATCTCGGGCGGGCTTGACAGTGCGCTCGCCCTTCTTGTCACCGTGCGGGCTTTCAAAGCGCTCGGCAGAGATGTGCGGGATATCATTGCCGTTACCATGCCGTGTTTCGGCACGACGGGGCAAACGCGGGAAAATTCGCTGCGCCTGATGAAGGAATTGGGCGTGACCGCGCGCGAGATCGGTATTGCCGCAAGCGTGCGTGCACATTTTGCCGACATCGGGCATGAAGAGAGCGTGCACAACGCTGCATATGAGAACGCGCAGGCGCGCATGCGGATGATGGTGCTCATGGATATTGCCAATGACAACGGCGGGTTCGTGGTCGGAACGGGCGACCTTTCCGAACTTGCGCTCGGCTGGGCTACGTACAACGGCGACCATATGTCTATGTACGGCGTGAACGCCTCCGTTCCGAAAACGCTCGTGCGCTACCTCATCCGCCATGAGGCGGAGCGGTTGGGCGGCGAGGCGGAAAAAACGCTCTGCGCCATTCTTGAAACGGAGATCAGCCCCGAGCTGCTTCCTCCCGAAGACGGAAAGATCGCGCAAAAAACGGAGGAGCTTGTCGGTCCGTATGAATTGCATGATTTTTACCTGTACCACGCCATCCGTTGGGGCGAGGCGCCCGATAAGGTGTATTTCCTTGCCAAACAGGCGTTCGGAGGCGAGTACGACGCAAAGACGCTGAAAAAGTGGCTGAAAAATTTTTATACGCGCTTTTTCTCGCAGCAGTTCAAGCGCTCCTGCCTGCCGGACGGGGTAAAGGTCGGCACGGTCAGCCTGTCTCCGCGCGGGGATTGGCGCATGCCGTCCGACGCGAGTGCCGCGCTTTGGGCGGAACAGATCGACCGTCTCTGATACAGGCGGTAAGGTAGGTGAACGGCTTTTCTTTTTTAAAGGTGCGTTAGAAATTGCGGCGCGGGCGGCGATCGCACGGAGCAGGTGCCATGAAAAAAGTCAGGATCACGGTGATGAAGACGGCATGTTACCGGGATCTGATCGAAAAATACGAAAATCCGCTGTCGCATGCCTGCGACATGCGGGAAGGGCAGATCTTTATTGCGAACGGCTGGGAGAAGCCGCAGGGGTTTTGTGAAAGCGCCTGGGGCAGCGTCTCCGCTTTCGTCATGGCGCTTGCGCACGGCGGTGAAAATTTTTACGACGGCTGGATGAAAAACAAAAAGTCGGCAATGATCTCCTGCAACGACGGGTTCCGCCCGGTAAGTTTTTTGCTGGAAGCCATGGAGCAGGACGCCGACTGAACGCCCGCGCCGCATGGGCGGGCAAAGCAAACGGGAGAGGGCGCATCAGATGGGCTTTCTTCCGTTTTTCTTTGTGCGGAAGGTTGGTGCCGCGCCGTATATTTTTGTGCGGCGGCGCAGTTATTTTTTATGAGAATGTTGACTTTTGCGGCAGAATCATGTATAATAAAATAGGTATGCGCAGAGCTGCACGTCAAATCGGCTTTCTGCATACCGGTCTATTCAATTTTATAGGGAGGTAATCATGAACACGAACATTAGCTCCCTGTTTCTTGTAAGTACGGGCTTATTCGTAGGCGTACTTATCGGCGCTATTGTAGTCGTTGGCGCCGCCGCGTTCTTCATCGGGCTTCTGCTTCATAAAAAGCAGACGGAAAAGAAGGTCGGCGAAGTCAACCAAAGAATTCAGATAATGCTTGACGAAGCGGAAAACGAGTGTAAAGCATTAAAAAAGGAAGCTATATTAGAGGCAAAGGAACAGGACTTAAAACTCAGGAACGAATTCGAGCGCGAAACGCGGGAAAAGAAGGCGGAGCTTGCGCGCAGCGAGCAGCGCATCCTGCAAAGGGAGGATAACCTCGATAAGAAAGAGGACTCGCTGCAAAAGCGTTCCGAACAGCTTGAACAGCAGCAGAAGAATCTTGCCGGCAGAGAAGGCGAGATCAAAAGGATGCAGGAAAAGGTCAACCACCAGCACGAGTTGATGGTGCAGGAACTGGAAAAAGTAGCCCAGCTCACCAAGGAAGAGGCGAAAAAGATCCTCGTCGAAAACATTCTTGAAGACGCCCGTCATGACGCCGCCGTGCAGGTGCGCAGCATCGAGCAGCAGGCGAAGGACGAGGCGGATACCGAAGCGAAAAAGATCATCAGCCTTGCCATTCAGCGCTGCGCGGGCGACCAGGCGTCCGAACTCACCGTGTCCGTCGTGCCGCTGCCCAATGACGACATGAAGGCGCGCATCATCGGGCGCGAGGGCAGGAACATCCGCGCGCTTGAAAACGCCACGGGCGTTGAACTGATCATCGACGATACGCCGGAAGTCGTCATCGTTTCGGGCTTCGATCCCGTCCGCAGGGAAGTGGCGCGCATTTCGCTTGAAAAACTCATCGGCGACGGGCGTATCCACCCCGCAAGGATCGAAGAGACGGTCGAAAAGGTGCGCAAAGAGCTGGATATCCAGATCAAGGAAAACGGCGAAGCCGCCGCGTTCGAAGTCGGCGTATTCGGGCTGCATCCCGAGATCGTCAAGCTGCTCGGCAGGCTGCGTTACAGAACGAGCTACGGGCAGAACGTATACAAGCACTCCATTGAAGTTGCGCAGCTCGCGGGGCTGATGGCTTCCGAACTCGGGCTGGATGTGAATCTTGCCAAGCGCGCGGGGCTCTTGCACGACATCGGCAAGGCGGTCGACCACGAACAGGAAGGCACGCACATCCAGATCGGTGCAGATCTCGCCAAAAAGTTCAAAGAGAGCGCGAACGTCATCAACGCCATTGCGGCGCACCACGGCGACGTCGAGCCGAAAACGGTGGAAGCCGTGCTTGTGCAGGCGGCAGACGCCATTTCGGGCGCGCGCCCCGGTGCACGCAGAGAGACGAGCACGAACTACGTCAAACGCCTTGAACAGCTTGAAGGCATCGCCTCCTCTTTCAAGGGTGTGGACAAGAGTTATGCCATTCAGGCGGGCAGGGAAGTCCGCGTGATCGTGAAGCCCGAACAGGTGGACGACGCGCAGGCAATGTTCCTCGCCAAAGACATTGCCAAAAAGATCGAGCAGGAGCTGGAATACCCCGGGCAGATCAAGGTCAACGTCATCCGCGAATTCCGCAGCGTGGAATACGCAAAATAATTGTAAAAACAATGCGGGCGGCTGCATCGGCAGCCGTCCGTTGTTTT
>CASDPE010000139.1 GCA_949282395.1 uncultured Bacillota bacterium | reverse complement strand
CCATTTGGCAACACTTTGCCTCTTGCAGGAAAGGTGAAGCCGCACGATTTCTATAATGGTGTGCCCCGAAGTATCGTGCGGCGAGGAAAACCTCCGCGGTCAGCGGCGAATGCCGCGTGCCCGTGGGGTTGTCCTCAATTCGCAGCAAACCGCAGCCGACAGCTCGGCGAGGTTTGCGCGAGCCTTTTTTCGGCATGCAAAAAAATATGCGCCCACAGTCGCAAGTGATATTTTAACATTTTGCGGCGGCTTTGTCAAACATTTCGATCAAAGTTTTTTTACGTTATGGCGCGGTTTGGGCGCGGATACATGCAAACGCCCGCAAAAAAGCGACAAGGGGCGCAAATTGCGCCCCCTATCCTTTGCCTTGCTTTTTACTGCTGTGCAGGCTCTTCGTCCACGATGCCGAACTCCTCTTTCGTCTCTTCGATGAGGTTGTCGCTTTCGCGGTGCCCGGTGACCAGCTGCGGGCTCATGTTCTTGTAATCGCGCACGCCCGTGCCCGCGGGGATGAGCTTGCCGATGATGACGTTCTCCTTCAAGCCGATGAGCGGGTCGACCTTGTTTTTGATGGCGGCTTCCGTGAGCACCTTCGCCGTCTCCTGGAAGGACGCGGCAGAGAGGAAGGAATCGGTAGAGAGCGCCGCCTTGGTGATGCCGAGCAGCACGCGCTTTGCCGTAGCGGGGCGGTCGCCGTTTTCGATCGTCCTTTCGTTTTCTTCCTCGAAGGCGAACATATCCACGAGCTCGCCGGGCAAAAGACCGGTGTCGCCGCAGTTTTCGATGCGGACTTTGCGCATCATCTGGCGCACGATGATCTCAACGTGCTTGTCGTTGATGTCAACGCCCTGCGAACGGTAAACGGACTGCACTTCGTTGAGCAGGTAGTCCTGCACGCCCTTGACGCCCTGGATGCGCAGGATGTCCTGCGGGTTGACCGAGCCGCCGTTGAGCTGGGTGCCCGGCTCCACCGTGTCGCCGCTCTTGATGAGAAGCTCTGCATTGAACGGGAGCACGTACTCCTTTTTCTGCGCGCCCGTCATTTCGTCGCGGATGACGATGTGCTTCTGGTTATCCTGTTCGCTGACGTACGCAACGCCCGCGACTTCGCACAGCGTGGCGACCCCCTTCGGCTTGCGCGCTTCAAACAGCTCTTCCACGCGCGGAAGACCCTGCGTGATGTCGCCCGTCGCCGCGATACCGCCCGTATGGAAGGTACGCATCGTCAGCTGCGTGCCCGGCTCGCCGATGGACTGCGCCGCAATGACGCCGACCGATTCGCCGACCTGGATGGGTCTGCCCGTCGCCATGTTCTTGCCGTAGCACTTCGCGCACACGCCGTGGCGGGAGGTGCAGGTAAAGATGCTGCGGATGGCAACTTCTTTGACGCCCGCCTTCTCGATCTCGTGCGCCATGTCTTCGGAGATCATTTCGTTGACGTGCACCATTACTTCGCCCGTCTGCGGGTTCACCACGTCTTCAGAGACGAACCTGCCCGCGAGGCGGTCGGCAAGCCCTTCGATCTCGCCGTTCGGCCCTTTGATCGCGGAAATGCGGATCCCGCGCGGCTTTTTGCCGGCGCAGCAGTCCTCTTCCCGCACGATGACGTCCTGCGAAACGTCGACAAGGCGCCTTGTAAGGTAGCCCGAGTCCGCCGTTTTCAGCGCCGTATCCGCAAGGCCTTTGCGCCCGCCGTGCGAAGAAATGAAGTATTCCAGCACGGTCAGCCCCTCGCGGAAGCAGGATTTGACGGGGATCTCGATCATTTTGCCCTGCGGGTTGACCATCAGCCCGCGCATGCCCGCAAGCTGCTTGATCTGGTCGATGGAGCCGCGCGCGCCCGAGTTCGCCATCATCCAGATGGGGTTGAAGTCGTCCGCGTCCTTGCGCAGTTCCGCCGTCACGGCGTCCGTCGTCTCTTTCCAGACGTTGACGACGGCGTTGTAGCGCTCCTCCTCTTTGAGAAGGCCGCGCGCGTATTTCTTTTCGATGCCCTCTACTTTGTGCTCCGCGTCGGCGATCAGCCCCTTCTTTTCTGCGGGGATGTGCATATCGAACACGGACGTGGTGAGCGCGCCGATGGTGGAATATTTGAAGCCGAGCGCCTTGATCTTATCCAGCACGTCCGCCGCCTTGGGCGCGCCGCCCGTCTTGAAGCAGCGGTCGACGATCTTTGAGATCGCCTTTTTGTTGATGGGAACGGGCAGCCCGTTCGCCTTTGCGGCGTCGCTGATCTCGTATTCGAGCCAATCTTCCGCCTTTTCGCGCGGCACGAAGCCCAGATCCTGCGGGATCGCCTCGTTGTAGATGATGCGCCCGACCGTGGTCATGACCCTGCCCGTGACCGTCTCGCGCGGGGTGCCGTCCTCGCCCGTGAAGGCGCCTTCGGGAAGGCGGACGGTGCGGCGGACGTACACCTCGTCCTGCAAGGTGATGCAGCCCGTCTGGTACGCCATGATCGCCTCGTCCTCCGAGGTGTAATACCCGGCACGGTACAGTTCGGCGCCTTCGGTGTTTTCAGGCACTTCGTTGTGGTCTTTGTCGTACCACCGCCCGTTGTAGCGGCGCACGATGGTCAGATAATAGGCGCCCAGGATCATGTCCTGCGTGGGCGTCATGACCGGCTTGCCGTCCGAAAGTTTCAAGATGTTGTTTGCAGAGAGCATCAGGAAGCGCGCTTCCGCCTGCGCCTCGATGGAGAGGGGCACGTGCACCGCCATCTGGTCGCCGTCGAAGTCCGCGTTGAACGCGCCGCAGACCAGCGGGTGCAGCTTGATCGCCCTGCCCTCGATGAGCACGGGTTCGAACGCCTGAATGGACAGGCGGTGCAGCGTCGGGGCGCGGTTCAGCAGAACGGGGTGCTCTTTGATGACCCCTTCCAGCACGTCCCACACGGCGGGCTTTGCGCGCTCTACGGCGCGCTTGGCGCTCTTGATGTTGTGGCACTGGCCGCTTTCGACCAGCTTTTTCATGATGAACGGCTTGAACAGCTCGATCGCCATCTCCTTCGGCAAGCCGCACTGATAAATTTTCAGTTCAGGCCCGACGACGATAACGGAACGCCCCGAATAGTCGACGCGCTTCCCCAAAAGGTTCTGGCGGAAACGCCCCTGCTTGCCGCGGAGCAGCCCCGAAAGGGATTTGAGCTCGCGGTTGGAAGGGCCGCTGATCGCCTTGCCGCGGCGGCCGTTGTCGATGAGCGCGTCCACCGCTTCCTGCAGCATGCGCTTTTCGTTTTTGACGATCATGTCCGGCGCGCCCAGCTCCATCAGCCTTTTCAGGCGGTTGTTGCGGTTGATGACGCGGCGGTACAGGTCGTTGAGGTCAGAGGTCGCGAACCTGCCGCCGTCCAGCTGCACCATCGGGCGCAGATCGGGCGGGATGACGGGCAGCACGGTGAGGATCATCCACTCGGGGCGGTTGCCGCTCTTGCGGAAGGCTTCGATGATCTCGATGCGCTTGACCGCTTTGAGCCGTTTGGCGCCGCTCTGGTTGGTTTCAATGATCTCACGCGTTTCCTTGCTCTCTTTATCCAGGTCGATCGCCTGCAAAAGTTCGCGGATCGCCTCCGCGCCCATGCCGACTTTCAGCCCCGTAACGGAGGAGTCGCCGTACTGCTCTTCGATCGTGCGCAGCTCGTTGTCGTTGATGACCTGTTTATAGGTGAGCGTGGGGATGTTGCCGGGGTCGAGCACGACGTACGCCGCGAAATAGATGACCTGTTCCAGCTGCTTGGGCCCCATGTCGAGCAGCAGCCCGATGCGGGAAGGCACGCCGCGGAAATACCAGATGTGCGAGACGGGCGCGGCAAGTTCGATGTGCCCCATGCGCTCGCGGCGCACCTTGGCGCGCGTGACTTCCACGCCGCACTTTTCGCAGACGATGCCCTTGTAACGGATGCGCTTGTATTTGCCGCAGTGGCACTCCCAGTCCTTGGTCGGCCCGAAGATCTTTTCGCAGAACAGGCCGTCCTTTTCGGGTTTTTGCGTGCGGTAGTTGATGGTTTCGGGTTTGGTCACTTCGCCGTAAGACCATTCGCGGATCTTTTCGGGGGATGCCACACCGATCTGTATCGAGTCAAAATCGTTCAATTCAAACATACAATTCCTCCCGCTTGCTTATTCCTCGTCCCCGTCTGCCTGCTCGTCCGCGTCGTCCAGATCGTCGAGATCGTCCAGGTCGTCCAGCTCGTCCGCATCCGCGTCGTCGCCGAAGAGCTCTGCAGAGGCGAAGTCCTCGTCCTCGGCGTCGTCTTCAAAGATCGAGCCCATATCGGACGCGCCTTCCTCCTCTTCCTCTTCGTCGCCGAAGTTGAAGTCGATCTCTTCGAGCTCTTCGTCGCGCTCGCGGCGATGATCGTGTTCGTCCTCGTCCAGCTCCGCGTCGGAGAGGTCTTTGAGCTGCAGCTCGTCTTTGTTTTCGGTGAGCACCTTGACGTCCAGCGCAAGCGACTGCAATTCTTTGAGCAGCACCTTGAATGCTTCGGGGATGCCCGGTTCGGAGATGTTGTTGCCTTTGACGATGCTCTCGTACGTTTTGACGCGCCCGACGATATCGTCCGATTTGACGGTCAGGATCTCCTGCAAGATGTGCGCCGCGCCGTACGCTTCCAGCGCCCACACTTCCATTTCGCCGAAGCGCTGCCCGCCGAACTGCGCCTTGCCGCCGAGCGGCTGCTGGGTGACCAGCGAGTACGGCCCGATGGAGCGCGCGTGGATCTTGTCGTCGACCAGGTGGATGAGCTTGATCATGTACATCTGCCCGACGGTGGTGCGGTTTTCAAACGGTTCGCCCGTGCGCCCGTCGTAGAGCTGGATCTTGCCGTCCACCTTGCCGTTCGGGTTCACGATGTCGTTTTCGGCGAACAGCTGCTTGATGTCCTGCTCGGTCGCGCCGTCAAAGACGGGGGTCGCGATCTTCCAGCCCAGCTGT
>CASDPE010000138.1 GCA_949282395.1 uncultured Bacillota bacterium | reverse complement strand
CGTGAACGAGGCGCTCATAACCGGCGAGGCGGACGAGATCAACGTGACGCTCATGATGATCCTCGGCATCGTGCTGAGCGCGCTGTTCGGCGCGGCGGCGATCATCCTGCCGTTTCTGACGGAGTGGGGCGCCGTTTGGGGCGTGCTCATCGGGGCGGCAGTTCTGTATCTCGGCGTGAATGCGCTAGTGTTCTTTTTAACGGCTGACAAGCGGTACAGCCGCATTGAAATTTAACAGAGGAACGTGCGATGAAAAAGGTAATGGTATCGGCAGTCATCCTGCTGCCGCTCGTCATCTTGCTCGTGCTGCTCATCAGCGGTACGGTGGTCGGCTCCGTCGAACACATCTATGTGGAGCGGCTCGAATTTACCGAGCAGGAGACGCTCGTGCTCACCAAGGGCGGAGAGGAAAAGCCGCAGAAGGAGCTGGAAGTGCTCGTGTTCCCGCGCGCGGCGACCAACCAAAAACTTGTATTCAGCAGCTCGGACGAGAGCGTCGTCACCGTCGACGAAAAGGGCGTGGTGTACGGCGAAGGCTACGGCGAGGCGTATATCTATGCCGCCAGCGCGGAAAACGCTTCGCTGCGCATCGGCAAGCGCGTGCTGGTCACAGACAGCGTCGTGCACGAAGTCGCCTTTGAAACGTCCGCAGACGTGCTGTACGCGGGCAAGAGCACGCAGTTCTCGGTCAGCGTAAAGCCCAAAGAGGCGGAGGATAAGACCATTTTGTGGGAAAGCTCCGACCCCTCCGTCCTGTCCGTCGCGGCAGACGGCACTGTCACGGCAAAGAAGGCGGGAACGGCGAAGATCGTCGCCCGCTCCGCCGTCAATGCGGCGGCGTATGCCGAATGCACGGTCGAATGCAAAGCGCCCGTACAGGCGGTGAGCGTGGAAGACGCGTCGCCCGTCGTCATGGCGGGGTACGAGGCGGTGTTCCCGCAACTCGTGTTTACCCCTGCGGAGGCGAGCGAACCCGCCGTGTACACCGTTTCGGACGAGGCAGTGGCTTCCGTGGACGGGGAGGGGAACATCCTCTTCAAAAAGGCGGGCAAGGTCACCGTCACCGCGACGGTGACGGACGGCGCGGGGAACACCGCGTCCGTTTCCAAAGAGTACACCTGCACGGGCGGTTACTATGCGGGGCTGCGCTTTGAGAAGACGCAATATACGTTTACGTATGCGGAAAACGAGCCCGTCGCGCTCTCGTTCACGGGTACGCCGTCCGGGGCGGACAAGGGCTTTGAAGGCGTTTCCTTTTCGCAGGAGGGCGTGCTCGAATACCGCGACGGCAAGTTTTATACCGTGGGGACGAGCAAGGGCGGCGTGATCGTCACCGTCCGCGCCAAAACATACGACGGGCAGACCGTTTCCGCGGCGTGCACGGTCGCCGTGCTGCGCAGCGCGGAGGAGATCGTGCCCGAAGAGGAGGCGGTGTCTGAAACGCGCGACAGGATCGACCTTGCGGCGCTTGTTTCGGTATCCCCCGCGAACCACACCGATACGCTGCGCTATTCCGTGAACGACGGGGAAGTCGCCTCCGTTGAAAACGGGTACCTGCAATTTAAGGCGGAGGGCAGGGTCATCGTCACCGTCACGGCGGAAAACGCGGAGGGAGTGACGGCGGAGTGCAGTTTCGCCGTCACCTACCGCAAAGAGACGGGCGAGGTGACCGCGCAGATCGGCGAGGACAGCGCCGCGTCCGTCACGATGGGCGATATCGCCTTTGACGGGCAGACGGGCTTTATCGACGTGCGCCTGTCCGAAGAATATACGGAAATTTCCTATACCGTCACGGAGGGCAAAGACGTCGTTTCGGTGGACGCGCTGGGGCGCGTCACCCCGAAAAAGGGCGGCAGCGCCGTCATCACCGTACGCGCCGAGCGTGCGGGCGCGGCGCGCTCGGGCGAGGCGTGGGTGCGGCAGGTGCACGTGTACGTCGACCGCAGCGCGGACGATATCGCCTTTTCACGCGCCTTTACCGTGACCGTCTCTCCTGCGGACGCGATGGAGGGCAAGGAGCTGCGCCTTTCGGCGGAGAACGCTTCCGTAACCTTCGAGCGGCAGCAGGACGCGGATGGGAACGCCGTCTACGCCTGCAAAGCCGTGTTCAAAGGCGCGGGCGAAGTGGAGATCACCGCAGGCATTTACCGCGGCGGCGAGGAGAAACAGGGAAAACGCGCCACGCTGTACACGACGTACGGGAACGTGCAGGAGGGCGGCTTTACCCTCACGCAGGGCGGCGCGGCGGCGGCAGACGGCGCGGCGTACACCATTGCCGACGTCGGCGGGAGCCTCGTATTCGAACTCGGCTCTTCCTTTACGCCTGCGGACTTTGTTCCGTCGGAGGAGAACCTCTCCGTTTCCGCGGGGGCGTCCCTTTCGGCGGAGGTGAAGCAGGAGAACGGGGTATGGAAGTTCACCGTCACCGCAGCCGCGGCGACGGGCGGCAAGGCGGAGAGCGTCACGTTTACGGTGGGCGGCAGAACGCTCACCGTGCAGGTCACGGTGAACGCCTGCGCGCAGCAGTTGCAGGCAAGCTGCGGCGATACGGCGTTTGCCGAGGGCGCGCAGTACGATACGCTGCTCTCTTCGCTCGTCATCACCGTGCGCCTGACCCGTGCGGACGGCGCCGCCGTCACGCAGCAGAAGGTGCTGTGGAGCTACAACGGCGCCTCGGGTGAGGCGGTCTGCACGGGCGGCGTTGGCACGTTCACGCTGCCCGTGGCGGACGGAGCGGACGAGAAGCTCGTCCTCACGAGCGCGGACGGCGGCGCGGAGCTTTCGGTGCAGCTGAAAAAGATCGCCGTGCTGGAAGACTTCGGCGTCGCGCTGCGCTACACCACGGCGGGCGGCGAACAGGCTGTGGCGGCAGAGTTCGCAAGCATCCGCAGCCTTACGGCGCAGACGGTGCGCCTGCCGAACGCGATGCAGGGCAGCCTGACGCTGCAATTCCTGCTGCCGCAAAACCTCGTCGGCAGCTATACCGACGAAGAGTTTGCCGCGCTCTTCCGTGTGGGCGCGCCCGCGGGCTGGGCGGCGGCATACGAGGGCGAACTGCTTGCGGCGATCCTTACGCCTGCGGCTGCCTCTTCGTTCCGCGCGGACGTTACGGTCAACCATGAGGATGCGGTCAACTTCACCCTCACGCTGCTGAAAACGGACGTGCAGGGCATCGAATTCATCGGGTACAGCCATACGAACGAGGATGTGTTCCTCGGCTACCAGCAGGTGCGCGTGTTCGCCAAACACTCGTATTACAGCGGCAAAACGGTGGATTATTACAAGATCCCGTGGAAGGTGACGGACGCGGACGGCTCGGGCGACGGCGCGGAGTATATAGAGTTCACGCTCACGCCCTACAAGGGCGCGGGGCCCGACGCGGACGCAAAAAGCACGCGGCAGAGCGGGCGCAGCGTCTTTTACGGCGGCAAAACGTATACGATACAGGCGGATGGCTCGCTGCTGGACGAAAGCGGCGCCGTTGCCGTCACCGCCGAAGGCAAAAACACGGCGGGGGTCACGTTCGTTGACCCGTTCACCGAGGCGGGATACCTGCGCATTTACTTCGGCAGCTTCAACGGGCTGAGCGAAACGGATGTGCAGAACGACGCCTTCGGCGACTTCGGCGAAGGGCTGGATAAGCGCACGGCGGAGAGCGGAACATTTTTGAAGGTCGCCGCTTCCGACGGCGCGGCGGGCGGCGTTTCGGCGAGCTACAACTTCAACGTCATGAACGACCCGAGCGGCGCAACGCTTGTCAACGTAGCGGACGCGGAGGGGTACCTCAACAACAAGTACGTCGTTTTGCAGGCGTCGCTGTACCACGACGCCGAGCTTTCGGAGTCTGAAAAAACGGAGCGCGCCGCGCAGGTCCTCACGTCTACGGACAGCGGGAAGCTGAGCAAAACGCTGACCTACGGCAACGGGTTTTCGGTGAACTTCGGCGCGTTTAATGCGTCGGTCGGTGAAAACACTGGTCTTTCGCAGGGAAAAGTTTACAATGCCGTATTGAAGGGAACGACCGCTTCCGCAGGCGACAGCAAGAAGAATTTCAATATCTATTTCACGGGTACGCGCTTCTATTACTGCGACATTCAGGCGTGCCATAAGGGGCTGAGCGTTTCGGGGAGCAACCCAACTTATATCAAAAACTGTGTGTTCCGCTACCATGAAGACTCGTCCATTTTCATCTACCAGACGGGCACGGCATACGTCGAAAACGTGTTCATCATCGACGGCGGTGACGTCGCCATGGAATACACGACGGGTACGTTCAAGTTCAAAGGATTTGTGGACGGCATCAACTTCAAAAACAGCAACGACCTGAAAGAGGTCACGTTGGGGATGGAGTTTTTGGCGAACAAGGTGCTGAATGAATTGAAGACTTCGTATTCTTCATACATCTGGTATGATGCGGGCGGAGAGTTGTACGCAAATATTGTTGTTGCGAGCATCAGTGTCGTGATCGGCGGGCATACCATGAAGGGGGTGGACTTCTACGATCCCGCAAGCGTGGATTATGTCACGTTTGACCCGAAGGAGAAAGAGGTGCAGACCGATGCCGGAACAGGGATGGCTTTGCTGTATGAAAACGTGTCATTGGCAAAAATACTTCTCGTTACCTATGAGAATACAGACGCTCCGGAGGACGGAGAGTATTCCTTCATCGGCTACAACTGCCAGTACAAGGACGTGAACGGCAGCCGCACGCTGAATACCGAGCACATCGCCTGGCATGCGCAGCGCGTGCACCGCGACCTTTCCGTCGTTCCCGCCGAAGGCGGCGGCTACGGCTGGGATATTGGCGACCACACCGAAAACTTGCAGGCGTCGCTGGCGGCTTAGCTTTTTTCGCCGCGCGGGGCGCGCTCTGCGCCGCCCCGCGCGGCACTTTGCAAAAGGAGATGCGGCACATGATCTTTACGGACGCGCATTGGTATTACGGGCTGTTGCAGCTCTTTTTGCTCGGGTTAGACGTTCTTGCCGCGTTCGGCGCGCTTCGTTTCCGCCGCTTAGGGCTCGTATGGCTGTGGGTCACCGCTCTTTGGTTTTTGGGGTATAAGATCTGGGAATATGTGCCGTTCGGGCGCTGGCCGCTGGATTTTTCGGCGGTGACCTACTTTCTGTTCGCGCTAGCCGCGCTGCTGCCCGTGCGCCCGCTCAAAACGGTGGCGTCGTTCAGCGGGCTTTTGGCGGGGGCGTGCTTCATCGTCACCATGATTTTTCTGCCCGGGATGCACTATTCGTCGCAGCCGACGGGGCAGACGCTCATCATGGCGATCCTGAACCACAACCTTTTGTTTGCGGGCGGGCTGATCCTTGCGGGCAGGCAGGTCTTTAAAAAGCGGGATCTGTTCTGGATCGCAGGCTGGCTCGTGCTCGTCATCGCGTACATTGAGATCCTTACGCACTGTTTCGGCATTGAGCAGAGCAATGCGGTTTTCACCAAGATCATGGACGGCTCGGTCATCTGTCTTCTGCTCGGCAAAACGGTGGCGCTGCCGTGGTGGTACTACGTCGTGTACTACCTCTTCTGCGCGGGGCTTTTGGCGCTGTTGCTGTTTCTCTTTTTCAAGCTGAACAGGAAGCTGTATGCGTCGCCGCCGCAGGATGCGGGCGAAAAGCCCGCTGCGGCAGAGGAGGGCGCCGCTTTGCAGGGCGGGCAAAAGGAGAAAAGACCGTAATACAAAACAGGCGGGGCAATGCAGGCTGCATTGCCCCGCCGTATCGTTAAAACTTTTATACGGCGTATGCTGCGGCAATGCGCGCCGCAGTTGACGGAGCGGGGGCGGGGTGGTATAATAATAGCGGCGGCAGCGTTGCCGTAAAAACCTTTCCGAGGAGAAGCAGGATGGAAAAACTTGTCATTGCGGCGCAGCTGTATACGGTGCGCGCGTATACACAGACGGAACAGGGCATTGCCGAAACGCTGCAAAAGATCCGCGCGCTCGGCTACGGCTGTGTGCAGATCTCCGCATTCGGCGCCTGCCGCACGGAATTTCTGCGCGACGCGTTGCAGGCGAACGGGCTCACTGCCTGTGCCACGCATACGCCCTACGAGCGCATCGTGGGGGATACCGACGCGGTCATCCGCGAGCACAAATGCCTGGGCATCCCGTATGTCGGGCTCGGGTTCCGCCGCATCAAAAACATCGGCGAAGCGGAAACGTTTTTGCGCGAGGTGCTGCCCGCCGCCGAAAAGATCGCGGGCAGCGGGCTGAAATTTTTGTACCACAACCACCATTGGGAGTTTGCCCGCATGGAAAACGGGCAGACGGTCATGCAGTATCTGTTGGAACATACGCCGCCCGCCGTGTTCGGGCTGCTGCCGGACTGCTATTGGCTGCAGGTGGCGGGGCTTTCGCCCGAGCGGTTCCTTGCCGAAAACAGTGAACGCATCGGCGTCATCCATCTGAAAGACCTGCGCATCGACCGCGAAACGGATAAGCAGTGCTATGCCGAGGTGTTTGAAGGGAACATGGACTATGCGGCGATCTGTGACGCAGCCCGCAGGGCGGGCATACGCTATGCCGCCGTCGAGCAGGACGAGTGCTACGGCAAAGATCCGTTCCGCGCGTTGGAAACAAGCCTGCACAACATCCGCGCGCGCCTTGGCGGCGCCGTCGAAACGGCGCCTGCGCGGTAAGGCGTTTGCGGAGCGGCGCGTTCGTGCAGGGCAATACGTGCAGGGGCATACGTGCAAGGGGTGCACAGTGCGGGAAGGAGAATAGAACCGTCGGTTTTATGCCGCGCGCAGCAAAGCTGCGCGCGGTTTTTCTGTGCGGCGTGCTTTTTGCCGACGTGCATAATGCGGGGCGGGCGGCGAATAGGATAGGGGCATGGGAAGAGTATCGGCAGGCGGGGGAATGCGCGCGCGGGCGGCGGCAGCGGTGCGTGCGGTGCAGTCCGGG
>CASDPE010000137.1 GCA_949282395.1 uncultured Bacillota bacterium | reverse complement strand
CTGTGCCTCGACGCGGACGCAGGGTTCACGCTGCGCGTTACGGGCGCGCGCGGCAGCCGTTCATTCTGCGTGCGCAGGGGCGGCGCGCAGTCCTTCCCCGTGCAGCTTGCGGGAACAAAATTCCGCGTCCGTATCGAAGGCGGCGGGGCGTGCGGGCAGGTGCGCTCGCTGGCGGCGGTCTGGGCGTATGAGGAGGCGGAGTATGACGGGAAGTGAATTGGAACAGGCGATCGCGCGGCTCATCGACGACGCGAATATACAGACGGAGAACGCGAAAGCGGCATACGAAAAGGCAGTGCTGCGTGCAAAGTACGATGCGGTAGAGCGGCGCGCGTACCGCTCCTGCGCGCTCGCGCAGGAGCTTGCCGAACTGCGCGCAGAGTACGATACGCTCGTTCTGCGCATCCAAAAGGATCTGGACGAGAGCATTGCCGCCCTGCGCGCGGAGGAGGAGATCGTCGGCGGCGGTTCGGGCGGGGAGGACGCGCCTTACCACGTCGATTACCGCCTGCCCATGCGCGAACGCTACATCGAAGTCAAAAATTATTACCTCGGCATCGAAGACGCCGCGCAGGCGCTTGACGAGCTGCGGCAGGACAGCGTCGCCAAAGACTACCTCGGCAATTACTACAACTATCTTTTGCAGCTTCTGATGATGATCCAGGTGTAGGCGCGGGCGGCATGTTCCTCAGCTGCCTTTAAAAAGCCCGCCCTTCGGGGCGGGCGGCAAACGTCGGGGAACGCAAAACGCATAAAACCGAAACAAAGCACCGCGCCGCACGGCTTGGTGCTTTTTTCATGCCGGAAAACAAGAGGGAGGCGTTCGCGGGCAAGACGGGTGCGCCGCCAAAAGGCGCAGGGGCGGCGGCTTCCGCCGGGCGCGCCCGTGCGGGCTGCCGTACCCGTATCCGTTATACGCTGTCAATTTTTGCGGCGAAAATCGGGGAAAGGCTTTACAACCTCCGCTTTTTGGTATATAATAAAAAAAGAAAGAGGCATGCAGGCAGGCGGCTTCCATGAAGTATGCGGGCAGCGCGTTCCGTTACGCGTTCAAAAATTTTATCTTTTTGTTCCTTTTCGCGCTGCTGCCGTCGTATTTTTTGGCGATGGCGACGGACGCGGAAAACGCCCGCGCGCTGTTTGCGGGGCTGGCGCAGGAGGGAGAGGCCGGGTTTACCGTCTACTTTTTCTTTCTTTCGCCCTTCAATGCGCACGGCTGGCCGTACGCGCTTACGGCGTTCGTGCTCGCTGCGGTGTGCCTGCCGCTCATGACGGGTTTTATTGAAAAGCACATGCGCATCGGCATCCGCTCCCTGCGCGGGCTGCGAAGCCGCTTCAATCACAACTTTGTATCCACGCTCGTGCTGCTGTTCGTGTTTGTGGCGGTGTACGAGCTTTGGGCGCTTCTGGGCGCGGGGCTGCTGTACGCGGAAACGCTGCTGCTTGGCGGCATAGCGTGCGCCGTTGTTGTGGCGTGTACCTTTGCGGGGCTGGCGGCGCTGGCGTGCTACCTGTTTTCGCTGGTGCTGCTGTGGCTGCCTTCTTTGCAGATCACGGGCTATGCGTTCATGGACGCGCTCGCCTGCGCGAACGCGCTGTACGGCGCGGCACGGGGCAGGCTGTTTCTGGACGTATTCGTCCCTGCGGCGGTCGGGCTTGCGGTGCAGCTGGCGTCCCTCGCCTTTATCCCCGCTTCCTTCGGGGCAGTGGATTTTCTTGTGCGCGAGCTGGTCTTTCTGCTCCTGCTGCTGTACTATGTTTCGCTCATGTTCGCGGCGTACTTCGGCGCTTCCGGCGAGGAGCGGCAGGATCTTGTCAAAAAATACGGGTCGGAGGGCAGGTTTTGATCTTTAAAAACGCGATCCATCTGCTGATCGGCAATTTCGGGCTGACATTCAAATATCTATTATATAAGGTGATCGTGCTGGCGATCGCCGCCGCGCTTTCGGCTGCGTTCGTCTATCCCACGTTGCGCTTCGTGCTTGCGAGCGCGGAGTTTTCCGCGCTGACGAAGGGAGACTTTTTCGGCGAACTGTTCGGCGCGCTCTTTTCGGGGTCCGAAGGCTTTTTCGCCTCCTTCTCTCCGGAAATGCAGGAGGCGCTGCGCGGGTTCGGCGGGCTTCTGGCGGAAAACGCCTCGCGCCTTGCGGGGCTTGCGGCGGGCATCGCCGCCATCCTGCTCGTGGTGCGCTTTCTGAACGGGCTGGGCAATTTTGCGTTCGGCAACCTGATCGACAGCCGCATGTCCTCCAACGCGAAGATCTCGTTTTCGGGCGTGTACATCCGCAACCTCGGCAGGGCGGCGCTGTGGCACCTCGTGTACGTGCCGCTCACCTTTGTGTACGACGTGCTCGTTCTAGCGGTGTGCTATCTCTTTTTCGTGGCGCTGTTCAGCGTCATCTCGGTGCCCGCGATCGCCGCGGTGGCTTCGCTCATGCTCTCCGTCGCGCTGTTTCTGGCGTCGCAGGCGGTCAAGCTGACGCTCTTTTCGCACGCGGCTCCCGCCATGATCACAGACAGGCTCCGCCTGCGCGCGGCGTTCAAAAAGAGCTTTTCTTACAAAGGGCAAAAGCGGTTCGGGCCGCTCTTTTCCACCTACCTTGTCACCGTCATCGCCGTCATGTGCGTGAACGTGGTCTGCGCCTTTGCCACCTTCGGCGCGGCGCTGCTCGTCACGGTGCCCGTTTCGTACCTGATGATGCTGTGCGTGCAGTTCGTCGGCTATTATACCTACGAAAAGAAGCGCTACTTCCTCACCGAGGACACCGTCATCCGCCCCAAAGAGGAAAAGACGAACGACAATTTTTACGACGACTTTGAGATTTGACCTGCATACGGCAGGGCAGCGAAGGCATAGTATCGGGAAATCCGTTGAAAGCAGCGGGGGCGCGCTCCCGCAGGGAGGGAAAAATGGACTATAAAGCATTGTACAACGAATGGCTGAACGCGCCGCAGCTCGGCGCGGAGGGCAAGCGCGAGCTGGAGAGCATCTCCGCCGACGAAAAGCAGATCGAGTACCGCTTCGGCGCGGAGCTGGAATTCGGCACGGCGGGTATGCGCGGCATCATCGGCTACGGCACGAACATGATGAACGTGTTCACCGTGCGCAGGGCAACGCAGGGGCTTGCCGAATACGTCAAATCTTTGGGCGCCGCCGCCATGAAGCGCGGCGTGGTCATTTCCTACGATACCCGCCGCAAATCGGACGAATTTGCCAAAGCCGCGGCGGGCGTTCTCGCCGCCAACGGCATCGTGGCGTGGCTGTTCACGGACGTGCACCCCGTTCCCATGCTCTCGTATGCGGTGCGCAGGCTCGGCACCGTCGCGGGCATCATGATCACGGCGAGCCACAACCCCAAGGAGTACAACGGCTACAAAGTGTACGGCGAGGACGGCGCGCAGATGTCCCCCGAGCCTACGGCGGAAGTCGTCGGGTACATTCAGAAGATCACCGATTATTTCTCCGTCAAAGAGGCGGCGGGCAGCAAACTCATCAAAAAGGTGCCCGCTTCCGTGGATAAGAGCTATTATAAAAAGCTGACCAAACTCACCCTCTCGCCCGAGGCGGTGAAAAAGGAAGGCAAGACGCTCAAACTCGTCTATACCCCCGTGCACGGCAGCGGCTACGTGCCCGTCACCACCATCCTCAAAAAGATGAAGATCAACGTGACGGTCGTGCCCGAACAGGTCAAAAAGGATACGGAGTTTTCCACCGTCGAAGTGCCCAACCCCGAATTCAAAGAGACGCTTTCAATGGGCATCGCGCTCGCCGAAAAGATCCATGCGGACGTGGTGTTCGGCACCGACCCCGATTCCGACCGCCTCGGCGTCGCCATCAAAAACGACAAAGGCGAATTCGTCGCCCTTTCGGGCAATCAGGTCGGCATCCTGCTGCTGGACTATATCCTCACCCGCCTCAAAGAGGAGGGGAAACTTCCCGCCAACGGCGTCGTCGTCAAGAGCTTTGTGACGACGGGCATGGCAAAGGCGATCTGCGAGGATTTCGGCGTGGAGCTGGTCGACGTGCCCGTCGGCTTCAAATTCATCGGCGAAAAGATCAAAGAATATGAAAAGACGGGCGAAAAGACCTTCCTGTTCGGCTTTGAAGAGAGCTGCGGCTACCTGCGCGGCACCGAGGGCAGCCGCGATAAGGATGCGGTCGTGGCGTCGCTGCTGTGCGCAGAGATGGTCTGCTATTATACCTACACCAGGCAGTCCGTGTACGGCAGGCTGATGGATATCTATGCGAAATACCAGTACGTGCTCGACCGCAACGTCAGCATCAAATTCGAAGGGCTGAACGCCATGAAGGAGATGAACGCCGTCGTCGATTCCCTCAAAACGAAGAAGGCGGAGAAGTTTGACATTTACAACGTCACCGCCGTGCGCGATTATTCCGCGTCCGTGCGCCGCCTTGCCGACGGCAGCGAAGAGGCGCTCGATATCCCCAAGACCAACGCCGTGTATTATGAATTGGAAAACGGCGGCTTCATCTGCGTGCGCCCTTCGGGCACCGAGCCGAAGCTGAAGATCTATTATTCCGTCCGCGCGAAGGACGAGGAGGCGGCGGAAAAGGCGTTCGCAAAATTGCAGGCGGCGTTTGAAGCGTTCATGAAGGCTTGATTTTAACGTTCCCCGCAGCCCCCGCCCGCAGGCGGGGGCTGCTTTTCTGCCGCGGGGGCGATGGGATTTTTGTGCTGCGGCGGCGTACCGTTTGCGGGCGGCGGTCTTCTTCCGCAGAAAAACGGGAAAAAAGATTTTTTTCGCAATTTTCAAAAAATGCTTGACATATAATTATAAAAGTGCTATCATAGCTAAGCTGTCGATCGAGGCAGCTTCCTTTATCTTCTGTTGAAGATAGTTTCGAAGATTGACAACTGCATAGCGAAGAAAGAAGAAGAGAAAGATCAGTACGAAAGGCAAAGAGAGTAAGTAGAGCTAATCGGTTAAGAAAAGCATGAAG
>CASDPE010000136.1 GCA_949282395.1 uncultured Bacillota bacterium | reverse complement strand
TCTGAAGCAGATCATGCAGGACAAGGCGTTCGGCGCGGCGGGCAACAAGGTCGTCGTGGAAGAGTTTTTGCGGGGCAAAGAGTTCACCCCGGGTGAAGAAGTTTCCGTGCTCTGCTTTACAGACGGCAAGACCATCGTCCCCATGCTGCCCAGCTGCGACCACAAGCGCGCGCAGGACGGCGACAGGGGGCTGAATACGGGCGGTATGGGCACGTTCACGCCCTGCCCGTTCTATACAAAAGAGGTCGCAGACGAGGTGCGTGAAAAGATCCTGCTCCCCACCGTCGCCGCCATGAACGCAGAGGGGCGCCCGTTCAAAGGCGTGCTCTATTGCGGGCTGATGCGCACGCCCGAAGGGATGAAAGTGGTGGAATACAACGCGCGCTTCGGCGATCCCGAAACGCAGGTCGTTCTGCCCATGTTGAAGACAGACCTTTTTACGATCTTTGAAGCGATCACCGACGGGCGGCTCGCGGACATCGGGATCGAATGGGAGCTGGGCGCCTGCGTGTGCGTGGTGCTGGCGAGCGGCGGCTATCCGCAGCATTACGAAAAGGGAAAGGAGATCACGCTCGGCGATCTTGGCGATGCGTTTTTGTACCACGCGGGCACGAAACGCGAAAACGGTGTGCTGAAAACGAACGGCGGCAGGGTGCTCAACGTCTGCGCGAAAGGAAAAACGATCGCCGAAGCGCGGAAAAAAGCGTATGCTGCGGCGGCGAACATCGGTTTTGAGGGCAAGCAGCTGCGCAGCGACATCGGTATCAAATACAACAGCGGGGTGTAAAGGATGATCTATCGCATCTTTGTGGAAAAAAAGGATAATTTGCAGGCGAAAAAGATCAAAAGCGATCTTGCGGCGCAGCTGAATATTCACGCCGAGGACGTGCGCGAAGTCATCCGCTACGACGTGGAGGGCATCAGCGAGGAGGAGTTCAACGAGGCGGTCGCAGGCGTCTTTTCCGAGCCGCCCGTAGATACGGTGTACCGCGAAGAGCTGCCCGTTGCGGCGGGGTATGACGTGTTTGCCATCGCCTTTTTGGACGGACAGTACGACCAGCGTGCAGACAGCGCCGCGCAGTGCGTGCAGCTGCTGACGCAAAAGGAGCGCCCGCTCGTCAAGTGCGCGCGGGTCATCTGCGTAAAGGGCGTCACGCAGGAAGAGCTTGCGCGCGTCAAACACCATCTCATCAACCCCGTAGAGAGCAGTGAAGTTTCTCTCTCCAAACCGCGTACGTTAAAGCGTGCGCGCATGAGCACGCACGATGTGCCCGTGGTGCACGGGTTCACGAAGATGAGCGACGAAGAGATCGCCGCCTACCATAAAAAGAACGGTTTTGCGATGAGCATTGCCGACCTCGCGTTCGTGCGCGACTATTTCGCGGGGGAAAAGCGCGACCCGACCGAGACGGAGATCAAGGTCATCGATACCTATTGGTCGGATCATTGCCGCCATACCACCTTCGCCACTGAACTGAAAAACGTGACGATCGAATCGGACGATCCGCACGTGCAGAAGGCGTATGACCTGTACAGGTCGCTGTTTGCCGAGTGCAACGGCGGGCGTGCGGACAAGTATCCCTGCCTGATGGACGTTGCGACCATCGCCGTCAAAAAACTGAAAAAAGAGGGGCGGCTGGATAACCTTGACGTATCTGACGAGATCAACGCCTGCTCCATCTGCATCGATGCCGAGATCGACGGCAAAGCCGCGCCGTACCTTGTGATGTTCAAGAACGAAACGCACAACCACCCGACGGAGATCGAGCCGTTCGGC
Source organism: uncultured Bacillota bacterium (assembly GCA_949282395.1). Classification (GTDB taxonomy): domain Bacteria; phylum Bacillota; class Clostridia; order Christensenellales; family Borkfalkiaceae; genus Borkfalkia. The sequence continues at coordinate 3,197 of CASDPE010000136.1, read as the reverse complement.
GGTGCGGCGACCTGCCTCGGCGGCGCCATCCGCGACCCGCTTTCGGGCAGGACGTACGTCTGCCAGGCGATGCGCATCACGGGCAGCGCCGACCCGCGCGAAAAGCTGGAAGACACGCTCCCCGGCAAGCTCCCGCAGCGCGTCATCACGCGCACGGCGGCGGCTGGGTTCTCCTCATACGGCAACCAGATCGGGCTGGCGACGGGCATCGTCGACGAAGTGTACCACCCCGGTTACAAGGCGAAGCGGCTGGAAACGGGCTTCGTCGTCGGCGGCGCGCCCAAAGACATGGTGTACCGTGAAAAGCCGAAGGCGGGCGACGTCATCATCCTGCTCGGCGGTGAAACGGGGCGCGACGGCTGCGGCGGCGCGACCGGCTCTTCCAAGGCGCATGACGCGCATTCCGTGGAGACCTGCGGCGCAGAGGTGCAGAAGGGGAATCCGCTCACCGAGCGCAAGCTGCAGCGCCTGTTTCTGAACAAGGAAGCGACCCGCCGTATCAAAAAATGCAACGATTTCGGCGCGGGCGGCGTGTCCGTCGCCATCGGTGAACTGTCGGACGGGCTCACCATCGAGCTGGACAAAGTGCCGCTCAAATACGAAGGGCTTTCGGGCACGGAGCTTGCCATCTCCGAATCGCAGGAGCGCATGGCGGTCGTCGTCGCCAAAGAGGACGTCGACGAATTTATCCGCCTTGCCGCGGAGGAGAACCTCAGCGCGACTCCCGTTGCTACGGTCACGGACGACCGCCGCATGAAGATGTTCTTCAAGGGGCACGCCATCGTCGATATCTCGCGCGACTTTTTGGACACGAACGGCGTAAAGCAGGTCACCGACGCCGCGATCAAAGACGATACGACGCACTTCTTTGACAAGAAGGACGTCGACTTCCGCAGCGGGCTGCTTGCCGCGCTTTCCTCCTTAAACGTCTGCTCCAAGCAGGGGCTTTCGGAGATGTTCGATTCGACCATCGGCGCGCGCAGCGTGTATATGCCCTTCGGCGGCAAAAACCAGCTTACGCCTGTCATCGCCATGGCGGCAAAGCTGGTCGGCGGCGAAACGGATATGGCAACGGTATCCGCGTACGGGTATTCGCCCGAACTGATGAGCAGCTCTCCCTTCACGGGCGCGATCTATTCGGTCATCTGCTCCGTGTCCAAACTCATTGCGGCGGGCTGCGACTTCGACGCGATCCGCCTCACTTTCCAGGAATTTTTCATGCGCCTCGGCACCGACCCGAAGCGCTGGGGCGTGCCTCTGGCGGCGCTCCTCGGCGCGTTATACGCGCAGATCGGGCTGGGGCTGGGTGCCATCGGCGGCAAAGACAGCATGAGCGGCACCTTCGAACACATCGACGTCCCGCCCACGCTCATCTCGTTTGCGCTTGCGCCCGAGCGGGCGAGCTGCCTCATCACCAACGTATTCACCGAAACGGGCGCAAAGGTGTACCGCCTGCCCGTGCCCAAGGATGCGAACTTTATCCCCGATTTCAAGTCGTATGCCGCGCTTTGCCGCAGGGTGCGCGAGAACATCCAAAGCGGTAACATCGCGTTTGCGACCGTCGCCGAAAACGGCGGCACGGCGGCTGCGGTCGTCAAGTCCTGCCTCGGCAACGGGTTAGGGTTTGCGTTTGCGGCGGGCGATCTGTTCACGGAGTGCTACGGCGACCTGCTCGTGTCGCTTATAGACGCGTCCGCTTTCCCCGAAGCTGTATATGTCGGCGAAACGGCAAAGAGCGGCTTTACCTGCGGCAAGGTGACGGTGTCCTTTGACGAAGCGGAAAGCGCTTTTGAAAATACGCTCGCCAAAGTGTTTACGAACGCAGCCGCGGCAGAGGGGAACGTGCCTGATTGCGATTTTGCGGCAAAGGTGAAAACGGTGCACATCGGCGCCAAGGCGGCAAAGCCGCGCGTGTTCATCCCCGCGTTCCCGGGCACGAACTGCGAACTCGATACGGCGCGCAAGTTCCGCTTTGCGGGTGCCGAGCCGCAGGTCGTCGTCGTCAAAAACCGCACCCCGCAGGACATTGAAGAGAGCGTAGAGGCGATCGCAAAGGCGATCTCGCAGGCGAACATCGTCGCGTTCCCCGGCGGCTTTTCGGGCGGCGACGAGCCCGACGGCAGCGGCAAATTCATTGCCACCACCTTCCGCAACCCGCGCATTGCAGACGAGCTGCAAAAACTGTTGCAGGTGCGCGACGGGCTTGCGCTCGGCATCTGCAACGGCTTCCAGGCGCTGGTCAAACTCGGGCTTGTGCCGTACGGCGAGATCCGTCCGCTTGTAGCCGATAGCCCGACGCTTACGTACAACAACATCGCAAGGCACGTTTCGCGCTTGGTGAACATCCGTGTCGCGTCCGTCAAAAGCCCGTGGCTGTCTGCCTGCAAGGAGGGGGATGTGTTCGCCGTGCCCGTATCGCACGGGGAGGGCAAATTTGTCGCTCCGCAGGTGGCGCTGGAAGAATTGCGCAAAAACGGGCAGGTCGCCACGCAGTACTGCGATCTTGCGGGAACGCCGACCATGCAGTATCCGTTCAACCCGAACGGTTCGATGTGGGCGATCGAAGGCATCACCTCGCCCGACGGCAGGGTGCTGGGCAAGATGGGGCACACCGAACGCACGGGCGAAAACCTGTACAAGAACTGCCCGCCCGTCCTCGACATGCACCTGTTCGAAAGCGGTGTAAAGTATTTTAAGTAAACTTTTCCTCGCAGAAGGCGCTCCCTTCTGCGAGGAAATGCAAAAGCCGCGCGCCATCGGCGCGCGGCTTTTGCGGTTTATTTTTACTTAGTTTGCGTCTGTGGCGAAAAACGGGTCGTTTTCCCCGATATAATCGTCGATCGCGCCGTAAGTCAGGTTTTCTTTGATCGCGGCATAGCTTTCCGAAAGCTGCGCAAAGTGTGTGCGGACGGTCGTTTCTGCCGCCGTGTTCAGCGTAAGGGCAAGCCCGCCGTTTTCCTCGGCAACATCTTCCGCAAAGGTATCCGTCTGGTCGGTCTGTACAAACAGCATCGGGATGAGCGCCTTTTGCTTGGTATAGCTTGTGCTGCCGTCGCTGCTTTGTTCGGCAACGATGTACCAAACTTCTTTCATCTCAATGTCGAACCGCCGCGAAGGGTTGCGCAGGGAGAGCCCGCCGACCGTTTTATAGGCAAACGGCGCTGTGCTTCCGTTGAGGTATACGGCATGCGGCTGGA
>CASDPE010000135.1 GCA_949282395.1 uncultured Bacillota bacterium | reverse complement strand
CCTTTTTCGCAATGAAACGGCCGCCGGCCAGCTTGTCCAGCAGGGCCCGGGGACGCTCTCCGGCATAGGTGAAACGACGGATCTCCTGCTGTCCGCCCTCCTTCGGCGCCGCCACCAGAAAGACGGCGAAACGATCCACCGCGTAGCGCTTGATCAATTCATCGCAGAAGGCCTTCTCGCGAGACGACATCTTCGAGGTGTCCTGCGGATAGTCCACCAGCAGCAGCACATAGTTGTTCTCCACCACCTTGAAACCGGGATCGGGAAAGATCGATTTCTTCAGCTTGTCGCTGTCCGCATGCCCCTCCTTGAGAAAGGCGATCACGATCTCCTTGTTTTCGCGGCGAGCCTTGTCCCCTCCGGTGCTGATGTCGGTCTTCCAGTTCAGCCCGTAGGCCTGGCGGTCATACTGCCGCTGCGCCTTGTAGATCAGCCAGTCACGATTCTGCCAGCACCACCACGCTCCAATCGCAAGAATCACCAGAATCACCAGCGTCACGATTCGACGCATCAGGACCCGGGCACCGGTAATCTTCACCAACCCCATGACATTGCTCCTTTCGCTGTTGCCGCAGCTCGCCGTGCTGTATTTTTCCCTCTTTCTGCTGGAAGAGAGCGGCGTGCTCTCTGCCCTCGCGTTCATGACGGACGGGCTGTTCGCGCGCGTGGGGCTGACGGGGCGTGCGGTGTTTTCGCTGCTGCTCGGGTTCGGGTGCAGCGCGGCTGCCATCCTCACCACGCGCGGGCTGGAAAACAAAAAAGTGCAGCGGCGGGTCATCCTCATCCTGCCGTACATCTCCTGTTCGGCAAAACTTCCCGTATGGCTGACCCTGGCGGGCGGCTTTTTCGGCGGCAGCGCCCTGTTCGTGTTCCTGATGTACGCCCTCGGCGTCGCGCTCGCCTTCGCGGCGGCGCTCCTTTTGAAGCGGCTGGTGCGCGGGGAAGAGACGTTCGTGCTCGAACTTGCGCCGCTGCAACGCCCGAGCCTGCTTTTGGCGTGCAGATCGTTGCTATTTTCGCTGTTACAGTTTATAATAAAGGTGGCGACGGTAGTCATGGGCTTTTTCGTGGCGGCATGGGCGCTCTTGTCCTTCTCCTTTTCCTTTGCGTATGTGGGCGCGGGGAGCGGGCAGGGCATGCTCGCCGTGCTCTGCCGCGGGCTGCAATACATCTTTTACCCCATGGGCATCCGCGATTGGCGCGTCGCGCTCGCGGCGCTTTCGGGGCTGATCGCCAAAGAGAACGTGGCGGGCATGTTCGCCCTCTTTTACGGGGAAGGGCTCGCAGGCGCCATGAGCGTGCCTTCGGCGGCGGGGTTCGCGGTGTTTTTGCTCGCCTGTTCGCCCTGCGTTTCGGCGATCGCCGCCTGCGCGCGCGAAGAGGGTGCGCCGCGCGCCGTGTTGTACGCCGCCGCGCAGACGGGTTCGGCGCTGCTTCTGGGCTATGCCGCCTATGCGCTGTTCGCCGCCGTTTTGATCGCAAAGGAGATCCGCTATGCAAAAATTCGTCGTGCCGCAGCGCGTGCGGCTGCGGGAGTTTACAGACAACACGTACCCCCAGGGCTCGTTTGCGCTGCCCCGCCTGCTGCGCGAGCGCGAGGTGCGCGTAAACGGCGCAAAGGTCGGCGCAAACGTGTGGCTTTCCGCAGGCGACGAAGTCGCCTACTACACCACCCCCGCCGAAGAGGCAAAGCCGTTCTATGCCGAAGTATACCGCGACGGCAACGTGCTCGTCTGCGATAAGGCGGCGGGCGTGAATACAGAGGGGCTGGCGGCGCACCTTTCCCGCCTGTGCGGCGCGCTGCCCGTGCACCGCTTAGACAGGAACACGAGCGGGCTTCTGGCGTTCGCGCTGAACGCGCAGGCGGAGGAGACGCTGCTTTCCGCTTTCAGGGGGCGCGCCGTGCGCAAGATCTACGAGGCGGTGTGCGTGCACCCCTTCGCGCAAAAAAAGGGGAGCCTGCGCGCCTATCTTTGCAAGGACGCGCAAAAGGCGAAGGTGCGCATCGTTTCCGCGCCGCAGGCGGGCGCGCTGCCCATAGCCACCGATTACGAGGTCATAGAAGAGCGCGGCGGGCTGGCGAAGGTGCGCATCACGCTGCACAGCGGCAGAACGCACCAGATCCGCGCGCACATGGCGTCTATCGGGCATCCCGTGCTCGGCGATGAAAAGTACGGCGACGAAGCCGCCAACCAAACATACGGCGTAAAGCGGCAGCTGCTCGTCGCAAAAGAGCTGTGTTTTACGCAGCTTTCGGGCGCGCTCGCCTGTCTGAACGGAAAAACGTTCGTATCCGCCCACACGGCGGCGTTCCCCGCGGAGCGCCGATAGGGCGCACGGGTCTGCGGGGGCTCCGTAGGGTTTGCGGAGCTGCCGAGGGCGTATTAGTATTAGAGCAGCTTGGTAGTGCTGTGGGGCATGAAGTTGCTCTGCGGCGTTGTGCTGGGCGTATCAGCATTAGAGCAGCTTGGTAGTGCTGTGGGGCTTGAAGTTGCTCTGCGGGGCTGTGCGGGGCGTATCGGTATTAGAGCAGCTTGGTAGTGCTGTGGGTCATGAAGTTGCTTTGCGGGGCTGCGCGGGGGGCTCCGTAGAGGCTGTGGGGTTGTTCCTGCTGTGGAAAAATATGAAGTCATCCTGCGGGGGCATTTGCGGTTCCTTTTTTCTTACGATCGCTGCGCTTTATGATTCACCACGGTCAAAAACCGACGCGATCGTATAATTTACCACTCCTTTTTTCTCTCAACTATTGTATTTAGTAGCATAATCCACCATCACGGCAAAAACCGACACAAAGCTGTGTCGGTTTTTTTATGCTCCGCCCGTTGACATTTTTATGTGAACGTATTATTATATGAATAGTAATTCATATGTAAACGGGGAAAAGGGCAGGAGAGCGAGCGGAAAAGAAGAAAGAGGACAGGAAAGAGCAAAGGAAAAGAAAGAGCAAAGGAAAAGAAAGAGCAAAGGAAAGAGATCTGAGAGGGAAGAGAGCAGAGGAAAAGAAAGCAAGAGAGGGAGAGCGTAAAAAAGAGAGAGCGAAAAGAAAGCACGAAGTATTATATGAATAGAAATTCATATGTAAACGGGGAAAAGGGCAGGAGAGCGAGCGGAAAAGAAGAAAAAGGGCAGGAAAGCGAGTGGAAAAGAAGGAGTAAAGGAAAGAGAGCGGAAAGGAAAGAGGGCTGGGGAGAAAGAAAAGAAAGCAAGAGAGGGAGAGCGCAGAAAAGAGAGCGCAGAAAAGAAAGAGAGGAAAAAGAGGAGAGCAAAGAAAGCAGGGGAAAGGCAAGAGCGCGGAAATGCAGAGAGCAAGAGAGCGGAAAGGAAGCGCGCGAAAAAGAGAGCGGGACGCAAGAGCGCAAGAAGAGATCGGAAAGGTTTCTTATCCGAAAAAATAAACAGGTAAAAATAAAGAAAGCGAAAAGGCTTTTATGCAAAAAATCAAACAGGAGCGAGGAAGGTTTTATGGCAGAAGAAACAAAGAAAACCGCGGCGGAGCCCGCTGCCGAAACAGGGTCGCCGTATTCCGAAACAGGGTCACGGTATTATAAAGAGGCATCCGCGCATACGGAAGCAGGGTTGCTGCGTTCCGAAGCGGAAACGTCGGTCGTCGAAGCAGGGTCGCCGTATTCCGAAACAGGGTCACGGTATTATAAAGAGGCATCCGCGCATACCGAAGCAGGGTCGCTGCGCACCGAAGCGGAAACGTCGGTCGCCGAAACGGAGCCGCCGCGCACCGAAGCCGCACAGGCTGCGCCTTTGTATTCCAAGGCCGTGGAAGAGGGCGCGTTTGCCGCAGCGGGGGTGGACAGCGCGGAAGAGGCGTGCGAGCATGCGCTTTTGGCGGAGCGCGCCAGGCGGGGCATGCCCGCCGAAGAGCAGATCGAAAGCATGTGCGCGGCGTTCAAGGTGCTCGGCGAGCCTTCGCGCATGAAGATCTTGCTGGCGCTTTTGGGCGGCGAGCTGTGCGTGTACCACATCGCCGAGGCGGTGGGCGGCAACCAGAGCAACGTGTCGCACCAGCTGCGCATTTTAAAGGACGCGCGCATCGTCCGTTCGCGGCGGGCGGGGAAAAATATCCTCTATTCCGTTGCGGACGAGCACGTCACCGCGATCGTGCTCATGAGCCGCGCGCATGCGGAGTGCCGATGACCATGAAAAAGAAATTGCAGCTGAAAAATTTAGACTGCGCCAACTGCGCCCGCGAGCTCGAGGAGGAGGTCGCCGCGCTGGACGGCGTGACGTATGCCTCCGTCGACTTCATGCGGCAGAGCCTGACCCTCGAATACGAGAACGAGGCGGCGCTCGCCGCCGCGATCGGCAAGGCGAACTCCTTTGAGGACGTGCGCGTTGCGGAGGAGGGGAGCAAGGCAAAGGGCGTGTGGCAGGAGCACAGGGGGGAGATCCTCTCCGTCATCCTTTCGGCGGTGCTGCTCATCGCAGGCATCGTATTGCAGGAGGCGTTCGGGCAGGCGGGCGGCGTGCTCGCCGTCTATACGCTGTTCGGCGAAACGTACACGCTCACGCCCGCGCTCATCGCGGCGTATGCGCTCTTTGCGGGCGCGTACTTCACCGTCGGGTGGAAAATTCTGTGGGAGACCTGCAAAAACATCGCCCACGGCAGGATCTTTGACGAAAACTTTTTAATGACCCTCGCCTCGATCGGCGCGATCGTCTTAGGGCAATACGCGGAGGCGGCGGAGGTCATGGTGCTGTACTGCCTCGGCGAACTGCTGCAGGGCGTCGCGGTCGGCTCGTCCCGCCGCTCCATCGCCTCGCTCATGGACCTGAAGAGCGAAACGGCGACGGTGCTTACGGGCGGCGAACAAAAGACCGTTCCGCCCGAAGCGATCCGAAAGGGCGATATCCTGCTCGTCCGCGCGGGCGAAAAGGTCGCCGCGGACGGCGTCGTCGTCAGGGGCGAAACGGAGCTGGACACCAAGTCTTTGAGCGGCGAGGCGATGCTGCGCCCCGTCTCCGTCGGCGACATCGTGCTCGGCGGCAGCATCAACGCGGGCGGCGTCATCGAAGTGCGCGCCGAAAAGGACTATTCCGAAAGCACCGTCGCCAAAATTTTAGACCTCGTGGAAAATTCCGCCGCCAAAAAAGCAAAGACCGAAAAGTTCATCACGAAGTTCGCGAAAATTTACACCCCCGTCGTGGTGTGCGCGGCGCTCCTCGTCGCCTTTCTCGCGCCCGCCTTTACGGGCGACTACGCGGCGAACCTCGGCGGCTGGGTATACAGGGCGCTGACCTTCCTCGTCATCTCCTGCCCCTGCGCGCTGGTCATCTCGGTGCCGCTCTCCTATTTCAGCGGCATCGGCTTCGCGGCGAAGTTCGGCATCCTCGTCAAGGGTTCGACGGGGCTGGACGCGCTCGTCAAGGCGCAGATCGCCGCCTTTGACAAGACGGGCACGCTCACCTACGGCAATTTTGCGATCGGGCAGGTGTACGGCGATAAGGAGCGCGCGCTCGCCGTTGCGGCGGCTGCCGAAAAAAATTCTTCGCACCCCGTGGCGGCGGCGTTCGCGCACATAGCTACGCCCTTCGTCGGCGAAAACGCGAAGGAGCTTGCGGGCAGGGGCGTGGTGTGCGAAATTGAGGGCAAGACGGCGCTCGCGGGCAACAAAAAGCTGCTGGAAGAGTACGGCGTTCCCGCGCCCGACTTCGGCGGCGGCACGCTCGTGTACGTCGCGCTGGGCGGGGAATACCTCGGCTGCGCCGTCATCGAAGATAAGGTCAAAGAGAACGCGCGCGCGGCGGTAAGCGCCCTGCGCGGACAGGGCATACGCGCCTGCTATATGCTGACGGGCGACAATAAGGAGCGCGCCGAAGCCGTCGCCGAAGAGGTGGGGCTGGACGGCGTGTACGCGGGGCTGCTGCCCGATGAAAAGCTGCGCGTCGCGCAGACGCTGAAACAGCAGGGCAGCCTTCTGTATGCGGGCGACGGCATCAACGACGCGCCCGTGCTCGTCGAAGCGGACGCGGGCGTATCCATGGGTGGCGTGGGCAGCGACGCGGCGATCGAAGCGTCCGAAGTGGTGCTGATGCGCGACGATCTCTCTTTGCTGCCGCTGGGCAGGCGCATCGCAAAGCGCACGCGCGGCGTCGTGCTGCAGAACATCGTCTTTTCCATTCTCATCAAAGTCGCGGTCATGGCGCTGGGGGTGCTCGACCTCATCCCGCTCGGCGTCGCCGTCTTTGCGGACGTGGGCGTGATGATGCTCGCGGTGCTGAATTCCTTCCGCACCCGCATCCCCTTTGCAAAGCGGGAGCCTGCCGCGCGAAAGAGCGCGGGCGGGGAGTAAAAGGAGCACAGAAAAATCAAAAAAGGACGGCGACCGCCGTCCTTTTTTGGTGCGGCGCTTGTGCCGTGCGGAGGAGCAACTGTATCTGCATATCGGGAAGCAAGCGGCAGCAGGGTGCAGCGACGGGGCAATTTTTGCGATGGACTTGCTTTTTTATAATAA
>CASDPE010000134.1 GCA_949282395.1 uncultured Bacillota bacterium | reverse complement strand
CTCTTCACCTGCAGGCCGATCAGGTCCATGGTGATGCCCATCTCCCGCTGCTCCAGAGTCTCCCCCACGCAGATGATGGGGTGGAGGCCCGCCTCCAGGGCGGCGTGGACCTTCTTGTTGACGGTGATGTCGGTCTCCCCGAAGTACTGCCGGCGCTCGCTGTGGCCGATGATGACGTACTTGACCCCCAGGTCCTTCAGCATGTCGGCGGACACCTCGCCGGTGTAGGCGCCGCTCTTCTCATAGAAGACGTTCTCGGCGCCCACGGACACCCGCATGTCCTTGAAGGCCCGGATGGCGGCGGGGATGTTCACGTAGGGCACGCACACCACCACGTCGCACCACTTGGCCTTGGGCAGCATGGTCTTCAGCTCCTCGGCGAACTTCTTGGTCTCGGTGGCGGTCTTGTTCATCTTCCAGTTGCCGGCGATGACGGCCTTGCGCTTTGCTTTATCCATGGTAATACACGCTCCTTATCGTTTCCCAATAAAAAGGGCACGGCGGCGTGCCGCCGCCGCACCCATCACAACGTTTGTGAGAAGTGGCTTTTATGCGTTCTGAATGACCGCGATGCCGGGCAGCTCCTTGCCTTCGAGGTACTCGAGGGAAGCGCCGCCGCCGGTGGAGATGTGGGTCATCTTGTCGCCCAGGCCCATCTGCTGGACGGCTGCCGCGCTGTCGCCGCCGCCGATGACGGTGGTAGCCTCGCTCTCAGCCATCGCCTTGGCCACAGCCAGGGTGCCGGCGGCCAGGGTCGGGTTCTCAAACACGCCCATGGGGCCGTTCCAGACCACGGTCTTGGAGCCCTTGACGGCGTCGGCAAACAGCTTCATGGTCTCGGGGCCGATGTCGCAGCCCTCCATGTCGGCGGGCATATTGGTGACGGGGTAGACAGCGGTCTCGACCGGAGCGTCGATGGGGTCGGGGAAAGCCTTGACGCAGACGGTGTCGACGGGCAGCAGCAGCTTGACGCCGTTGGCCTTGGCCTTCTCCATCATCTCCTTGCAGTAGTCGATCTTGGAGTCGTCGCACAGGCTCTGGCCGATCTCATAGCCCTGCGCCTTGATGAAGGTGTAGGCCATGCCGCCGCCGATGATGAGGGTGTCGACCTTCTCCAGCAGGTTGGAGATGACATTCAGCTTGTCCGCGACCTTGGCGCCGCCCAGGATGGCGGTGAAGGGACGGACGGGGTCGTTGACGGCGTTGCCCAGGTAGCGGATCTCCTTCTCCATCAGGTAGCCGACGGCGGTGTCCTTGATGTAGTCGGTGACGCCGGCGGTGGAGCAGTGCGCACGATGGCAGCTGCCGAAGGCGTCGTCCACATAGGCGTCGGCCAGGCTGGCCAGCTCTTCCGAGAAGGCGGCGACGTTCTTGGTCTCCTCCTTGCGGAAGCGGGTGTTCTGCAGCAGAACGACGTCGCCGTTGTTCATGGCGGCGACAGCGGCCTTGGCGTTCTCGCCCACGACGTTGTCGTCGTCAGCAAAGACAACTTCCTTGCCGAGCTTGGCGCTCAGGGCCTTGGCAACGGGGGCCAGGCTGAACTTGGCCTCGGGGCCGTTCTTGGGTTTGCCCAGGTGGCTGCACAGGATGACCTTGGCGCCATCGTTGACCAGCTTCTGGATGGTGGGCATGGCCGCATTGATGCGGTTCTCATTGGTGATGACGCCGTCCTTCATGGGGACGTTGAAGTCGCAGCGGACAAGGACGCGTTTGCCCTTGACGTCTACATCGGTGACAGACTTTTTGTTCATACTTCCTGTTCTCCTTTTTGGATTTTTATCCAATACCTATGATATACTTTTTTATGCGTTTTGTCAAGGAAAATCCTGTTTTTTGCCCACAGACGCGGCAATTCCGCCCGCGCGGAAAAGGGAGCGCCGCTCCGCCGGTCTGCGGGGAAGGGAACGCCGCGCTGCCCCGACGGGCAGCGGAAAAAGTCTCCGCGCCGCTATCCATTTCCGCGCTATCCCTTCCGCCGCTATTCTTTTCCGCCGCGCAGCTTTCCCGCAAGCTGCGCGCCTTTGTAGCCGAGCTGCCGCCACGCCTCGTAGACGGCGACGGCGACGGAATTGGAAAGATTCAGTGAACGGATCTCCCCCGCCATGGGCAGGCGCACGCACCGCCCGTAATTCGCCGCCAGAAGCTCCTCGGGCAGCCCCTTCGTCTCCTTGCCGAACACCAAAAAGTCGCCCTCTTCGTACGCTATGTCGCTGTGCGTCTTTGCCGCCTTTGTGGAAAAGAACCAGAACCTGCCCTGCGGGTATGCGGCGAACAGCTCGCCGACCGAATCGTAGTACGAAATATCCACGAAATGCCAGTAATCCAGCCCCGCGCGCTTCAAATATTTGTCAGACACCTCGAACCCGAGCGGGCGCACGAGGTGCAGGCGGCACCCCGTTGCGGCGCAGGTGCGCACGATGTTGCCCGTGTTCTGCGGGATCTCCGGCTCGACCAATACGATGTTGAACATATGCCCTCCCCGATAAAAGCGCTCCCCGTGCGGGGAGCGCCGTCCTTTTTTATTCGAGTTCGCGCAGCTGCGCTTCCACTTTCTCTTTCATGCCGATGAACTTTTCGAGCTTTGCCCGCTCCCCGTCCACCAGCGCACGCGGCGCCTTTTCGATGAACCCGCGGTTGTGCAGTTTTCCGTCCGCACGGGCGATCTCGCCGATGATGCGTTCCAGCTCCGCCTGCAGGCGCGCCTTTTCCTTTTCGGGGTCGACCAGCTCGCCGAGGGGCACGAACACCGTGCACGTTTCCGTCACCTGCGACATCGTCTTTTCCGCGATATCCGCCCCGCCCTCGACGAAGGCGAGCTCTGCCCCGCCCGCAAGTTTTAAGATCGCGCCCGCGTTCGCCTGCACGACGCGCCTGTTCGGCACGGAAACGTACAGCTTGACCTTTTTGGAGGGCGGGCAGTTGACGGCGGTCTTCATGTTGCGCACCGCCTTGATGATATCCATGACCGGCTCGAACGCCTTCGCCTCCTTTTTATAGGCGAGCTTGGAGTTGTAGCGCGGGAATTCGGCGACCATGACGCTCTTGCCCGCGTTGCCGGGGATGTTGCGCCAGATCTCCTCCGTGATGAAGGGCACGAAGGGGTGCAGCAGGCGCAGCGCGTTGTCGAGCACAAAGCACAGCACGCTGAGCGTCGCCGCCTTTTTGCCCGCGTCCTCGCCGTAGAGCGCGCTCTTGGAGAGCTCGATGTACCAGTCGCAGAAGTCGCTCCACAAAAAGTCGTACAGCGTGCCCGCGGCAATGCCGAGCTCGAATTTGCCCATGTTGAGGGTAACTTCGCGGATGCAGCTTTCCAGCCGCGAAACGATCCATTTGTCCGCGGGCGAGAGCCGTATCGCGGACAGGGGCGGCACCTCCGTCCCTTCGCAGTTCATGAGCACGAACCGCGAGGCGTTCCATACCTTGTTCAGGAAGTTGCGGCCCGCTTCGACCTTCGTCTTGCTGTAACGGGTGTCGTTGCCGGGAGCAACGCCCGTGATGAGCGAAAAGCGCAGCGAATCGGCGCCGTATTCGTCGATGACCTCCAGCGGGTCGATGCCGTTGCCGAGCGACTTCGACATCTTGCGCCCCTGCTCGTCGCGCACGATGCCGTGCAGCAGCACGTCGCGGAACGGGACTTTGCCCGTGTGTTCGATGCCCGAAAAGATCATGCGGGCGACCCAGAAGAAGATGATGTCGTACCCGCAGGAGAGCACGTCGGTGGGATAGAAGTAATTGAAATCGTCCGTCTTGTCGGGGTAGCCGAGCGTGGAGAAGGGCCACAGCGCCGAGGAGAACCAGGTATCCAGCACGTCCTCGTCCTGGCGGATGTTCTTGCCGTGGCAGTGCGCGCATTCCGAGGGGTCGGTCTTGCTGACCGTCATCTCGCCGCAGTCGGCGCAGTACCACACGGGGATGCGGTGCCCCCACCACAGCTGGCGGGAGATGCACCAGTCCTTGATGCCCTCCATCCAGTTGAAATAGATCTTTGCAAAGCGTTCGGGCGTGAACTTGATCTTGTTGCGAGCGACCGCGTCGATGGCGGGTTTTGCGAGCGGTTCCATTCTGACGAACCACTGTTTGGACACGATGGGCTCCACCGTGCTGTGGCAGCGGTAGCAGTGCCCGACGTTGTGGCTGTGCGGCTCGATGTTCACGAGCGCGCCGCAGGCTTTGAGATCCTCCACGATCTTTTCGCGCGCGGCATAGCGGTCTAACCCGCAGTATGCGCCCGCCTCCTCGTTCATGGTGCCGTCGTCGTTCATCACGCGGATGACGGGCAGCGAATGGCGCAGCCCCACTTCAAAGTCGTTGGGATCGTGCGCGGGGGTGATCTTCACCGCACCCGAACCGAACTCCATATCCACGTATTCGTCGGCAATGACGGGGATCTCGCGCCCGACGAGCGGAAGGACGAGCGTTTTGCCGATCATGTGCTTATACCGCTTGTCCTTGGGGTTGACCGCCACGGCGGTATCGCCGAGCATGGTCTCGGGGCGGGTCGTCGCAACGACGATGGCGCCGTCGCCGTCCTTGACGGGGTATTTCAGATGCCAGAAGAAGGAATCTTCTTCGCTGTATTCCACTTCCGCGTCCGAAAGCGCCGTTTTGCAGCTGGGGCACCAGTTGATGATGCGGTCGCCGCGGTAGATCAGCCCCTTCTCATAGAGGTTGACGAACACTTCGCGCACGGCGCGGGAGCAGTTTTCGTCCATCGTGAAGGCGAGGCGCGACCAATCGCAGGAGACGCCCATCTTCTTCATCTGCTCGACGATGCGCCCGCCGTACTTTTCCTTCCAAGCCCAGGCGCGCTGCAAAAAGCCTTCGCGCCCCACGTCCTTTTTGGTCAGCCCTTCCTGCTTCATCTGCTCCACGATCTTCACTTCCGTGGCGATGGATGCGTGGTCGGTGCCGGGCAGCCACAGCGCGGAATACCCCCGCATCCGCATAAAACGGATGAGGATATCCTGCAATGTTTCGTCCAGCGCGTGCCCCATGTGGAGCTGACCCGTGATGTTCGGCGGCGGCATCA
>CASDPE010000133.1 GCA_949282395.1 uncultured Bacillota bacterium | reverse complement strand
GCAAAGCCAAGCGTTCCGCTTGAGGCGAACGCGGGCGGAAGCCCGCAGCAATGCGAATGCATTGCAGGGAAGTGTTCCCTGTGAGCCGAAAAACGGAGCGAAGCGGAGCCGAAGGATCTCTAAAACAATATGGACAACATTTTTATAGAGATCCCTCGCGGGGCTCGGGATGACGGAAAAGGAAGGGGCAATCGATTCTAAAACCTTCCCCCTCTGTGGGGAAGGTGCCCCGAAGGGGCGGATGAGGGGAAGCAGGATGAGTAGGGCAGCCCGTTCGGGCAGCCGCCGCTCACCGCGTCATGCCTGTTCAAGTTTGACGCAGGCGCCGCTCACCGCGTCCTGAAACATCATCCAATAGCCCTTACCGCTAAGGTCGAACACCGAAAGGGGCAGGTACGAACACCACTTTTTCAGCGCGGCGGGCGGCTCGCCCCGCCGTTCGGACGGCACCCCGTAGCAGATGTATTTGACGCGCGCCTCGTCGCGGATGATGCCGACGGTATAATACTTCCCTTCGGCGAACCCGACTTTTGCCCAGCGCGAAAGGGGGATGCTCTTTGCCAGCTCCTCTTCGGCGGGGTACTTCAAAAACAGCGCGTCCAGCTCCGCCTTCACTTTATCGTAATAGCAAGCTCCCTCATCCGTTCGCGCGTCTTCGCTCCCTGCGCGTTGGAATAGGCTTTGAGCATCCGCATCTTTTCCAGCGTCTCGCCCGAGCCCTTCTTTTTCGCCAGCGCCACCTGCTTGCGCATATGCCTCCTCCTTTTCCCGCTCCGCGTCCGCGAAGGCGAAGTAGTTCACGTCCGCCACCGCCTCGTCGTCGTAAGGCGGCGAAGGGGCGGGCGCACCCTTCTGTGCCTCCGCGCGCACGGGCGCGGGCGGCTCTTTTTTTCCGCTCTTTGCCGCGCTCTCGGGCGCGGGCGGCGCCGATTCGTCTGCAAGAGCGCACAGTTTTTTCACGTCGAAGTCGCCCTCTCCGTTCTTGCCGAAGGCGACCGCTTTTGCCGTGCCGTTCACGTATACGAGCGCGCAGCCCAGCCCGTCGGCAAGTTCCAGCGCGCTCTGCCGCTTTACGGAAAAGCCTGCGGGCGAGGGCAGGTCGAACCACTCCGCCGTGCCGTGCGTATCGCACAGCACGGCGCGGTACCGCCCCGCCGAAACGGGCGCAAGCCCGATGGGCGTGAGCGCCGCCGTCAGCCGCCCGCCGTAGCTTTCCGCCGTCAGCAGGGCGGAAAGCGTTTTGCCGTCGGCGGCAAAGCCCGCGCTCACCTGTTTCAGGATACAGATTTTTTTTATGTATTGCATACGCCGCCCCCGCAACGCCCCGTGCGCTTTTCGGGGCTGCATCTATAAGTATATATGTTTTCATCCGCAAAAAAATGGCAGTTTTTGCGGAAGATGCGCGCAGCCGCTCGGAAACGGCGGCAGCGGCGCGGCAGAAGTTTCTGCAAAAGCCGTTGCAAAAAAGTTTACTTTTTCCGTCGTTTCGGGTATAATGTTCGGGAACGAAAGTTGCGGGCGGCTCGCCCGCGAAGGAGTGAAAGCGTTATGAATATGGCAGAAGTCATCAAAAACGAAAAGGTGCTCCGCTTTATCGATGAAAGCGCGGCGCTTTGCAACCCCGACAAGATCGTCCTCATCGACGGCAGCAAGGAGCAGCGCGACGCGCTGCGTGCCGAGGCGTGCTCCACGGGCGAGATCATCAAACTCAACGAGGACCTGCTCCCCGAGTGCTACCTGCACCGTACCGCCGTCAACGACGTTGCGCGCGTGGAGGACCGCACCTTCATCTGCTGCCGCAATAAGGACGACGCCGGCCCCATCAACAACTGGATGGACCCGAAAGAGGCGTACAAAATGGCGGGCGACATCTTCAAAGGCTCCATGAAGGGCCGCACGATGTACGTCATCCCGTACAGCATGGGCATCGTCGGCAGCGAATTTGCAAAGATCGGCATCGAACTGACGGACAGCATCTACGTCGTTCTGAATATGGAGATCATGACGCGCGTGGGGCTTGACGTCCTCGAAGCGCTCGGCAAGGACGGCGACTTCGTCAAGGGGCTGCACTCCAAGTGCACGCTGGACGAGAGCAAGCGCTATATCCTGCATTTCCCCGAAGACGACACCATCTGGTCGTGCAACAGCGGCTACGGCGGGAACGTGCTGCTCGGCAAAAAGTGCTTTGCGCTGCGCATCGCGTCCTACCTTGGCAAAAACGAGGGCTGGATGGCGGAGCACATGCTCATCCTCGGCTTTGAAAAGCCGGACGGCGACACCAAGTACATCGCGGCGGCGTTCCCCTCCGCGTGCGGCAAGACCAACCTTGCCATGCTCATCCCGCCCGAGATCTACCGCAAAAAGGGGTACAAAATCTGGACGGTCGGTGACGACATCGCCTGGATCCGCGTCGGCGCGGACGGCAGGCTGTGGGCGATGAACCCCGAAAACGGCTTCTTCGGCGTGGCGCCCGGCACCAACGAGAAGTCCAACCCCAACGCGCTGCACACCACGCAGAAGGGCACGATCTTCACGAACGTCGCGCACAACCTCGATAACAACACCGTCTGGTGGGAGGGGCTGGATAAAAACCCGCCCAAGAACGCGGTGGATTGGAAGGGCAACCCGTGGGACGACGCGGCGAAGGCTGCGGGCGTGAAGGGCGCGCACCCGAACAGCCGCTTCACCGCCCCCGCAAAGAACTGCCCCTGCATCAGCAAGGCGTTCGACGACCCGAAGGGCGTGCCCCTGTCTGCCATCGTGTTCGGCGGCAGAAGGGCGAAAACGGCTCCGCTGGTGTACCAGAGCAAGGGCTGGGATAACGGCGTGTTCGTCGGCTCCATCATGGCGAGCGAAACGACGGCTGCCGCGACGGGTGCGGTCGGCGTGGTGCGCCGCGACCCGATGGCGATGCGCCCGTTCTGCGGCTACCACATGGGCGACTACTTCGCGCACTGGATCGAAATGGGCAAAAAGGTGAAAAACCCGCCCAAGATCTTCAACGTCAACTGGTTCCGTCTGGACGACGAGGGCAACTTCCTCTGGCCGGGCTTCGGCGAGAACATGCGCGTGCTCGAATGGATCGTAAAGCGCTGCGAAGAGAAGGTCGGCGCGGTGGAAACGCCCATCGGCTACGTTCCCGACCCGAAGGACATCAACCTCGAAGATTCGGGCGTATCCGAAGCGACGCTCAAAGAGCTGCTCACAGTCGACAAAGCGACGTGGCAGAAAGAGGCGGACGGCATCGAAGAGTTCTACAAGCAGTTCGGCGACAGGCTCCCGAAGGAGCTTTCCGCAGAGCTTGCGGCGCTCAAAGCCAACCTCGCAAAGTAAAATTTTCGGCGGCTGCCCGCGGGCAGCCGCCGTTTTTCTGCCCTTTTTTGCCGAATTCAGGCGGAAAATATCGTTTACCTATTGCATATGCGGGGAACATCGTGTATACTGTATATACAGAAAAACCGATAAGGAGGAGGAATATGAAAAAGAGAACGGTTTTTGCCGCCTGTGCCCTTGCCGTGGTGCTGGGGCTTGGCGTGTTTGCGGGCTGCTCTGCGAATATGGGCGACGTAGCCGACCCGATCCCGCAGCCGTCCGTCAGGGAGCTCACCGCGCTGGACGGGTATACCGTCAGCAATATGGACGGGCTGGGGCTGATCCGCGCTTCGGCGCAGAACGAGGGCACGCTGCAAACGGACTATGTACTCTACGACGTCACCACCGATACCATTGTGCATTCGGATGTGGCGTTTGAGCGCGTAGCGGACGGGCTGTACTATACCGAGGAGACGGACGGCAGCGTTGCCGTATTCACGGTGTACGGCAGGGGCGGGCAGGTGCGGCAGGATACCTATCCCGCAGGCGAAACGGCGCCCGTTGTGTCCGGTGGTACGATCACCTGTCAGAACGGAGACGTGCTGTACGTTTCCCCGGGCGGCAGGGTCAAAACGGCGGACGCCGATTCCCCGACGCCCTTTGCAAGGTACGGGGCGGCGGTGCGCGCGGGAGACGTCTATCTTACTTCGGCGTCGGGCGGAGCGTTCCATGTGTTCGATGCGGGCGAACGGTATCTGCGCACGGTCAAGCCGATGAGCAAATTCAGCGTGCCCGAAGGAGCGGACGGAATGGAATGGGCCGTGGGCTCGCGGTATTTTTTACAGGTTTATTGCGCCGTGCCGGACAGTGAAAACGACTACGATTTTGCGCTTGCCGCAACGGACGGGCATGCGGTCAAATACCGCTTGGAAACGTACTATTACGATTTCGCTTCCGATTCCACAGGCACCGTCGACCTGAAATTTTTGGTGACGGGTGCGGAAAACACTTCGGATTATTCAAACAGCGAATACGCCGTTCTGTACGGGCAGGAGATCCTGGACGGCAAACAGGTCGCCATGAATGAGACCGCGCGCATCTATGACCGCGACGGCGGGCTGTACGTGGACGTGCAGGATATGTTCCGCGGGGCGAATGACGTCACGGTCGGCGCGGGCAGCGTGCTCCTTTCGGACGGGGCTGTGGAAAAGTACTACTTTGAGGGCAAGGAGATCTATTCTCTGCCGCAGGGCACGGCGGACGCGCGCTACGGCGCCTATTACCGTGTGGGGGATACCGTCTACAATGAAAACGGCAGGGCGGTGTTCACCTTGCCGGACGGCGCGTCCATCGTCGGCTCCGCCGATGCGTCCGGCGGCAGCTTCTATTACCTTACCGAAGGCGGAACGGCGTCGGAGCAGTACCTGTCCGTCTGGACGGGGAAGGGGAGCCGTGAGCTCGGCAAGGTGCTGGATCGGAACGGCACGGCGGCGTGCCTCGTGGGCGAGAGCGCCGATTCCTGTTCGCTGTATGCGCTTTGGTGCGGTACACCGATATTTGAAGACCTGCAGCTGGATGCCGCGGACTTTTCGATGGGCACCGATGCTTTGGGCGAGAATGTGGAATACACCGTATTTTCTGCCGAAAGCGGCGGGGTGAGGCGCACGTGGCTGCTCACAGAGCGCACGGCATAACGGGAGAAAAAAGGGCATAAAACGGGCGGCTGCGGAATG
>CASDPE010000132.1 GCA_949282395.1 uncultured Bacillota bacterium | reverse complement strand
CACCGCGAACACCGCAAAAAACAGCAGATACACCAGCCTGCGCGCGTAGGAGAGTTCCGTGCCGAGCGCGGCGCTCTTCTCCTCCGCCGCGGCGGCGTTTGCAAGCATCGCCTCCTGCGAGGTCTCCTTCTCGTTCGCGGCGCGCATCTCTTCACGGATCGCCCGCCGCTTCGCCGCATACGCGCGTTCGAGGCGCACCACGCCCGCGATGAACAGGGCGACGATCCCCACGCCCGCGAGCAGCATTCTGGGGTCGGAGGCGACCGCCAAGGCGAACAGCAGCCCCGAAACGAGGATGTTGCAGGCAGACTTGAACGGCTTTTCCGCACGGATGCCGCGATCAAAGAAGCGGTACATAAAGTAGAACGAGCCGACGATGAGGAAGGCGAGCATGGGCAGGTACAGCCCCAGCCGCCCGACGGTGAGCGCCAGCCCCCCGCCCGCGAACAGGCAGGCGGTCAAAAACGCCCAGCCCTCCTTCTTTTTGTCGCCGCGGGCGAACAATTCGCGCGCCAGCAGCCAGACCATCCAGACCGTCGCCGCCATAAAGAGCACCGAAACGATGCGCAGCCCGAACGCGCTCCGCCCGAAGATGAGGGTAGACAGCGCATAGGGCAGCACGGCAAAGGTGCCGTGGTCGGTATCCGCGTTGAACACGCTCCCCTGCGAAAGCCCGCGCGAACCGAGTTCGACGATGTTTTCGATCTGCATGAGCGTGTACATCTCGTCTTCGGTGAAGTTGGAATACACGGTATCCCCCGCCGTGTAATTGCGCTGCGCGTCCAGAAGATCGGCAAGCCCGTCACGCCCGCGCTGCGTGCGGAACGCCGTGCCGAAAGTAGCCCACTGCTTTTTATAGGAAGAATTTGCTTCAAAAAAACCGTGCACGGTATCGTAATCCACATAGGCGGGGATGACGTTGCCGTTCGTGTCCACGAACACGACTTCGTTGATGAGCATATCGCAGGAGAAAGTGAACATCACCAGCCTGCGCGGGCTTGCGATCGTAGAGGTGTTCGACTCGTCGCGCAGCTGCACCCAATTGTAGTTGCTGCCGAGCGCCTTGCCGCTCTCCGAATAGATGTTGGAAAGGGTCTTGACCCCGAGCCCGTAGGAAGAACTCCACGGCGAATCGGACGTGCTCGTCGCCGAAGCGGTGCGCACGGTAATGGTGTAGTCCGAACCGATGTCCGTATACGCCGTGCCCGCGTTCAGGTACACTTTGTCCAGCGTGGCGCCGCCTTGATAGTCCAGATAAAAGATGACGGAAGTGTCCTCCTGCGCGAAATACGCGCCGCCGCCCCCGTTGAACCCACCGATGGTGCACGCCCCGACCACAAAGAGGGCGAGCACGAGAAGAAACGCCGCTTTGGTAAAGACCGAAAAGCGCGCGAAGAATTTTTTCACCTTGTCTTTTCCGCTTTCGCGGATGTACACCTTGGATGTTTTGCTTGCCATGTTATCCTTCCGTTTGCTTGCAGGGCGCGGAAGCAGCCGCACCCGTATACTTCATTATACCTTAAAACGGGCGCAGGGTAAAGCGATTTTTTATAAAATTTGCGGCGCAGGGCAAAAAAAGCGCCTCCGCCGCGGCGGAGGCGCAGATTTTACCAAACTTTTACAAAGCCATAACCGCCGTTTTACGTTCATGGGGTATACTTACGGCGAACTTCGGGCAGAGCCCGCAACAAGGAGAACAAGGGAAAATGATCCTCGATTGCACACAGACAAAGAACGCGGAATACGCACAGATGCTTGCCGAGCGCAGCGGCGACACCGTTTACCCCCTGCGCGAGGCGGTGGAACAGGGCGCCGCGGGCGAACTGTTTTCGGGCAGCGCCTATGTGCTGGTCGCCGACTTCAAAACGGTCTTTTCACGCAAATTCTTTAAAAACTTCAAAAAGCTGCGCCTGAAAGGCAGCCGCATGCTGTACTGCGTGTTCATCTGCTCTTCGCCGCGCGGCGCGGGCAATTCGCTGCGCTTTACGCAGACGAAGATGTACGAACGCCTTGCCGACATGCTGCTGCAAAGCTGCGGGCTGGTGCTGTTCGGGTATGACTGCCTCTGCGGCGAGACCGCCGCCCCCGCCCTGCACCGCGTGGCAGATTACGCGCGCGACGCACGCCCCTTTGACTGGAACGGGAACTTCCCCCGCCGCGCGCAGCCTTCCAACGCGTAGCGCGCAGACTTCCAACGCGTAGCGCGCACGGCTGAACTTGCTTATCCTCCCTCTTTCCTTGCCATCCCCCTCGGGGGATGGCATTTTTCTGCCGCCCCGCCGCACCCGCCGCTGCTGCCGTTGCCCCTGCCGCCGCCCCTGCCGCCATCCCGAGCCGCCTCGTCATCCCGAGCCGCCCCTTTCGTCATCCCGAGCCTGTCGAGGGATCTCTATGGAAATGTTGTCCTTATTTATTTTAGAGATCCTTCGATTGCGCGGCGGCTGTGCCGCCGCTCCACCCCCTCATCCGCCCCTTCGGGGCACCTTCCCTCGTCGGAGCAGTCGGCTGCGTTCTCGCATCGCCCCAAAGGGGCAATGCTCGCGTGCGCGCTCCGCTCCTCCTCTTCCCAAAAATCTCGGGCTGCGCCCTGCGATTTTCGGGAGCCCTGTTTTTGGGGAAGGTTTTATGCCGTCCTTTTTTACCTTCCCGCAGGGCTCCGCACACAATACACTTCTCCCCCCCCGAAGGGGAAGGTTTATGAGGTGATACCGCCCGTATATTCTCCTATTATAAAGAAAACCCCCGCCACCTCGCACAAAGCGAGAGTGACAGGGTTTTTCCTCTTACAAAAAACCGCGGCGCCAACACGCCGCGGCGCGAAGTAAAGCCGCCCCGCTCCGTTCAGGAGGACAGCATAGGGGGAAGCCACTTTTCAATAATCGAATTGCGCGTTTCAAAATCGCATTTTGAATAAGCGCACTCAATTTGCCGCATACTTGCGGCTCAATTTGGAAAGAGTGAATTTGCGCGATTTTTTAATAGGGGAAGCCCTTATAATCGCGCAAAGAGAGAAAAACAAAGGAGAAGCCGCCGCAGGGCTTCCCTGCGGCGGCGAACATTTGGTTGTCTCTCCGATCACGGAAAAAAGTTTTGTCTCTTTCAAAACTTTTTTCGTGAACTCTTTATCTTACTTCCTTGATCTTCGCCGCTTTGCCCGTTCTGCCGCGCAGATAATACAGCTTGGCACGGCGCACTTTGCCCTTGCGGATCACCTGGATGTCCGCAATTTTGGGGGAGTGCACGGGGAAGGTACGTTCCACGCCGACGCCATACGAAAGACGGCGTACGGTGAACGTCTCGCGGATGCTGCCGTTCTTCTTTGCGATCACAACGCCTTCAAACGCCTGGATGCGTTCGCGCGTGCCCTCGATGACTTTGACGCTTACCTTGACGGTATCGCCGACGTTGAATGCGGGGACGCTGTCTTTCAAGGCTTCCTTTTCGATCGCTTCGATCAACCCTTTCATCGACTTTTACCTCCTTGTTACAGTGCGTTCATTGCGCCCTTGCGCAAGAGGACCGCCCGAAGTCTTTTGCTATTTTACCATAAACCGCACGGCAACGCAATCGTTTTTACCGCGCAAAGAGCAGATTTTTGCGGAAATTTTCAAAACAAACCCCTTTTTTCCGCTCACGCGCGGAAGGCGCCTTCGATGTGGTTGATGCGCTCTTCAAACACTTCCAGCACGTCAAAACGGATAAAAAGTTCTTCGCCTGCAAGGCTTTCATAATAGCGGGCGATCTTTTTGTACCGTTCGCGCTTGTGGTACTCCACCGCCTCGGCGGGGGTGCCGAACAGCTCTGAAAGGCGGGTCTTGACCTCGCAGAACACGACCGTATCCCCGTCTTTGGCGACGATATCCGCCTCGCCGAAGGGCGTTTTGTAATTTTTGGCGAGCAGTTTGTAGCCGCGCTTTTTCAGGTACTTTGCGGCGCGCCGCTCCCCCGCCCTGCCGAGAGCTTTTTTGTAAACGTCTTTCGATGGATCGGGCATAGTCCGTACTCCTCTATCGCGGCAAGATGCGCCGCCGTACCGTAGCCTTTGTGCTTTGCGAACCCGTATTGCGGATACGTTTTATCGTATTCGCACATCAGCGCGTCGCGGTACACTTTGGCAAGGATGCTCGCCGCGCCGATGCTGTACGAAAGCGCGTCGCCCTTGACGATGTTCAGCTGCGGAACGTCGATCCCGATGCGGAAATTCCCGTCCGTGAACACCACGTCCGGCGGAACGGAGAGCTGTTCGACGCAACGCTTCATGCAGCGCTTTGTCGCCTCTAAAATGTTGATCGCGTCGATGGCGGCGGCGCTCTCTTCGCACACAGAATAAGCGACGGCGCGTTCGCGGATGAGGGCGGCGAGCCGTTCGCGCTCCGCCTCCTTCACCTTTTTGCTGTCATCCACGCCCGCAATGAGCGCCTCTTCTTCCAGCGGCAGAATGACCGCCGCACACACGACGGGCCCCGCCAGCGGGCCCCTGCCCACCTCGTCGACGCCGGCGATGTACTGCGCGTGCGCCGCGAGCATTTCACGCTCAAAGCGCAGTTTTTCCTCTGCGTCCCACTGCTTTTTCATGCGTGCGCCCGTCCTTTCAGCCGAAGTACCCGCGGAAATCTTCCGCGCTCTCCAACGTGATCCTGCCCGTTCTGCCCTTGCGGAAGTCGTCTATGACCGCCTTTGCGCCGCGGTCGTAGTCAAATTCGCCCCCGCGCAGCAGAAAGCCGCGCGCACGGCATACCTGTTCCAGCATCGCAAGCGGCGAAGCAAGGTCTGTGACGGCGTACCGCGCCGCAAGGCAGGCGGGGTACAGCGCCGCAAGCTCTTCCAACAGCGCGAGCGCAAGTTCGCCCGCGTCCAGGATGTCGTCGTTGATGCTGCCGATACAGGCAAGGTGCCGCGCAAGCGCCTGATCTTCAAACGAGGGCGGCATGGTGCCGGGGGTATCCAGAAGCTCGAACCCCGTGCAGCGGATCCACTGTTTGCCGCGCGTGACCCCCGCCTTATCCCCCGTGACCGTGCGCTTTGCGCCGCTGAGCGCGTTGATGACGGTGCTCTTGCCCGTGTTCGGGATGCCCGCGACCATCAGCCGCGGCGGGCGCGTCATGCCCTTTGCCGCGTCCTTCGCGAACTTTTCCTT
This sequence comes from uncultured Bacillota bacterium, assembly GCA_949282395.1. Lineage (GTDB taxonomy): Bacteria > Bacillota > Clostridia > Christensenellales > Borkfalkiaceae > Borkfalkia. The sequence continues at coordinate 5,702 of CASDPE010000132.1, read as the reverse complement.
TAAAAGCTGCGGAAGTTTCGCCGCGATCCTGCCCGCCGCACCCTGCGCCGTCGCCGTGCATTTGAGGGCAAAGGCGGACTTTGCGATCTCGGAGACGAAGGCGTCCGTCTTTGCCTCGTCGGCGAGGTCGCACTTGTTCAGAAGGTATAAAACGGGCTTTTTGCCGAACAGTTTTTTTAAGTTTTTGTTGAACGTCGCCGCGGGCGCACGCGCATCCAGCACGAAGAGCACGCCGTCTATGAGCGGCACGTTCTCTTCCATCATGCGCATGGCTTTGGTCATGTGCCCGGGGAACCATTGGATGTGTTGCATAAGAAAACGACCTCACACGTTTCTCGCGCAAAGGCGCTGCGGCTAACGAAGCCGATTTTGCGAAGCGGCTGCTTGCAGACATTTATGCAAAATCGGCGAAGTTGACGGCGGCGAAGCTGCCGCATCGTCGTGATTTTAGGGAGACACCATTGTTCGCGGCGTTGCCGCTCTGCAATGGTTTCTCCACTCTTTTCGCCCTTTTTCAGGGCTACGTATTATAGAACGGGCGAAAATTCACCCTCTTCCGCCACACCGCCCACGCGGTGTAAGGGGCAAAAGCAAAAAGTGTGATTTTTGCTTTTGCAAAAAATTATTCAGCGCGGCGCAGAGAGAAAAACGAAAAACGAATGCAGAGCCGCGCAAAGTCGCGGCGAACATTCGGTTGTCTCTCAGATCACGGAAAAAAGTTTTGTCTCTTTCAAAACTTTTTTCGTGAACATCACAGCATGTCAGGCCTTTTCTCCCGCGTGAGCTTTTCCGCCTGTTCGCGGCGCCACTTATCGATCTCCGCATGGTTGCCGCTGCGCAGGACTTCGGGCACGGCAAGCCCCCTGTATTCCACGGGGCGGGTGTACTGCGGGTATTCGAGCAGGTTTTCCGAAAAGCTCTCCTGCACCAGAGACGCGGCGTTGAGCACCCCGTCCGCATACCGCGCCACACAGTCTGCGATCACCATGGCGGGCAGTTCCCCGCCCGTCAGAACATAGTCGCCGATGCTGATCTCTTCGTCGATGAACAGGTCGATGACGCGCTGGTCTACCCCCTCGTAGTGCCCGCACAGCAGGATGAGGTGCTCGTACTCCAACAGCTGAAACACCTTTTGCTGGCGGAACACTTCGCCCTTGGGCGAAAGGTAGATGCGCCGCGCCTTGTGCTGCGGGTCGAGCGCTTCGATGGCGGAGCCGATGGGCTGGGGCGTCATCACCATGCCCGCGCCGCCGCCGAAGGGGTAGTCGTCGCACTTTAAATGCTTGTCCTTAGTATAATCGCGGATGTTGACCGCGTTGATGGTCAGCTTCCCCTCCTTCTGCGCCCTGCCGAGGATGCTTGCCTGCATGGGCGCGAACATTTCGGGGAAGAGGGTGAGGATATCGATCTTCATGCTTCGCTCCCCTGCAGGACGGCGACTTCGCCGAACCGCTTTTTCTCCACGGTGACGGCGCCCCTTTCAACGTCGATCTCTACGATCACGCCGTCGGCGGCGGGGAACATCCATTCGCGCCCTTCCCGCTCCATGACGAAGATATCCGTCTTTGCGGGCAGCACGTTTGTGACCTTGCCGAGCGGTTCGCCCTCCTCTGTGCAGACGGTGCAGCCGATCACGTCCACGATGAACGCCCTCCCCTCGGCGGGGGCGGGCACGTCCTCGCGGGCGGCTTCCACCTCTTTGCCGCGCAGAAGTTCCGCTGCGTCGCGGTCTGCAACGCCCGCAAGCCCGAGATAGGCAAACGAGGCGTCGCAGCGGGCGGAGAGGACTTTATACTCCTTCCCCGCGATCGTGACGCGCGGAATGCGCTTTATGTCTGCAATGTCGTCTAAAAGCGGCTTGACCTTGACCTCGCCGCGCACGCCCTGCGGCTTTAAAACCTGTGCAATGACGATGTTCTGCTGCATACCGTTCCTCTCAAAATAAAGAAAGGGAAAAGCCGCACGGTTTTTCCCTGACTTACAAAAGCGCTGCGGCAGATCACTCCGCCTTTGCCTTTTCCTTGATCTCCACGTTGTAGCGCTTGCTCTCCTTGGCGGAAGCGCAGCGGACAAGCGTGCGCAGGGCTTTTGCGATCTTGCCCTGTTTGCCGATGACCTTGCCCATGTCCGACTCGTCCAGCCAGACGGTGATGTCCACCGCGTTTTCGCGCTCGTTGACGTCGTACACGATGCTCTCTTTGTGTTCGGCGAACTGCTCGACGATGTATTTGACTAATTCAACCATGCCCGTACCCCCTGTTCAGCGGAAATTACTTCTTTTTCCTGGTCTTGGTGCGGGGCGCGGAGAGCTTGGCCGGCTTTTCGATGATCCCTTCGCGGATGAGCAGGGTGCGGACGGTGTCCGTCGGCTGCACGCCCTTCGCGAGCCAATCCTTCGCCTTGTCTGCGTCGATGACCAGCTGCACGGGTTCCTTCGTGGGGTCGTAGTGCCCGATCTTTTCGATGTACTCGCCGTCGCGCGCCTTGCGGCTGTCTACGATGACGATGCGGTAGAAGGGAGATTTTTTATCGCCCAGCCTTGTCAGCCTCATTTTAACTGCCATGATTTGTTTGCTCCTTTTGTTTTGTACCGCCACAGTATACCCGAAAAACAAACGCCTGTCAAGCGATTTTGCTTGACAGGCGGAAAGTTTTTACCGCATGAACGGCAATTTTCTGCCGCTTCTGACCTGTTTCATCATAAGTTTGGTCTGGTCGAACTGTTTTAAGAGCTGGTTGATGTCCTGCACGCTCGTGCCCGAGCCCGCCGCAATGCGCTTTTTGCGGGAAGAGTTGATGATCTCGGGCTTTTCGCGCTCGCGCGGGGTCATCGAAAGGATGATCGCCTTGATGCGCTCCACCTTCTTTTCGTCGAAGTCGCTCTCCTTGATCTTGAATTTGCTCATGCCCGGCATCATGCCCATGACGGAGGCGATGCCGCCCATCTTTTTGAGCGATTCAAACTGTTCAAGGTAATCTTCCAGCGTGAACGAGGCGTCGCGGAGCTTTTTCTCCATCTTTTTCGCCTGTTCTTCGGTGACCGCCTCCTGCGCCTTTTCGATGAGGGATAAGACGTCGCCCATCCCCAAAATGCGGCTCGCCATGCGGTCGGGGTAGAAGGGTTCAAGGTCGGTGAGCTTTTCACCCACGCCGATAAATTTGATGGGTTTGCCCGTCACCGCTTTTATGGAGAGGCAGGCGCCGCCGCGCGTGTCGCCGTCAAGTTTTGTGAGGATGACGCCCGTCACGTCCAGCCGCTTATTGAAGGTATCGGCGACGTTGACCGCGTCCTGCCCCGTCATGGAGTCGACGGTGAGCAGGATGTCGTTGGGATGCACCTCGGCTTTGATGTTTTCCAGCTCCTGCATGAGCGCGTCGTCAATGTGCAGCCGCCCCGCCGTATCGATGATGACGGGGTCGAAGCCCATCGAACGGGCGTATTCGACGGCCTGTTTCGCCGTCTTTACGGGGTTTTGGGTGCCCTTTTCAAACACTTCCGCGCCCGCCTTGCCGCCGACGACCTGCAATTGGTTGATCGCCGCGGGGCGGTAGATGTCGCAGGCGACGAGCAGCGGCTTTTTGCCCTGCTTTTTGAGCAGCACCGCCAGCTTGCCGCACAGCGTCGTTTTGCCCGCGCCCTGCAAGCCGCACATCATGATGACGGCGGGCGGCTTGTCGGAAACTTCGAGCTTGGCATTGGAAGAGCCCATCAGCGCGATCAGCTCTTCGTTGACGATCTTGATGACCTGCTGGGCGGGGTTGAGGCTTTTGAGGATCTCCTGCCCCACCGCCTTTTCGGAAACGTCCGCAATGAACTTTTTCGCAACGAAGATGTTGACGTCCGCTTCCAGCAGCGCGATGCGCACTTCGCGCATGGCGCCCTTTATTTCAAGCTCGGTGAGCCTGCCGTGCTTGGTCAGCTTGGAAAAAATGTGATTGAGCCGCTCCGAGAGCGATGAAAACAGTGCCATAGAAAAACCCTCTTATCCGAATTTACGCTTCGTTCCCGCGCAGAGAAGCGGCAAGCCGCTCCGCCGCTTCGGCGCAGGCGGGGAATTGCTTTGCAAGCGCGGCAAGCCCCGCTTCCGCCGCCTGCATGCGCGCCGAAAAATGCAGTTTCTGTTCGTACCCGTCCAAAAGCGCGCGGCTTTTGGCGAGCGTATCCGAAACGCTCTGCTTGGTGGTGCCCTGCTGTTCGGCGATCTCGGTGAGCGATAAGTCGTACAGATAATACAGCTCGCACACCTCGCGCCTGTGCCCGTTCAGAAGAGCGCCGTATGCGTCCAGCAGGCGCAGATAGTTCAAATCTTTCATAGTGGAATTATAAAGCAAAAACGGAGAACTGTCAACCGTTCCCCGTAGGATCCTCCCGCTTTTCTTCCCCGCCGCCCTTGCCGTTTTCGCGCGGCAGGCTTTCGCTCAGGCGGTTTTTATACCGCCCGTACAGCTCGCGCACGGCGTCGCCGAGGGGCGCCCCCGCAAAGGGGAACAGGAACCTGCGGCGGATGCGCCGCTCTTTGCGGCGCTCGTTGAGCGCGGCTTTCAGCTCCTCATAATGCACGGCTGCCCTGAACTGCGCCGCCGCTTTGCGCACCTTCAAAGACACGTTGAAGCTGACGCACACATCCGCCGCGAACACACCGTAGAACGCGCCGACAACAAAGATCATCCACACGCTGCCCGCCGCCCAAAGCGCCGCCGTGTGCAGAGGGTCGGCAAGCAGGTACACGAACGCCGCCGCGATCAGCCCCCACAAAACGGAAAAGAGCGGGCAGATGATGCCCTGCACGTTCCCCCAACGCTTGGAATAGTCCCACAGGCGGATGTTCATGCCCTTGACGAAGAGCAGCCCCGTTATGTATTCGAGCAGGGTGAGCGCAACGAACAGCAGCAGAACGAGCGCCCAGCGCGGCAGCGGGATAAAACACGCACCGTACAAAAGCAGCGTGCCCAGCCCGTACATGGGCAGATACGGCCCGTTGAGAAAGCCCGGGTTGATCCACTTTTTCATACTGAAAAAGCGGCGGAAAAACAGCTCGATCACCCAGCCCCCGACGGAACCGACCATAAATAAAAAAGCGAGTTCAAAAAAGAGCACCGCCCCTGCCTCCCAACGCAAAAACTCCTTTGTTCAGCATTATACAAAACAAAAGCTGCTTTGTCAAGCTATTTATAAAGGAGCCGAAAGCGCAAAGCGGCGCGCCTTCGGCTTCGTTCGGGATGGCAAAAAAGCTGACCTGCACGCGGCGCGCGGCGGCAAAAAAGCGCGTCCTTCTTCCGTCGGGCGCGCTCATCCTGCTTCCCCTCATCCGTCAGGCGGGCGCGGCTTTTGCCGCGCCCGCCTGACACCTTCCCTCGTCGGAGCAGTCGGCTACGCTCTCGCATTGCCCCAAGGGGCAATGCTCGCATGCGCGCTTCCCATACTCCTCTTCCCAAAAATCTCACTTCGTTGCGATTTTCGGGAGCCCTGTTTTTGGGGAAAGTCTTTCGCTTTATGCCCCTTTCATCATCCCGAGCCAGCCTTTTCTGTCATCCCGAGCCTGTCGAGGGATCTCTATAAAAATGTTGTCCTTTTTATTTTAGAGATCCTTCAGCTTCGCTTTGCTCCGTTTTTCGGCTCACAGGGAACACTTCCCTGCAATGCATTCGCATTGCTGCGGGCTTCCGCCCGCGTTCGCCTCAAGCGGAACGCTTGGCTTTGC
>CASDPE010000131.1 GCA_949282395.1 uncultured Bacillota bacterium | reverse complement strand
ATCAGCGACCCTGAAACGCTCGCAGGCATTCTGGTGGGGTACCTCGCCTTTGCGCGCGGCGCGGGCTTCGGCGTGGATACCGTCTCCAAATTTGCGGAGGCGCTCCGCCGCATAAAGGAGAGCTTGCTGTGAACCTTACCGAAACGACCGTAAAAAAGAACGTTGTGTACAGCGGCCGCATCATCCGCCTGCGCGTGGACGACGCGCTTTTGCCCGACGGCAGACCCTGCAAGCGCGAGATCGTCGAACATCCCGGCGGCTCTGCCGTGCTGTGCGTGGAGGACGGGAAGGTGCTGCTTGAACGGCAGTTCCGCTACGCCTACGGCGAAGTGATCTGGGAGATCCCCGCGGGCAAACTTGAAAAGGGCGAAGACCCCGCCCGCGCCGCCATGCGCGAGCTGGAGGAGGAGACGGGGCTTCGCGCCGAACGCATGCAGAAGCTGTTCACGCTCTATCCCACCCCCGGTTACACCGACGAGCGGCTGCACATCTTTTGGGCGCGCGGCGTAAAAAAGGGGGAAGCCCATCCCGACGACGGCGAGTACGTCACCCTTTCGTTCGTTCCGCTCGGCGAGGTGCGGCAGATGATCGCCGACGGGCGCATTTGCGACGCAAAGACCGTCGCCGCCGTACAGTGGTACCTGCTGAACGGGCAGGAGAACGCATAAAGAGCAAAACAAAATGCACGGCAGGCGCCGTGCTTTTTTCGTGCAAGGGGCAGAAAAGGCGAATGTTATTTGCAGCCGCAGCGGAACAGGTTGCACAGCCCGCCCTTTTTGCAGGCGCAGTACGCCACGGCGAGGATGAGGGGCAGGTAGCAGCTGTCGAGGATATTGCTCAGAATGCCGCTCTGCGAGCAGCAGACGATGAGCAGAAGGATAAGGATCCAAAGGCATCCGTTATCGCCGCAGAGATTTCCGAAAAGATTCATATACGATTTCCTCCTGTTCGGCGGCAGGCAGAATATGTAGTATGGTGCGTTCTCTGCCGCCGTGCTCGGGCGCCGCTGCCGCGCTGCCGCGGCAGGTTTTTCCGGCTGCCCATACTTCATTTTACGCGGCGGGGCGGCAAAATGTTCCGCGTTTTGCGCCGCGCGCCGCGCCGTGCGGGCGCGGCGCGCGATTTCCGCCTGCGATTTGCTTGCCATACTGCGCGGTATCTGTTATAATATTATGCGCTGCGGAGTGCTTTCCGCGCGCGCCGCTTTTTCCGCGGCGCACAAGATCATGCTGTGCGCGGGGATGGCACCGCTTTTGCGGGCTTTACCCCGATCGTCGCATAAATTTATTTTTTTCACGGATATTCCTGTTGGAGGGAAATCCGAGGAGGTCTTTTTATGGAAGCGAAGAGGAAGCCGTTTTTTACGGCGAAGAACATCGCCTTTCTGGCGGTTCTGGTGGCGCTTGTCGTCGTGTTGCAGACTTTGAGCACGCTCATCGGCAGGTTGGGCGGCACGCCGATCAGCTTGGTGCTGATCCCCGTTGTTTTGGGCGGCGTTATGCTCGGCTGGCGCGCGGGAACATTGCTCGGCTTTGTTTTTGGATTGATCACTGCGATCTTCGGCGTTACGGGGTTTGACGCGTGGACGTTTTTGCTGTTCGGTGAAGAGCCTGTCTGGACGGTCGTGCTCTGCCTCGTCAAAGGCACGGCGGCGGGGGCGGCGTCTTCCCTGTTGTATCTGGCGATCGCGCGGAAAAACGTCTATGCAGGCGTGATCGTTGCGGCGCTGGCTGCGCCCGTTGTCAACACGGGTATCTTTGTGGCGGGCGCGTTCGCGATGAGCGGGGCGATCTCTTCCGTGCAGGCGGCGACCGATCAGGGAAGTGTAAGCCTTGTCTATTATATCATCATCATGCTTGCGGGCATCAATTTCCTGATCGAGTTTGCGATCAACGCGGTCGCGTCGCCCGCGATCTATACGGTGAGCAGGCTGTTTCTGAAAAAAAAGAAGGCGAAGCCGCAGCCTGCGGCGGTGCAGCCTGCGGAAGGGGACATCGCGGCGGAAGATGCGGGGAACGCAAAGGAAGAGCCGCCCGCGCAAAAGCCCCTTACCCAAAAGAACGGAAACTGACATCATGATACTTTGCATCGACATCGGCAACACCAATATAAAATACGGGCTGTTCGAGGGCGACGAGCTGAAAGTCAGCTTCCGCGTCGCCACCGACCTCAACCGCACGAGCGACCAATACGGCACTGCGATCATAGACATGCTTGCGGTGCAGCACATCTATGCCGCCGATATCGGCGGGGCGATCATCTCGTCGGTGGTGCCGTCGCTCAATTACACCGTTTCGCACATGTGTTCGGGGTACCTCGGGGTCGAGCCGCTGCTCGTCGGGGCGGGGCTGAAAACGGGGCACGACTTGCGTGTAGACAACGCGCGCGAAGTCGGCGCCGACCGCATCGTCAACAACGTGGCGGCGATCCGCAAGTACGGCGCGCCCGCCATCGTCATCGACTTCGGCACGGCGACCACCTTCAACGTCATCAATGAAAAGTGCGAGTTTATCGGCGGCGTGATCGCCCCGGGCATCCGCGGTTCGATGGATTCGCTCGTATCGGGCACGGCGAAGCTGCCGCGCGTCGAGATCGAAACGCCCAAAAGCGTTATCGGCAAGAACACGGTGACCAACATGCAGGCGGGGCTGGTGTTCGGGTTCGCGGGGCTGGTCGACTACATCGTCAAAAAAATACGGCGCGAAATGAAGCGCCCCGATATGCCCGTCATCGCAACGGGCGGGTTCAGCGAGATCATCGCCAAAGAGATCTCCTGCATCGGCGTGGTGGATAAGCTGCTCACGCTGCAGGGGCTGAAATATCTGTACGATCTGAATGCGGAGGGTAAAAAATGAAAACGGTAGGCGTAGCGATCCTCGGGTTGGGGGTCGTCGGGAGCGGTACCTATACGATCTTGCGCGATCACAGGGATTTTTACCGCCGCACACAGCATGTAGACATTTCCGTAGAGAGCGTGCTCGAGCTCAACAAGCAGCGCGCGCTCGATCTGGGCATCGAAGAGAGCCGCATTGCGGACAACATTGCCGAGATCGTTTCCAACCCCGCGGTAGACATCGTGGTGGAAGTCATCGGCGGGGTAGAGCCTGCGCGCAGCTTCGTGCTGGCGGCGCTGCACAGCGGCAAAACGGTCGTCACTTCCAACAAGGAGCTGTTCTGCAAACACTGGTACGAGCTGGAAAAGGCGGCGAAGCGCACGAATGCGGGGCTGTACTTTGAGGCGAGCTGCGTCGGCGGCGTGCCCATCATCCGCACGCTGGTAGACGGTGTGCAGTCCAACGTCATTACCCGCCTTACGGGCATCATCAACGGCACGACCAACTACATCCTCACCCGCATGACCCGTGAAGGCGCAGACTATGCGAGCGTTTTAAAGGACGCGCAGAAGCTGGGCTATGCCGAAAAGGATCCGACCGCGGACGTGGAAGGGTTCGATGCGGCGTATAAGCTCTCCATCCTCTCCAGCCTCGCCTTCCATACGCGCGTGCCGCTTGAAAAAGTGTACCGCGAAGGCATTGCGAACGTCTCCGCCGTAGACATCGCGCACGGCAAAGACCTCGGCTACGTGCTCAAACTGCTTGCCATCGGCAAGAACAACGAAAACGGCGTAGAGGTGCGCGTGCACCCCGCCTTCATCCGCAAAGATCACCCGCTCGCTTCGGTGAATGACAGTTTCAACGCCGTCTTTTTGCAGGGCGACAGCGTCGGCGACGTGATGCTGTACGGCAGGGGCGCGGGCGCGCTCCCCACGGGCAGCGCGATCGTGTCGGATATCATCTATGCCGCCACCCATGCCGATCACAAGTACGCGACCTTCAAAAATACCATGCTGCCCGAAAAGGGCGTGAAGTTCGTCAACGACTTCAAAAGCCGCTATTACATCCGCTTTACCGTCAAAGACCGCGCGGGCGTCCTTGCCAAGGTCGCGGGCATCTTTGCGAAGAGCAACATCAGCATCGCCGACCTCTTGCAGAAGGGCGACGGCGACGAGAGCGGCACGCCCGTCATCCTCATCACGCACGAAACGCACGAACTTGCCGTGCGCCGCGCCGTGGAAAAGATCCGCAGCCTGCCGGACGTGTTTTCGGTGGACAGCCTGATCCGCGTGGAAGGCTGAACTATCTGAACGATCTGAACGATCGGAACGATCCCGCCGCCCGCTTCCTTTTGGAAGCGGGCGGCGTTTTTCGTGCGGGGAAAAGGGGAGCAAAGAATGCCCGCAGCGTTCGGTGAAGTGCTCTTTGCGGCGGGCGCTGCGGGAGCGGGGCAAAAGGGCAGGGCGAAAGCGGAGCAAAAGGGCAGGGCGGATGATCTCCGCTCTGCCCCGATTTATGCAAAGTGCCCGCGCCAGCGTGCATATTTATGCGGTTCATGCCGCAAAAGCGCGTGCGTTTTACAGCCCTAATTGTTTATACCGTTAAAAAAAGGCACGCATTCTGCATGCGTGCCTTTGCATCGGGCTGTGCCTTGCTTATTTCTGGCTTTCGACGTACGCCTTTACGGACTTCACCAAAAAGGACTGCTCCGCTTTGGAAAGCTGCGCGAAGTCAACGTAAAAATTCTGCATCGTCTTGTTGTCGGTGTAGACGTAATTGTTGTCGTTGTCCGCTTTGCCGAGCAGGTAGTCCGTCGAGCAAGAGAAGAGGTTCGAGATCTCGATCACCTGTTCAAAGGTGGGGCGGGATCTGCCGATCTCCCAACTGCTGACAGTAGACTGCTTTACGCCGAGCTTTTCGGCGAGTTCGCACTGCGTCGTGCCGTTCGATTTCCGCAAAGACTTCAAGATCTTGGCAAACATGGTTCCTGTACCTCAGCCGGCGTGTAGATTTTTAAATCACGGGAATGGTTTATCCTTTGTTTTAATTGCGCCGGGCAAATTGTTAAGTTTACATTGCGCGCCGCGGCGGCTGCCGCCTGCGCAGGGGATGTGGAAAGCGTTTACAAAACATCGGAAAATTTCCACATTTGTGAGTATATCATAGCACTTGTAAAGTGGTTTGTCAAGTAATTTTAATTCATAAATTTTTTTAATCGATGTTTTTTTATCGATACGTTTCGCCGCATACGTATGCGGCGATC
>CASDPE010000130.1 GCA_949282395.1 uncultured Bacillota bacterium | reverse complement strand
TGCCTTCGGCGGGCGTTCCTTTGCTGCCGTTCACTGCCAAAAAAGGGAGGGCGCACGGCTTTTTCTGTTCGCGGAAGGGCGGTGCGTGTTTGACGAGGCGGCGGACGGGTATGAGGCGGACGGCGTGCTGACCGTGCGGCGCACCCTTGCCGACATTGCGGGGCATACGATCGTGCGCACCTTTGCCGAAGCGGACGGCGCGTTCACGGAACAAACGCGCACCGTATGCGCGCGCGAAGGGTTTGACCCGCGCTCGCTGCCCGAACGCGTGCTGCCCTTTGCGCTGTTTGAAGCGATCGCGGCGGGCGGCGACCCCGCCCCCTACCTTGCGCCCGCGCTCACAGAGCGCGCGCCCCTTTTAAAGGACTACCTCGGCGGTTTTTGCGCCGTTACGCTGCCGCGCGAGATCTTTTACCTCACGCACGGGCGGGTCAACGCCGCGGGGCTGGTGTACCCGAAGGCGGAAAACGTGTTTGACATCTCCTTCTTTTTTGCAGACGTTGAAAAGGGCATGGTGACCAACATCCGCCCCGTGGAATAAAGCGCAGTGCGCTTTCCGCCTCCCCGTGGAATAGAACGCAGTGCGCTTTCCGCCGCTCTGCGGGCAGAGCGGCGGAAATAAGGACAACATTTTCATAGAGATCCCTCGACAGGCTCGGGATGACAGAAGGGGTGGCGCGGGCGGTTTTGCAAGGCTTCCCCACAAGGGGGAAGGTAAAAAAGGACAGCATAAAGCCTTCCCCCTCCGCGAGGAAAGACAAGCATTGTATGCAAGCCCCTTCACGGGGCTTATCTGCCTGCAAAAAAACAGCCAATAAAAAAGCGGCGCCCGCGGAATGTTCCGCGGGCGCGCTGCCTTTGTTTTTACGATCTCAATAATTTGTGACAACGATGGATTCGATGACGATCTTCACCTTCGGAACGTTGAATTCGGGCGTATAGCTGCCGTACAGCGTCATGGGATCGGCGATCTCTTCCTCGCTCATCTCTTCGGTGAAGGTGTACTCTTCGTCCTCCTCCTGCTCCGCCGTTTCATAGGCGTCGATCGCGGAGAGCAGCTCGTCAAAGCGGGTCTTGGAATCGTCGTCGGCGAGCACGCCGAACACGCAGAAGTTGCTGTCCGCCGATGCGCTGCTGCCCGTGTACAGATAGAACATGCTCGTGACGGCGTTGTACAGGTACGGCACGTTGCGCACTTCTTCGTTGCTTGAAGCGCGCCCGAACACGCGCACATCTCCGACGGGTGCGTCCGCGCGTTCCAGATACGTATAGGTACCGAGCGCGCCCTTTTCGTTGGTGTAAGCGCCTTCGCCGTCAATATCGAACCCGTTCGCCGTAACTTCGCCGTACAGCGTGTTCATTTCTTCCTCGCGGTCGTTGTCTTTCCAGACAGAGGGCGTGAGCGTGAGCGCGTTGTAGTCTTCCGCCAGCGATACAAGATCGCGGTAGTCGTCGCCTTTCAAGTCGCCGTAGGTATACCCGCCGCCGACCATGCGGTTGCTCTGGTAGTCGTGAATGACGGTGCCGTCAAAGAACTTTGCCTCGATCAGCTCCAGATAGTGCGTGACCGTCTGCTTGTAGATCTTGCGGTTCAGGCGATAGTTGAGCACGTATTCGTCGTCGGTGTCGCTGTCATTATCGTTGAACTGAATGGTGATGCGGATCTGCGGATAATTGCTTTCGCACCCGACAAAGGCGAACGCCACGCCGAAAAGCAGAAGCAGCGCCAGCACGACGCCGATCACCCTGCCTGCCGTATTTTTAAGAACTTTTGCCATAGGACTCCCTTATTGCTGCAAAAACTCGCCCGCCCCGCGGCGCGCAGCTGCCGAGCCTCCGAGCGGTACTCTATTATTTTACCGTTTTATGGGGAACTCGTCAAGCACTTTTGCGCAAAGGCGCAAAAATATCGCGGAATTTCCACGCGCCGTACATAAAAAAGCGCCGCCCGCGCGGCAGCCGCGCGGGCGGAAAAAGAGCTTGTTGCAGGCGGGCGCTCATTCCCAATACAGCTCGGCGGAAAACCTGCCCTGCGGCTCCGCCGTAAAGTCAACGTACACGGAATCCCCCACCCGCTTTACCGCAAACGCCTGTTCCCTGCCGCAGACGGCGAGGCGGGCGCAGCGCCTGCCTGCGGGGAGCAGGATGTGCGCATTGATCTTTTTAGCGGGAGAGAGCACGTCGTAGCGCATGCCTTCCTCGGTCAGGATCCAGCGCACGTCTACGAAAACGCCGCTCTTTTCATACCCCGTGATGTAGCGCAGCTCCGTGTACCCCGTGACGGGGAAGCGGGGCGAAAAGTTGATTTCGCGGTACAGGCAGTCTGCGTCCTCTACGCCCGCGAGCCCCTCGTCTACGGCGCTCAGCAGCGCCGCCGCGCCCCACGCGCTCGGCCCGCCGCCCTGCGGCGAAAGATCCTGCGGGGAATAGAGGAAATAGATGTTCTTATCCCGTTCCAGCATCTGCATGAAGCGGGAGAGGATGTCCCAGCCGTATGCCTCGTACCCGTTTCGGAACGCCGCCTTGGCAAGTTCGCCCGCCGTAAAGGGCGAGATCGCGCCGTTCACGTACTGCCCCGCGGGGAACGAGGAAAACCGTTCATAGGGCGGGTCGATGCTGAACCATTCGGCAAACGCCTGCGTCTCCGTGCGGCGGCGCATGTACTCTTCGATGACGGCGCGCGACTGCGCAAGGTCGGTCACGCCGCGGTTGATATCGTACGCGTTGGAGAGCGAGAGCCGTTCGCGCTCCTTATCGTCCCACCCGCTATGCCCGATGTGCAGCTGGTGAATGAAAAATTTGCCGTTCCAAAGGTGGCGGAACATGGCGGCGCGGAGCTGTTCCGCGCGGCGGCGCCAGCACTCCGCCTTATCCGCATCCCCCAGCCGCGTGCGGATCCACGCGAGGTCGAGCATGGCGCGGTACACGCCCGAATTGTCGCCGTGCATGACGGACATCTTTTCATCCGCGTGGATGCGGCGGTCGGTCGGCTCGGCGTCGGAAGTGAAATCCCACGTATCGATGGTGAAGGGACGCTTGACGAGCCCCAGCTCCGCATCCCAGCGCTTGGGCGAAGAAGTGATGTATCCGATCCCCTTTTCAAGTTTGGGCAGCACGCCCGCAAGCCAGGCAAAGTCGCCCGTGGCGCGGTAGTACTGCATCGCCCCTTCCACGACGAGGTATTCGACGTCCGCCTCCACTTCCAGCCGCACGAGCGACAGATTGTCTTCGGGGTACAATTTATAACAGGGCGGATCCACGAACTGCCAGTGCCCGTCGTCCAGCTGCTTGATGAGTTCGAAGTAGTACCCCTCCTCCGTCTGCGTATCCAGGATGAATTGCAGAAAGGAGAGCAGGTCGTGCTCCCAATGTTTGAACGCCTTCATCTCGTGCACGTGGTCGCGGATCCAATTTTTGCTGCACCCGAGCACTTTGCCGTCGATAAAGACCAGCCGCCTGTCGTCATGGATGGCGTTGTGCAGCTGATGCAGGAACTCGCCGAGGCGGGCGTCGTCCGTGGTCAGCGCGCAGGGCAGCACCATCTCTTCGTTGTTGTAGGTGCCGTTCTGCTTCCCGTCCGCGAACATGCAGGGAAGGGGGTGTTTGAAGCCGATCATACGCGTGTACCTCTCATATTTTTTTGCGGGCGCTCACAGCAGCCCGAAACAGTTGCTGACCAATACGATCGCCGCCACGCCGCCGAGCATGCCGACGATCTGCCGCAGCGTCAGTTTTTCACGGAACAGCAGGCAGCCCAGCAGGGTGGAAAGGAGAATGTTGCCGCCGTTGAAGAGCGGGAAAAAGACGGCGTTGGGCATCGCGCCCGAAAGATAGATGTTCGTGCGGTTGTATACGCACCCCGCCGCCCCGCAGGCGAGCACGAACAGCGCCGACACCCACGCCCGTTTTGCAGGGCGCGCCGCCCCGTTCGCGGAAGGGGCGGCGGAAGAGGCTTCCTCCCCGCCCTGCCGCACCGCCCTGTCTGCGGCGGCAACGGGCGGAACATCGGCAACGGGCTGTCCGGAGAGAACGGGCTGCGCGGCGGGAGCGGGCTGCGTGGCGGCTCCCTGCGCGGCAAGCGCTTCCGCCTGCAAGGCGGGGGCGCTCCCCTTTTTTGCGGCGCGGCGTTTGCCGTACAAGCACCTTCCACCCCACAAAAGCGCCAGAAACAGCATGACGGCGACCGAGGAAAAGATCATCATTTCGTTGGTGTGCGGCGCGTCATACGTCTGATGAAAGCGGAACACCACGCCCGTCAGCGCCGAAAAGAAGAAGAAGCCCGCCGCATACACCTTCCAGCGCAAAGGCAGCTTTTGCCCGCGCCCCGCCGCCTGCGGGCGGTAGGTGATGAGAAAGACGGCTGCGAGCATGAGCACGATGCCCGCGATCTGCCAGCCGCTCACCGCCTCCTTCCAATACACGGCGTTGAAGACGGTCGTCAGCACGAACGAAGAACTGCCGACAAGGGAGGTGAGGTGGATGGGCCCGCTGACGAACGCCTGCATCTTGCAGAACAGAAACCCCGCCAGCACGCAGCCGTACAGGGCGGCGAACAGAAACGTAAGCCCGCCGCACCCGTGTATGCCGAGGTTGAACGCCAGAAGCAGCGCCGCCCACACCGCCGCGACGCCGATGTTGAAGAGAAATTCGTTGATCTTGCAGCGGCGGAACGCGGGCAGATGCAGCAGGATGTTGTTGACCACCGCCGCCGCGACCGAAAGCGCCAGAAACGCATATTCCATGCCTAAAACTATACACCCGCGCCGCGCGGAGCGCAATGCCCTGCCGTTGCTCAAAACTCCGTTTTTATATCATTTTATTAAATATATAAAAAATATTGACTTTGAAACTTCGTTCCTGTATCATATAGGCATGGATACCGTATACCGTGCCGCCGACTACGCGGAGCTGCGCCGCGCGCAGTACCTGTACCAGACGGTGAAGAACAAGACCTTAACGGGCATCCCCCACCGCCACGATTTTTACGAGATCGTCTTTCTTTTGGCGGGAAGCGCCCTGCACTGCTGCAACAAAGAAAAACAGCCGCTCACGGCGGGCGGCTTTTGCATCCTCTCCCCTGCGGACGAACACTATTTTTGCTCGCAGAGCGAGGACGCGGAAGTTTTT
>CASDPE010000129.1 GCA_949282395.1 uncultured Bacillota bacterium | reverse complement strand
CCCGCCTATGGCGCGGGCAGGCCCGCAGGGCAGCCGCCCCGTTTCGGTACGGGTACGCGTCCGCCGATGGGCGGCGCACGCCCCGCAGGCGCAGGCAGGTTCGAACCGCCCGCCGCACCCGTTCCCGCCAAGAGCGCGCCGAAAAAGAAGGCGTTCGATAAGCCGTATACCGAGCAGAAGCGCACGATGAACAAGCGCGCGCTCGTCAAACAGCAGGTCACGGCGGCAGATTTTGACGAGGATAAGAGCGGCTACCGCAAACTGCGCGTCAAAAAACAGAAGCAGGCGGTTTCGCAGGTCATCAAGATCGACCATGCCGTCGTCACCAGCGAGAACATCCCGCTGAAAGTGCTGAGCGAAAAGCTCGGCATCACCGCCGTTGAGATCACCAAGCGCCTCTTCAAAGAGGGCATCATGAAGACCATCAACGACTCGCTCGATTACGATACGGCGGCATACATCGCCTCCGACCTCGGCATCGAGCTGGAATACAAGCCCGAAAAGACGGCGGAAGAGCTGCTCGGCGAGATCTACGGCAGCGAAACGGCAGGCGGCGGCAGCATGATCACGCGCCCGCCCGTGGTCACCGTTATGGGACACGTCGACCACGGCAAAACGTCGCTGCTCGATAAGATCCGCAGTACCAACGTTACGGCGGGCGAAGCGGGCGGCATTACGCAGCATATCGGCGCATACTCCGTTACGGTCGACGGCAAGACGATCACCTTCCTCGATACGCCGGGGCACGAAGCGTTTACCGCCATGCGTGCGCGCGGTGCGTCCGTCACGGACATCGTCGTGCTGGTCGTTGCGGCGGACGACGGCATCATGCCGCAGACCATTGAAGCGATCAACCATTCTAAGGCTGCCGACGTGCCCATCATCGTCGCAGTCAACAAGATCGATAAGCCCGAAGCGGACGTTGAGCGCGTCCGCCGCGAGCTGGTGAACCACGGGCTCACTCCCGAAGAGTGGGGCGGCGATACCATCCTTGTTCCCGTATCCGCAAAGACGGGCGAGGGGATCGATAAACTGCTGGAAACGATCAATCTCGTTGCCGAAGTCAAAGAACTCACCGCCAACCCTGACGCTCCCGCACGCGGCACGATCATCGAAGCGAAGCTGGATAAGGGCAAGGGACCCGTTGCGTCCGTACTCATTCAGAACGGTACGCTGCACACGGGCGACAACGTCATCTCCGGTACGACCACGGGCAGGGTGCGCGCCATGCTGGACGACAAGGGCAGAACGGTCAAGTCCGCAGGCCCGTCTATGGCGGTCTCCATTCTCGGCTTGGAAGAAGTTCCCAACGCGGGCGACTCCATCATTGCCGTTGAGCAGGATAAGCTGATGAAGCAGGTCGCCGACGAGCGCAAGCGCAAAGAGAGCGAGTCCATGATCAAGGCGCAGACGCGCGTGACGCTGGACGATGTGTTCGGCAAGATCGCCGAGGGCAAGATCAAGGGGCTGAACATCATCGTCAAGGGCGACGTGCAGGGCTCCGTCGAGGCGGTCAAACAGTCGCTTCTGAAACTTTCGAACGACGAGGTGCGCGTGAACGTGCTGCACAGCGGCGCGGGCGCGATCACCGAATCGGACATCATGCTCGCCGATTCCTCCAACGCGATCGTCGTCGGGTTCAACGTCCGCCCCGATACCAAGGCGAAGGCGCTTGCCGAGCGCAGTAAAGTGGATGTGCGCACCTACCGCATCATTTATGAATTGTTAGACGATATCCAGGCGGCGCTCAAAGGCATGCTGCAGCCGAAGTACCGCGAAGTCATGACGGGCAAGTGCGACGTGCTGCAAACGTTCCGCATCACGGGCGTCGGCATGGTCGCGGGCTGCTACGTCACCGAAGGAAAACTTGTGCGCAACGGCAAGCTGCGCATCTACCGCGATGACGTCATGATCGTCGAAGGCGCCGTGCGTCAGCTCAAACGCTTCAAAGACGACGTGAAGGAAGTTTCCGGCGGCTTTGAATGCGGCGTCAGCATCGAAGGTTTTGACGGCATCAAAGTGGGAGACGTGATCGAGTGCTATATCACGGAGGAGATCCCGGCATAGTTTCGCCGCGCATCTGCGGCGCAATGCTTTGCCAAACCTGCGGTTTTCCTATGGCATTTGCGTTTCGGTACCCTCATCGAAAGATCTTTGTTTTGCATAAGCGCAACGGGATCGTTTGCTTGGTTTTTTAGGAGAAAAGTATGAAAGGTCTGCGCGGCGAGCGGCTGTCTGCGGAATACCAGCGGGCGGTTTCCGAGATCATCGCCACAAAACTGAAAGACAAAGTGGGCGGCGTCACGGGGCTTGTCAGCATCACCAAGGCGGACGTTTCGCCCGACCTGAAAAACGCCAAGCTCTACGTCAGCGTGCTGGGCAAAGATGCGGCGGCGGCAAAAGCGACGTTTGCCGTCATCAGCGAGCATGCGGGGTTCATCCGTCACGAACTCGCACAGATCATGCGTTCGCGCACGGTGCCCGAGCTGCACTTTTTTTGGGATGATACGATGGAATACGGCGACAAGATCGACCGTCTTATCAAACAGCTGCACGAAGGCGAGGAGAAATAAGGTTGCGTAGCGGCGGTGCTTCGCTCACCCTTGAAGGGATGGCGGAACAACTGAAACAGGTCGGCAGCGCGACCATCTTCTGCCACATGCGCCCGGACGGCGATACGCTCGGTGCGGCGATGGGGCTGAAATGCCTTTTGGAAAGCTGCGGCGCGGTCTGCCGCGTCGTCTGCGAAGGTCCGATCCCCGAAAAGTTCTGGTTCCTTGAAGGGATGAAAGAGATCGGCTCTCAGCCCGATGAAGAGGCGGAAGCGTACATTGCCGTCGATTGCAGCGACGAGCGCAGGCTCGGTTCTTTGAGCAACTGCTTTTGCCGTGCAAAAAAGCGGAAGTTCAACATCGACCACCATATTTCCAACACCCGTTTCGGCGACTATTACTATGTGGAAGACTGTGCGGCGACCTGCCAGATCATGACGGCGCTTGCGGCATATTTCCCGCCGCTTACGCCGCTCGCCGCGAATTATTTTCTGCTCGGGCTCAGTTCGGATACGGGGAATTTTGCGCATTCGAACGTCACGGAAGCAACCTTTTTGGCGGCGGCGCAGCTCGTTTCCCGCGGGGCAGACATCCACACGATCCAATATTACATGTTCAAACGGCAGCGCGCGGAGCGTGCGGCGCTGTTTGCAAGGGCAATGTCCGCCATCCGTTATTATGAAGACGGGCAGATCGCCGTGATCTGCGTCACAAAGCGGATGCTCGCCGAATGCGGCGCCACATCCGATATGACGGAAGGGTTCATCGATTTTCCGCTGTCCGTTGTCGGCGTGGAAGTCGCCGTTTGCCTGTTGGAAACGGCGGAAGGGCGCTTCAAGATCTCGCTCCGCTCCAACGGCAAGGCGGATGTGAACGCGGTCGCGGCGGTGTACGGCGGCGGCGGGCATGTGCTTGCAAGCGGCTGTATGCTCGGCGGCAGCCTGGAAGAGGTCATTGACAAGCTGCGCTACACGATCAGGCAGCACATCGAAGTGTAAAAAGACGGGCGTTTCGGCGCCCTTTCTTTGTATCGGGCGCAGGGCCCGGAAAGGAGCGGCTTTGGAGAGCGGCATCATCAACCTGAACAAACCGGAGGGCGTGTCCAGCGCGCGCGCCGTATCGCTCATAAAGCGGCTGAGCGGGCTTCCCTGCGGGCATATGGGCACCCTCGATCCGCTCGCTTCGGGCGTGCTGCCCGTCGCCGTCGGCAATGCGGCGCGGCTGTTCGACTACCTTATGCAAAAGCAGAAGGTCTACCGTGCATTGTTCGCCTTCGGTAGCGAAACGGATACGCTCGACCGCGCGGGCGCCGTTGTAAAGAGCGGCGGCACGATCCCGTCCGAAAGCGCGGTCCGCGCCGCGCTCGCGTCGTTCGTCGGCGAATACGACCAGCTTCCCCCCGCGTACAGCGCGAAGAGCGTGAACGGCGTGCGCGCCTATGCGCTGGCGCGGCGGGGGCAGGAAGTTGTTCTTGCCCCGAAGCGCGTGCGCGTCGACGCGATGGAACTGCTGGGTTGCGAAGGTGCGGGCGTGTATGCGGTGCGCATCGTCTGCGGCGGGGGAACGTACATCCGTTCGCTCGCTCGCGACGTGGCGGCAAAGTGCGGCACCTGCGGGTATATGGCGGCGCTCGTGCGCGAACGCAGCGGCATGTTCACGTTGGAAAAGAGCGTTTCTCCCGATTCGCTCACGGCGGAAAATTGGCGGGAACATCTTATCCCGCCCGATGCGGTGCCGGAACTGCCGTCCCTCTCTTTTGAAGGTGCGGCGGCGGCAAAGCTGAAAAACGGCGTGCCCGTTGCCGCAGACGGCGCCGACGGGGCGTACAAGCTGTATCTTGACGGCGCCTTTTACGGCGTGGCGCTGCTTTCGGGCGGCATGGCGCGCGCCAAAACAAAACTTGTGTGAGCGGGGGACAGGTATGCGCATCATCGATCAGAAGAGCGGCGCCGCAGCCGACCCGTGCGTGCTGCTTCTCGGCTATTTTGACGGCGTGCACATCGGGCACCGCGCGCTGATCTCTGAGGCGAAAGCGCTTGCACGGGAGGGCGGGCTGTGCGTCGGCGTCACGACCTTTTACGACGGTAAGCGCGGCGGGCAGATCTATACCTTTTCCGAGCGCTGCAAATTGTTTGAAGAGCTCGGCATCGGCTTCGTGTATGCGGCGCAGTTTGACGAGGCGTTCCGCGCGACGGAAGGGGAGGCGTTTTTGCGCCGCGTCTGTTCCGCGCTGCCCGTCCGCGCCTTTGTCTGCGGCGAAGATTATACGTACGGCAGGGGCGCCGCCTGCGGCGTGCGCGAACTGCGCGCCTTTTCCGCCGCGCACGGCATCGGGCTGCGCGTTCTGCCGACCGTCGGGTTCGGCGGTGAAAAGGCTGCCGCAACGCTGGCGAAAACATATCTTCGCGAAGGCGACATGCAGCGCCTTGCCGCGCTGCTCGGCGGCAGGTATTTTATTTCGGGCACGGTGCAAACGGAGGGCAGGCACGTCGGCAGGCAAATCGGGTTCCCGACGGCGAACATCCACGTCGACCAGGGGAAATTCCCGCTGCGCGAGGGCGTGTACGCCGTTTCTGCCGCGATC
>CASDPE010000128.1 GCA_949282395.1 uncultured Bacillota bacterium | reverse complement strand
ACCGAACAGCGGCGCGCGCTGCTTGGCAAAACAGGAATACAGCAGTTCAAACGCCTGGCGGCTGCGCCCCACGCGCATCGGCTCGGTGCGCACGGCGGGCGTATCGACGCCCAGCTTCGCCCGCACGCGCGCGCGGTTGTATTCAAAGTTGAATTTATCCAGCGCGGTCAGCTCTTCGGGCGCGTAGGCGAGCATGTTCAGCATCAGCTCGGCGGCGTGCACGCGGATGTCCTTCCACTCGTACCGCCCGCGCACGCCCTCCTGCACTTTCAGGTCGGCGTCGCTGAAACACACGGCGCTGTAATAGGCGTAGGCAATGCGGCAGCGCACCGCCTCGCTGCGGTTTTCTTCCACGTAGTCTTTGTCGTAATAGAAGCCGAGCCGCGTGACGGCGAGCGGGTTGCCCAGCCGCGCCGCCTCCTTGCACAGTTCCACCGCCTTATCCAGCCAGGTGCGCCCCTCCTGCCCGCGGCGGGAGTTGGTCAGCCACCTGTAATAGCTGCGTTCGGAGAGGGTGAACAGCTCCTCGTTCTCCGCCGTCACCGAAAAGGCGGAGAAGGCGCTCATCATCTCGTGCTTGCAATGCGGGCACGCCCAGCCGCCGTCGTACAGTTCGAGCGGCTGCTCCGCCCGCTTATGGCATTGCTGACAGATCATACTTCCTCCTCCCCGCCGCCGACGATGGAAAACCGCATCGAGATCGGCTCCGCGCTGTAATTCCCGTCCGCAACGCGCACGGTCACGGTATACGTCCCCACTTCCGAGGGCGCAGACCCGAGCAGCCCGCCGCTTTCGTCACGGTATTCGTAGACAAGCTGCGCACCCGTTTCGCTCGCCTTTGCCACGGGCGTTTTGGCGCTGCCGTCATAGGCAAATTCCGCCGTGGCGTCCTGCCACGAAAGGGTGACGGTCTGCGGTTCGATCGTATAGGTGCAGGTATTGTTCGCCAAGATGGTGAAGTTGCTATCTTCGCCGAGCGAGGCTGTCATCGTGTGCGTGCCCGCCTCCGTTTCCGCGCCGTCGTAGCGCAGGTCGGCGAGCAGCTCTTCGAGCAAACTCCCCGAAATCTCCGACGCGCCGGAAACTTTGATGCTCTTTTCCGTGCCGTCGTAGGTGAATGTGCGCCCCGTCTGCCAGACGAGCGTAACGCCCTGTTTTTCGATGGTATATCCGCGCGTCTGTTCCGCGGCAAAGGCGTAATTCGCGCTCACGCCGCTTGCGGCGAGCTGCGCACGCACGGTGTAGCTGCCCGCGTCCGTGCCGTAGCCCGTATAGGTGAGCGCGGCAAGCACGGCGTCCGCATCCTTTTCCACAACGTCCCAGAGCGCCGACGCTTCGGGGTGCTGCGCTCTGCCGTTGTACGTGAAGGAGCTGCCGTTCCAGCGCGAGACGGTGATCTGCCTCTTTGCAACGGAGTACGCATGGCTGCCGCCGCCCGCAACGGTGAAGTTGCTCTCTTCGCCGAGCGAGGCGGTCATCGTATAGTCATTCCCCGCGACCGTCTGCTCGCCCGTATAGGAAAGATCGTTCAAAAGTTCGGTGAGAAGGCTCCCCGAAAGCCCCTGCGCGCCGACAACTTCGACGCCCTGCGCCGAACCGTTGTAGGTGAGTTTCGTCGGATCCTGCCAGACGAGCGTGACGCCCAGCTTTCCGATGGTATATCCGCGCGTCTGTTCCTCGGCAAAGGCGTAATTCGCGCTCACGCCGCTTGCGGCAAGCTGCGCACGCACGGTGTAGCTACCCGCATTCGTGCCGTAGCCCGTATAGGTGAGCGCGGCAAGAACGTCGGCTTCGTCCGCCGCCACGACGTTCCCGAGCATCTCCGCTTCGGGGTGCTGCGCTTCGCCGTTGTACGTGAAGGAGCTGCCGCTCCATGCGGAAACGATGATCTGCCTGCGTGCGATCGTAAAGGAGCGTTCGGGGTTTTGCAGAGTATAGTTCCCGTCTTCAACGGAGGCACGCGCGGTATAGCCGCCCGCTTCCGTTTCCCCGCCCGAAACGGTGAGGGTGAGCGCGCCGTCCGACCCGACGCCCTGCGCCGTCGCCGTGGGGAGGTGTTCCTCCCCGTCGTAGGTGAAGGACGCCGCGCCCCACTGCACTTCGGCTTCATACGGCTGTATGGTGAACGAGCGGGAGGCGTGCCCCGAAGCGATCGCATATTTTTCCGCCGTGTCGCCCGTGAGCATCAGGGTAATCGTGTAGTCACCCGCGTCGCGCACGGAATCGCGGCTGAGCGAATAGGTCAGCTTATCACTGCCCACCGCCTGCCCCGGCGCCGCTTCGCAGCCGATGGGTTTGTCTTCCGCGCTGTATGTACGGTCTTGGTCTTCCGGCAAAGTCCAAATAAATTCGAGCGGCTTTTTGGCAACTTCCAGCCGCACGGAAACGGTGGCATTTGAGGTGAGCGACGTTCGCAGCGTGTCCCCCGAAAGGGTGACCGTGACGGTATATTCGCCGCTCTGCGCAGGCTCGGGCACGCTGAGATCGTATGCAGCCCCGCTGCCTTCCTTCCCTTCGGGCGTTTCCCACGCGTATGCAGCCGCAAGCCCCGCAACGGGCAGGCGCACAGCGGCTTCAAGCTCCACTTCGGTGCCGTATACGACGGACAGCCCGTTTTCCGACGTGACGGCAACTTCGGGCGCGCGCAGCTCCCAGACGGGCGCGACGGCGACGATGCCGTCCTCCTGCTGCAGGATCTCTTCAAGATCGGTGAGTTCCTGCCCGCCGTACTCCCATGTGACGGTGAACCCTTCGCGCACGGGCAGGCCGTCCAGCAAAGCCTTGGCGGTGCTCGGCACGGCATAGCGGAAGGAGAGCGTTTCCCCGCCCGCCGAAGAATATTTGTAGGAATCCGCCGTTTCGTACAGCGTATCGTTGTCCTCGGAAATTTTGACGCGGCACACCTTTTCAAACCCGACGGTGACGCCGCCGACGCTGCTCTCAACAGGCTTGCCGAGCATGGAGGCGAGCTTGTTGTCGCCGGGGGTGCCGAGGATCCAGCCGCCGAACTGCGTGTAGCCCCAATGCAGATCCTCGTCCGACGTCTTATCCGCGTGGGCGAGGTACGGGTACTCATCTTCATAGGCGCTCAGGTCGAACGCCGTGCCCGCACGCCCGATCCATGTGGGCAGGATCCTGCCCTCTGCGATCGCATACGAATCGGCGGTATAGGCAAACGTGACGTACACCTCGTTCTCTTCCAGCCCGAGGGGGCGGAAGCCGTTGGCGACGCGCAGCGCGTTTTCGGGATTGTTCGCGTTTTCGGCGAGGTCGTAGAACAGCACGCGCAGTTCGTCGATCTGTTCCCTGCCCGCATAGACGGTCAGATCCTTCGCGACCAGCGAAAGCGCGTCCGTGTTTTTGAGGGTGAGGTCGCCGTTTTCAAAGCGCACGACGGAAACGCCCTCGGCGGCGAACACGCCGCAGTCCAGCGCGCCGACGGGCTTGCCGTCAAACGTTTCGGGCACGACGACGGTATCGCCGCTCCCCGAAACGACGCCCGTCGCTTCGTAACAGTCCTCCTCTTCGTTGTACACATAGGTGAGCGGACGCACGCCCGCGCCCTGCCCGAAGTAGCCGTTGCCCAGCACGAAGGCGAAATACGCGCCCGTGCACAGGAGCAGCAGTGCCGCCAGCACCGCCGCGGCTGCCCCGCGGGAAAACGCCTTCTGCTTCGCCGCATACAGCGACGAAAAGAGCACGGCGACAAGCGCCAAAGCGTGCAGGGCGACCCACGCGCCTTCGGCGACGCGGGTAAAGACGACGGGCTGCGTTTCCATGTTCAAAAGCACGGTCATGACCGTCATGGCGGCGGCGATGCACAGGTACAGCACCACCCACAGCACCGAATAGCGGAAGCGGAAATTGGAAAAGACGGCGCAGACGATCAGCAGCACATCCGCCGCCAAAAGCACGGCGGGGCCGATAAAGTAGACGCCCGCGCATCCTGCCGCGCCCAGCGCGCCGAGCACGAGCACGTCTGCCGCGGCGGCAAGGGCGACGCAGACGAGCAGCACCCACTTGGGGCCTGCGATGCGCTTCGCCGTCAGCGTTGATCTGTACACACGGTCGCTCATGGCTCAATCCTCCACCCTGCGCGGTTTTGCGATGTACCCGTGCCCGCCGATGGCGAGCTTGTCGAACACATAGCGGTCGCTGCCCAGAAGGAAGAGCAGCACGTCCTCCTCTTCAAAGCACAGCTTGGGTTTGCCCGCGTACTTCATGCGCACGAAGGGCGAAAACATGCCCGCGTACCGCCTGTACCGCCGCTTGGCGCGCTCCTCGTCGCCGCCCGCCGCTTTTGCCGCGCCGTAGCAGAAGGAACAGAGCCTGCCGTGCATGCTCTCCTTGGAAAAGGAGCGCCCGCAGCAATCGCACACCTGCGCGTCGCTGCGTTCGATCATGGTCATTTTATCCCGCGCGAAGGCGAGGCGGGGCGTATATCTGCGCACGCCCCTGTCGTCGGTGAACACGACTTCGGGGTACGGGCAGTCCTTGCATTTGTACACGGGGTCGTCCTCGGTGCCGAGGTTCTCCGTCTGCGAATGGCACACGCAGCGCGAGCAGCCCTCGCGGCGCGGGTTTTCGCTGCAAGACATGTATTTGAGATGTTTGGAAAATTCGCTGTATTGCAGGATGTCCTCCGCGTCCTCGTCGGAGATGCCGAGGTCTTCCCGCTGCGGGTCGAGCATGACCGTGCGCGCGAGCAGTTCGCCGTCCTCGTCGGTATAGGCGCAGGCGACGGCGTTGTTTTCGATGAGCGCGCCCGCGCCGCAGTTGGTGCAGTACAGGCTCAGGCTGTCGTTCAGCCCCACCGTGGCGCGCAGCACGGGCATGCCGCCCGCGAACACGTTGTACGAGGCGTTGATCCAGCGCACGTGCGAGATGCCGAGCACCTTCACCTCCCTGCATTCGAGGCGCACGTTGTCATGCGAGATCGTGCGCAGGAGCGTATCGACGGTCTCGCGGTCTTGCTCGCTGCCGAACCAGATGCAGCTTGCAAGCGCGGGCGCGCCCTTCCTGCCGTAGAGCAGCGCGTCCAGCGCGGTGAGCACGGAATCGATGGTCTCGGAGGAGTCGGAATCGTCCAATTTTCCGCCGCCCTCCGTGGGGATGACTTCGTAGAGGTAGCCGTCGATCTTCGCCGCCTCTTCCTTGCGCAGCGGAACGGGCTTCCTGCCCCGCTTGCGGAAGTACACTTTGGCAAGCGCG
>CASDPE010000127.1 GCA_949282395.1 uncultured Bacillota bacterium | reverse complement strand
CGGAAGAGCCGGAGGGGCTGGCGGAGTGCATCGTCATCCTCGTCGTCATCGCACTCAACGCGACCGTCGGCGTGGTGCAGGAAAAGAAGGCGGCGAACGCGCTGCAAGCGCTCAAAAACATGACGGCGCCCACCGCGCGCGTGCTGCGTGAAGGGGAGGAGAGCATCGTCCCCGCAAGCGAGCTCGTGCCGGGCGACCTTATTTATCTGGAAGACGGCGCCATCGTCCCCGCCGATATCCGCATCATCGAAGACAACAACATGAAGGTGCAGGAAGCGGCGCTCACGGGCGAAAGCGTGCCCTCCGAAAAGGACGGCCCGACCGTGCTGCCCGAAGACGCGCCCTTAGGCGACCGCGTCAACATGGCGTACAGTTCGTCCATCGTGATGTACGGCAACGCGCGCGGCTATGTCGTCGGTACGGGCATGAACACCGAAGTCGGCAAGATCGCGAACCTTTTAGACGAGCAGGACGACTTCGATACCCCCATCAAGCGCAAGCTCAATTCGGTGGGCAAGATGCTCAGCCTCGTCGGGCTGATCGTCTGCGTGCTCGTGCTCGGCATCAGCCTCATCCGCGACTGGACGCAGTGGGTCTCCATGATCATGACGGCGATCTCGCTCGCCATCTCCATCATCCCCGAAGGGCTGCCCGCAACGAGCACCATCATCATGGCGCTGGGCGTGCAGCGTATGGCAAAGAAGAACGCGCTCGTCAAAAGCCTGCCCGCCGTGGAAACGCTGGGCAGCGCCTCCGTCATCTGCTGCGACAAGACGGGCACGCTCACCCTCAATAAAATGACGGTGACCTGCGTTGCCGTCGGCAGCGATTTTGCGGAAGGGCAGGAGACGGACGTGGCTGCCCTCGGCGGCAAGTATGACCGCAGCGTGTACACGGATCTTCTGGACGGCTGTGCGCTCTGCGTCAATGCCAAGCTCGACCCCGATACGCCGGGCAACATCCTCGGCGACCCCACCGAAGGCGCGCTGGTGCTGTTCGCGCAGAGCATGGGCGTCGACCCCGAAGAATACGAAGAAAAGCACGAACGCCTGTTTGAGCAGCCCTTCGATTCCGACCGCAAGCGCATGAGCGTCATCAACGACATGGGCGGCAGGAACATGGTGTACACCAAGGGCGCCGTAGACGAGATGCTGCCGCTGTGCACGCACATCCGCACGGAGGAGGGCGTGCGCCCCATCACCGAAGAGGACAGGGCGCAGGTGCTCGCGCTCGTCGGCAAGATGAGCGAAAAGGCGCTGCGCGTGCTCGGGTTCGCCGTGCGCGAGCTCTCCGCCGTTCCCGAAGAGGAGGGTGCAAACGTCGAAGAGCAGCTCACCTTTGTCGGGCTGACGGGCATGATCGACCCGCCCCGCAAAGAGGTCATCAGCGCCGTAGAGGCGTGCCATACCGCAGGCATCCGCGTCGTCATGATCACGGGCGACCACAAGATCACCGCCATGGCGATCGCACGCGAGCTGCACATCTTCCGCGAGGGCAACATCGTCATTTCGGGCACGGAACTCAACGCCATGACCGACGAGCAGCTGCAGGCGGCGGTCAAAAAGTGCGTCGTATTCGCGCGCGTATCCCCTTCGGATAAGCTGCGCATCATCCGCGCCATCCGCGCGGACGGTGACGTTGCCGCCATGACGGGCGACGGCGTCAACGATTCGCCCGCCCTCAAAGAGGCGGATATCGGCGTCGCCATGGGCATCACGGGCACGGACGTCGCCAAAGACGCGGCGGACATGATCCTTTTGGACGACAACTTTGCGACCATCGAAAGCGCCGTACGCGAGGGGCGCAGGGTGTACCGCAACATTCAGAAGGTCATCCAGTTCCTCGTGGCGGGCAACATCGCCGAGATCCTCATCCTGTTCATCGCCGTGTGCATCGGCTTGCCCGAAATGCCCATCGAAGCGGTGCACATCCTGCTCATCAACCTTGCAACGGACTCGCTGCCCGCCGTGGCGCTGGGCGTGGATCCCGCCAGCAAGAACATCATGAAGCACCCGCCCGTCAAGAGCGGCACGCTGTTTGAAAAGGGGATGGTCACGCGCATCATCGTGCACGGGCTGTTCATTTCGGCGGCGGCGTGGGCGGCGTACCTGATCGGCACGTATTGCTTTGCGCACGACCATGTGCAGGCGATGACGATGACCTTCCTCGTCCTCTCCATATCCCAGCTCGCGCACGCGCTCAACCAGCGCTCGAATACGGATTCGGTGTTCAAATGCGGGCAGGGGCACAACCCGTACCTGTGGGGCGCGATGGGCGTATCGCTCGCCATCGTGCTGCTCGTTTCGCTGGTGCCGCCGCTGCAGGGGTTCTTCAACCTTACCGGCCTGAATTGGCAGGAGTGGCTCATCAGTATCGGGCTTTCGCTTTTCCCGCTGCTGGCGGTGGAAGTTTACAAGCTCGTCGGCAGGCTCGTCGTGCGCGGCAGGCGCAGGGCAGCCATCCGCCGCTCGATCGGCAGGTAACAAAAAAATACAGGGCAGGCGCGGAAAATTATTTCCGCGCCTGTTTTCCCGCCGCCGCCCGCAGTCTGCGGGCGGCGGCTTTTGCGTGCCGCGCCGCCTGCTTGTACGTGCCGCGCCGCCTGCTTGCGCTGCAGTTTTTGCATGCCGCATGCCTTATGTATGAGCGGCGGCGCCTCGTGTATGTGCCGAGGCGCACACGGGCGGCAAGTGAACGTTTCGCTCATTTTTTGAAAAAAAGTCCGATAAATTTTCGCTCAGCTATTGCTTTTTCGGCGCGGATTCTTTATAATGTCTTTATACAAACTATCCGCGTTGGGGGTCTCTATGGCAAAAGACGTAACACAGCTCATCCGTGAAGGGCGCACGGCGCTCGGCATCGAATTCGGTTCCACGCGCATCAAGGCGATCCTTGTGGACGAGGACAACGTGCCCATCGCCTCGGGCGCGCACGATTGGGAAAACCGCTTTGAAAACGGCATTTGGACGTATACGCTGGAGGACATCTGGACGGGCGTGCGGCACTGCTACCAGGAGATGGCGGTGGACGTGCGCAACAAATACGGGGTCAAACTCACGAACATCGGCGCGATCGGCTTTTCGGCGATGATGCACGGGTATATGGTCTTTGACAAGGCGGGCGAACTGCTCGTGCCCTTCCGCACGTGGCGCAACAACAACGCCGCACCCGCGGCGGAAAAGCTCACGCAGCTGTTCGGTTACCACATCCCCGCGCGCTGGTCGGTCGCGCACCTGTACCAGGCGATCCTGAACGGCGAAGAACATGTGAAGAACATCGCCTTCCAGACCACCCTCGAAGGGTACGTGCATTGGAAGCTGACGGGGAAAAAGGTCATCGGCATCGGCGAAGCGTCGGGCATGTTCCCCGTCGACACAAAAACGAAGCAGTACCACGCGGGCATGCTTGAAAAATTCGACGCGCTCGTAGCGGATAAGCGCCTTCCCTTCCGCCTCAAAGACATTCTGCCCGAGATCCTCGTCGCGGGCGACGAGGCAGGAAGGCTGACCGAAGAGGGCGCGCGCCTTCTCGACCCTTCCGGGCAGCTGAAAGCGGGGATCCCGTTCTGCCCGCCCGAGGGCGACGCGGGCACGGGCATGGTCGCGACCAACTCCGTCAAAGTGCGCACGGGCAACGTGTCGGCGGGCACTTCCGTCTTTGCCATGATCGTGCTGGAAAAGGAGCTTTCCAAGGCGTATGACGCGATCGACCTCGTGACCACGCCCGTGGGCGACCTCGTGGGCATGGTGCACTGCAACAACTGCACCTCCGACCTCAACGCGTGGGTGGATCTCTTCGGCGAATTCGCACAGCTGGCGGGGCTGGACATCCCCAAGTGGAAGCTGTACGACCTGCTGTACATGAACTCCGAAAAGGGGGACAAGGACTGCGGCGGGCTGCTCGCGTACAACTATGTTTCCAACGAGCACATCACCGAAGTCGAAGAGGGGCGCCCGCTGTTCGTGCGCACCTCCGAAAGCAAAATGAACCTTGCCAACTTCATGCGTTCGCACCTGTTTGCGGCGCTCGGCGCGCTCAAAGTGGGGTGCGACATCATGCTCAAAGAGGAGGGCGTCCGCCTTGACGCCATCACGGGGCACGGCGGGCTGTTCAAGACCGAGCACGTGGGGCAAAGCTACCTTGCTGCGGCGATCAATGCGCCCGTCACCGTCATGAAGACGGCGGGCGAAGGCGGTGCGTGGGGCATCGCCATTCTCGCCAACTACGTCGTCACCAAAACGGCGGGGCAGAGCCTTGCCGAGTACCTTGACGAAAAGGTGTTCAAGGGGCAGGAGGGCGTGACCCTTGCGCCCGACCCCGAAGACGTTGCGGGGTTTGAAGCCTTTGCCGCGCGCTATGTGAAGGGGCTGCCCATCGTGCGCAAGGCCGTCGAGTGCATGTAACGAATTTTTATTTGCAGAAGGAGCAAGTTATCTATGTTGAAAAAGCTCAAAGAAAAGGTGCTGAAAGCCAATTTAGACCTTGTAAAGAATCATCTTGTGCTCTTTACCTGGGGCAACGTGAGCCAGATCGACCGCGAAAGCGGGCTCATCGTCATCAAGCCGAGCGGCGTTTCCTATGACGACATGACGGCGGACGATATGGTCGTCGTCGACCTGAACGGCAAGGTGGTGGACGGCAATTTGCGCCCGTCCAGCGATACGCCCACGCACATCGAATTTTACAAGGCGTTCCCCGATGTGGGCGGCGTCACCCATACGCACTCCACCTTCGCCACAAGCTGGGCGCAGGCGGGGCGGGATATCCCGTTCTACGGCACCACCCATGCCGACTATTTTTATGGTGACATTCCCTGCGCGCGTTCGCTCACGCAGGAAGAGATCGAAGGGGAGTACGAAAAGAACACGGGGCTTGTCATCATCGAGCGCTTCAAAAAGGATGGGTTGAAGCCGCTTGAAGTCCCCGGTGTGCTCATCAAAAGCCACGGCGTGTTTGCCTTCGGCAAAGACGCCGACGCCTCCGTCTACAACGCGACCGTCATCGAAGAAGTCGCCAAAATGGCATTCATCACCGAACAGGTCAACCCGACCGTCGAGCGTGCCGACAAGTTCATGATGGAGAAGCATTATATGAGGAAGCACGGGAAAAACGCGTACTACGGGCAAAACCGCGGATAACGGCACATCCCGCGCCCTTTCTGCGGCGTGCGCGCGGCGGTCACGTACGTCTGTGTACGCTCCCTTGCGCTTGCCTTGTAAGTGCACGGTC
>CASDPE010000126.1 GCA_949282395.1 uncultured Bacillota bacterium | reverse complement strand
CGAGCAGCCTGCCCGCTTCGGGGCGCTCTTCGGCGGGCACGTCGCGCATGCCCTTGGAAAGGTCGGAGATCTTTCCGCCTTTGCCGAGGTACTGCATTTTCAGTTCGATCAGCTCCCTGCTCGTGGCGCAGCCGCCCGCCGCAAAGCGCTGTTCGATCTCCTGCCTGATCTGTTCTGTTTTTTCCTTCATGATTACCTCCGCCGCCGCAAAACAAAACGCCCCGCGGCAAAAGCCACAGGGCGCAGAAATCGCGCGGTACCACCTATGTTCACGGGCAAACGCCCGCCTCATTCTCCGCTTAACGCGCGGCGCACGCCCGCCCCTACCCGCCTTGCAACAAGGTTTCGGCACGGAAGCTCGAAAGGGAATACCGGAACATCCCTCGGGGCGGCCTTTCAGCCCGTGAGCAGCCCTCTCTTGCAAGGAACGGCGTTCCGTCTGTCTTTCTCATCGCTTTCTATTGCAATCATGATACCGCAAATGCGGAAAAAAGTCAACGGAATTTTGCGCGCCGCAAAAAAAACCGCGTACGCGCCGCAAAAAATTTTTGCGCAAGGCAGGGCGGCAGCGCAGCCCTACACGCCTATGCCGCCGAACAGATCCCCGCCGAAATAGGCATTCGGCACCTTGCCCACGATCACGCGTTCGCACAGCAGGATCTGCGCATCGGCGGAAATTTCCTGCGTGCCCGAGGGCATGACCACGCTCACCGCCGCCGTCAACAGGATGTACACCGAATGCAGCGTCTGGTTGACGCCCGCCTGCTGCAAGCCGGACACAAATTTGCAGTGCACGGTACTGACGGGGATGATGCGGAAGGTGACGCACGGCCCCGCCCCCGCCAGCCATTCGATGCCCGTGAACGCGCCGATCGGCACCTGCACGCCCTCCGCGCACGCCTCGTTCAGGTTCGCCGCCGTGCGCGTGACCGCCTGCCGCGCCAGGATGTTCGCGTTTGCGGCATTGGCGGAGATGCTGAGCACGTTCCCCTCCTGATCCGACGTGACGGTGACGAGGTCGTCGTACTCTGCCCTGTTCCAAAGCAGCGTTTCGCTCACCGCGTCGTTGACGGCGGCAGCCGTTGCGGCGCGCACCGTTTCATAACTGAGCGAATACAGAATGCCCAAAACGTTGCTTTGCAGCCACACGATGAGCAGGATGAGCGCCAGCAAAACGGCGGCGGCGATGACATACTTTTTACGCACCCTGTGTTTTTTGTACCGCTTGTAACGGTAACCCGAGTCGTAATAGCGATAGCGCGGCATAGTTTCTATCCTATGCCGCACGCGCGCCTTTCATGCCAAACACACAAAAGCGGCTCCGCCGAGGATCGGCGGAGCCGCTTTTTCTGCTTCTTCCCTGCCCGCACGGGCGCGAAAGAGGCGTTCTATTCAATGACGAAGACCGTGACGCTGTTCTTGTCCAGCGAGACTTCGAGCACGTTGTCATGGATCGCCGTTTCGCTCTCTTCGGGCACGATGTTGTGCTTGCAGCCGTAATTCGTGCCGATGGTGTTGATGACGTTTTCGTCCTCGTCGGAGAGAGTGATGACGCGCGCCTTCTTCTTTTTGCCGAAGTTCACAAGATCCGCGCGCAGTTTCTGCGGTTCGCCGCTCGCATTGACGACCTTAAGATAGATCTTTTCGCCGTCGACGGTGGCGGACTGGAAGATGCGTTCGTTGACGCGCCAGGTGTTTTTATCGAACAGGAAATGCCACTGCCCGTCTTTCAGGAAATGGCAGATCAGCTTATCCTGCGTGTAGCGCAGGCGCAGCGTGTTGCCCTCGGGCGAATAGCCGACGAACTTATCCTTGCCCATCAGCTCGCACGCCGTGCGCATGAAGTCGACGCGCTTGTCGAAAGAGACGTCGTACCCCTTGTGATGTTTGCCGTACTGGCAGCTGATGGAGAAGCCGTTGCAGTCCATCGTGCCGCGGTCCTCCACGTCCTTGACGCCTACGCCCGCGATAAAGCTGTACGCACCGCCGAGGCGCTTCATGTCCACTTCCACTTCGCAATTCGAAAAATCGCCGTCGAGGTAGTAGCCATTGAAGGCGTCCGCAACGCCGATGTACAGCGCGCCGCCACGCAGCTCGCCGCCCACGCAGCGCGGGTACAGCTTCCAGCCGCCCATGCCGTCCTTGAAATTGTGCTTGTAGACGTGCTTGCCGCTTGCAAGGTCTTTTACGCGCACCTCGTATACCTCGACAGAGGTGGCATGCGCACCGACGAGCAGCCCGCCCGCGTTGCTGCGGTCGATGCGTTCCACGTCGTTCAGAACATACCTGCCCGTATTGCCCGCGAACATCTGCTGCACAAAGTAGTTGGGGGTGTACATCACGTCGCGCGGGTTGAACCAGATGAGGTTGGGCGTCCACTTGTAGTTCGCCGTGGAGGCGAACAGCGGCGCATAGCAGGTGAGCTTTACGACGTCGCTGTTGCGTTCGCAGCCCGTGAGGAAGGCTGCCTCCGCAATGGCGGAGCGCAGGTTGTTTTCGCCGTTGAGCCTGCCCCTGCCGTCGCTCATCGTGTGCATGGCGTATTCGCCCATGAACACCTTCGCGCCGCTGCGGTCATAACTGTCATAGCGGCGGGTGTTGTCGATGAACCATTGGTACGAATTGTAGACGTGCTCGTCTACAATGGTATCGCGGTAGTGTTTGTTGATGACCTTCCAATTGTCGCTGGAATCCTGCGGGCGGATGTCCACGCCCGCCGTGGTGACGATGGTCACGCCGAACTTTTCCAGAAGGTCGGTCTGCCTGCCCGCGTATTCGTACTGCCGCACGCCCATCAGGCATGCCGCAAAATTTTCAAAATACACGTCGCCCCAGTTCTCGTTGCCGATGCCGACGTATTCAAGCGCAAAGGGAGCGGGGTGCCCCATCTCCGCACGCAGCCCCGCCCAGCGCGCCTCGTTTTCGTCGGCGGAATCGGGGCTGCCCTTGGCGAAGAACAGCAGGTCTGCCACGTTGTCAATGACCTCTTCCTTGAACGCGCGCGTGCCGGGCATGATGCGGCGGTAATTTTCGCCGCGCTGGGTGCCGACGCGGATCTGGCACAAAAGCCCGCAGTGCAGCACGGGCAGCGGCGCCATTTTCAGGTCTTCACACAGGCAGAAGTACTCGTAAAAGCCCACGCCGTACGATTGCAGGTAGCCCCATGTATTGGCGATCTGCTTGCGCGTTTCCAGCGCACCGACGGTGTTGCGCCAGCGGTATTGGTTTTCAAACACCTCGTCGCCCTCCACGACGCAGCCGCCGGGGAAGCGCAGAAAGGAGGGGTTGCACTCTTTGAGCGCGCGCACGATGCGCGGGGAAAGTTTGCCGTTCCTGTACTTATCGGGGTCGCCCCACACCGTTGCAGGGAGCAAAGACACATAGTCTACGCCGATGTGCCCGTTGCCTTTGAAGAGCATGACCAGCCGCCCCATCTCCGTTTCCATCGCTTTGAAGGAGCCGCTCACTTTGACCCACTCGCCGCTCTCGCCCGAAAGTGCGATCGTCGCCTTTGTGGTGAGCACTTTGCGCGCACCGCGGACGTACACTTCCGCCACGCCCGTAAAGCCGAGCTTTTTCACCCACATGCTGAAATTGTACGTTTCGCCCTTTTCCAGCGCCATGCCGTAATAATTCCACGCGCCGACGGCGTAACCGGGGTTCTCCATGCGGTAGATGCCGCCCACGCACAGCACAAGGTACGAAGGGTTGCCGGGCGCGATGCCGCCCTCCGTGCTGATGTAATGCGGCCCTGCCCCCGAAATATCCCAATACGCCAGCTTCTGCTGCCGCAGCGCCACAGGAGAGCTTGCGTTGAAGTTGTCATACGCGAAATACTCGAACTCGAAGGAATTGTTGATGACCATCTCCGCGTTCAGCCCGCCGTCGGCGGACTGGTTGATGTCCTCGAAGAACAGCCCGTACAGATGCTTGCTGACCTCGATGCCCTGCTTGCTTTTATCAAGCGTGTACCTGACCATACTCTTTACACTCCTTGCTTTTTTATAAGGTCAACTGTATTCTAACATACGCCCGCGCGCAAGTCAATGAACGGACGGAAAAATTTTTTGCGTGAACGTTTCGACTTTTGCCGTAAACGTTCCCCTCTCCGCGGGCACGAAAAAGCGCCCCCGCAGGGGGCGCGGCACACCGTGTGCTAAGCCGGAAAAAACACCTTTACCGCCGTCACAGCGGCGTGCGTTTTAAGAGCGCGTCGATCTCCGCGCGGGTCGCAAGCCCCTCCTTAAAGGCGGTCGCGCAGCCCGCCGCAACGCCGCGGCGCAGCGCCTCAACGTCTGTACGCCCGCGCTCCTTTGCGGCAATGAACGCCGCCACAAGCGCGTCGCCCGCGCCGACGGTATCCACCACCTCGCCGATATAGGCGGGCACGGACATCTCTTCCCCGCGCTCGTTGATCATCAGCGCGCCGTAACTGCCGAGGCTGACGATGACGTTGCGGGCGCCCATCTCGCACAGGCGGTGCGCATAGCGCTCCACCTGGTCGCGCGCGGTGAAGCGCACGCCGAAGATCTCGCCCAGCTCTTCAAGGTTGGGTTTGATCAGCCACGGGCAGTATTGCAGCGCGTTCACCAACAGCGCGCCCGACGCGTCCACCGCCACGCGCAGGTCGCGGCGGTTCGCCTTGTTCAGGATATGGGCGTAAAAGTCGCCCGAAAGCCCGTTCGGCACGCTGCCCGCCAGCACGACGCACGCGTTTTCGGGCAGGGAAGTCAGCTTCTGCGCCAATGCCTCCGCCACGCTTTCGCCGACGGCGGGGCCGCTGCCGTTGATCTCAGACTCTCTGCCTGTTTTGATCTTCACGTTGATGCGGGTGAAGCCGCCGACGCGCAAAAAGTCTGTGGCGATGCCGCGCTCTTGCAGCATGCCGAGCAGCATATCGCCCGTGAACCCCGCCGCAATGCCCATCGCAAGCGTGGGGATGCCGAGATTTTTCAGAACGAGCGACACATTGATCCCCTTGCCGCCCGGGGCGATGCTCTCGCCGTACGAGCGGTTCGTCGCCCCCTCTCTGTATTTATCCAGCCGCACCACATAATCGAGCGCGGGGTTGCAGGTCAGCGTATAGATCATACCTTTCTCCTTGTTCCGTATGCTGCGGCAGCGGCGCGGCTATACGCGCATCCCCTGCCCGCGCAGGTACTCTTCCAGCATGCCCGCCGCAGCGGCGCACAGTTCGGGGCACGGGCGCTTTTTATAATACTCTTCCGTACGCGCTTCCGCCTGCGGCGCGCCCTC
>CASDPE010000125.1 GCA_949282395.1 uncultured Bacillota bacterium | reverse complement strand
CTTCTTTGTGCGGAACAGCTTGCAGTTCAGATGGAACAGGCATTGCACGGCGATGATGATGACCGTTGCCCCCGCCGCCACGATGTACAGCCCCGCGCCCGCCGCCATCCCCACGCCCGACGTTGCCCACACGCCCGCGGCGGTCGTCAGCCCGTGGATCTCATGCTTGCGGTAGATGATGATGCCCGCGCCCAGAAAGCCGATGCCCGAGACGATCTGCGCCGCCACGCGGGAAGCGTCCGCCTCGATCGAATCACCAAATCCGTATTTTGACACTACCATGATCAGCGCGCTCCCCGCGCACACAATAGTATGCGTGCGGATGCCCGCCTCCTTGAACCGCAGTTTCCGCTCATACCCGATCGCAAACCCCAGCACGACGGCAACAAAAATATTCAGAAGGTAAAAAAATTCCTGAAAGATCTCCAAACGCGCACCCCCTACAAGTATCTGACGACGTCGTTCAGGCTTTCCGCCACCGCGGAGGGGCGGTCGGAGGCGGGCAGATGCGCCGCCGCAGCCGCCGTTGTTTCGCCGCTTAAAACGAGCAGCGTGCCGAACGAATTGTTGTTCCCGAACCGGATATCGGTATACGGGCGGTCGCCGACCATCGTGACCGCCGCCGCAGCGACCCCGAGCCTTTGCATCAGCAGCTCCCCCATCACCCGCCCCGGCTTTCCGCAGATGACGTCAGGGCTCCTTCCGGAAGAGCACTTCAACAGCTCGATGAACGAGCCGACGTCCGGGGGATACACCCCCTGCGCCGGGCAGACGCGGTCTGCATGCGTTGCAAGATAGGGCTTCCCCGCGGCGATGAGTTCGTTGATCGCGACGAGCTTTTCAAACGTGAGCGTCGTATCGTAGGCGAGAACGGCGACGTCGGCGTCTTTTCCGCCGAGCAGGATCCCCTGTTCCCCGAACGAGCGTTTCAGCGCGTCTGTTCCGACAAGGTACACGCTCTTGCCCGGATACTGTTCTTTGAGGTACTCTGCCGCCGCCATGCCCGATGTGTACACCGCATCCCGCGGATCGTACAGCCCGAGCCGCTCCAATTTTCGGACATATTCCTCCGCCGTGCGGGAAGAGTTGTTCGTGCAATACACGATGCGCCTGCCCGACGCGCGCACGGCGGCAAGCGTTTCCGCCATGTTCCCGATCGGGCTGTCTTCAAGGTACACCGTGCCGTCCATATCCAAAAGGAACACCTGCGTCTTTTTGACGAGCCGACAAAGCGCCTCGCTGCTCTTTTTTTCCATACGCCGCCTCAATAGAACAGCTCTTCCAGCTGCGGAAGGTACCGCGCCGTCAGCCCGAGCTCCTCCAAAAGGGTAAGAACGGTATAGCGCGGGCGCACGGTGTGCGCCTTTGCGACCGCTTCACGGAACAGCCCGCGCGAGATGCCGAGCGCGGAAAACCGCACGGGCGCGCCCAGCTTTTGCAGCGTTGCGCGCAGCTTTTGTACGGAGGGGATCGCCTTCGCCGCAAGATACGTTTTCTCATCCCCCTTGAAGGTCACGCCGTCCCGCTCCAACGCCTTATACAGATACGCCGAAACGAGCGTGCCCAGCCCCACCTTGATCCCGTGCAGGGGCACCCTCTTTTTTTGTGCAACGAACCACATTTCCAAATAGTGCGAGATGTGATGCTCCGCGCCCGACGCGGGGCGGGAGTTGCCCGCTTCCGCCATGGCGAGCCCCGAGATGATGAGCGCGTCCGTCAGCTTTTCGACCCCGCCTTCCTCTCTTCGGGCGATCTCCTCTACGGAAGCCGCGACCTTCTGCACGGCGTCGAGCATATCGGAGAACGCCTCTTCGTTGACCGCCTCGCCCGTATGATACTGCGCGAGCCGCCAATCGGTAAGGCAGGTGTATTTGCCGAGGATATCCCCCGCGCCCGCCGCGATCATCTGCTGCGGCGCGCCCGCGAGGATCGACGGGTCGACGAGGATATCCGAAGGCACGTGCGCCTCCTCCGACACTTTGAACCCGTTCTTCATCACGGCGGCGACGGGGGACGCGTAGCCGTCCATGGAAGGCGCCGTGGCGAGCACGCCGCTGCGCTTGCCCGTCATCAGCGCGGCATACTTTGCCGTGTCGTTGAGCGTGCCGCTGCCCGCGGCGAGCACATAATCGCAGCCGTCCGCCTCCCGCACCGCCTTCCCGCATACCCGTTCATCGGGCACGGGCTCGTCCTCGTCGATAAAACACAGCTTTGCGCCCGCAATGGCGAGCCCCTCCGCATAGCGGCGGGTGTTCCTGTCTGCAAGCAGCAGGATCCGCTCGTTTTCGTGCGCCGCCGCAAACTGCGGAAAAGCGCCGCCTGCCGCATATTCCAGCGCGACCCCCATCTGCTTCAATTTGTTTTTTACAAGTTCGCTGACCATGTTTTCACCTCTCTCCGTTGCGGTACGACGCCGCCGCGATCAGGGGCGTTCCCTCTCCGTCGATATCGGCGGAAAGCGCTTCGCCCTGCCTGACGTCGCGGTCGACGCGCAGCGCGCGGATGCGCGCCATCGCTTCAAAAATTTTTTCCTTACGGATCTCCCCGCCCGTTTTGACGGGGATCATGCCGTGCGCCGCCCGCACCGTGCTCGTGACGATGCGCCGCGGGCAGGTCATTTCCGCCTCGGCGTACATTTTGCCGCGCGGGCAGAAGTTCCCCGCAACGATCACGCCGCCCTGCGCCGTTTCCGCCGTCAAATCGCATCCGCGCGGGCATTCGATG
This sequence comes from uncultured Bacillota bacterium, assembly GCA_949282395.1. Classification (GTDB taxonomy): domain Bacteria; phylum Bacillota; class Clostridia; order Christensenellales; family Borkfalkiaceae; genus Borkfalkia. Next base: position 2,542 of record CASDPE010000125.1, on the reverse strand, counting down.
CACACAAACTCCCGTTTCATGTTACGCCTCCCGTACAACGCTGACGCGGACGCTTGGCGCATCCGCAAGATCCGCCGCCTTTACCGTGACGTTCTCCATTTCGCCCGGCGCGACCGCGATGCGCCTGTATGTTTTCACCGCAGCGCCCGCTTCCACACGGATCACGGCATTGCGGAAGGCGCTCCGCACGCGGAAATACAGCTTCACATCCTTGCCCTTCCCCGCGCGCTGGGGCAGAACGTACCCCACGTTCTCCCCTGCCTCGGTCGGAATGTACGCGCGCTCCCTTTCGCCGCAGGCAAGATACGCCGCCGCTGCCCTGCCCGCGACTTCCGCCTCTTCCGAAACAAAGTCTACCAGATCGTGCACGTGCAGCACGTTCCCGCAGGCAAACACACCGGGGATATCCGTTTCCCTGTTCTCGTCTACAAAACAGCCCTTCGTGTGCGGATCGAGCGCAAGCCCCGCGCCCTTTGTGAGCTCGTTTTCGGGAATGAGCCCCACCGAAAAGAGCACCGTATCGCAGAAGATCTCACGCTCCGTGCCGAGGATCGGCTTCTTTTCCTTGTCGACCTGCGCGATCACGACGCTCTCCACGCGCTCCTTTCCCTTTATCTCCACGATCGTGTGTTCCAGATAGAGCGGGATGCCGAAATCGTCAAGGCACTGCGCGATGTTGCGCCGCAGCCCGCCGGAATGTTCCATGATCTCGCAGACGCATTCGACCTTCGCCCCTTCCAGCGTCATGCGGCGCGCCATGATCAGCCCGATATCCCCCGAGCCGAGGATGACCACGCGCCTGCCGGGAAGGTGCCCGTAGATGTTGACGTACTTCTGCGCCGTGCCCGCCGAAAACAGCCCCGCGGGGCGGGTGCCCGCAATGTTCAGCGCGCCCTTGCTGCGTTCGCGGCAGCCCATGGCGAGGATGACCGCGCCCGCCTCTAATGTAAACACGCCGCGCTCGTTCATGCAGGTGACTTTTTTATCCGCCCCGAGCCCCGTTACAAAGGTGCCCGTCATGATCTCAATGCCGCGCGCGTTTACCTCGTCTAAAAAGCGCTGCGCGTATTCGGGGCCCGTCATGCTCTCTTTGAAGCGCGTCAGCCCGAACCCGTTGTGGATGCACTGCTTCAAAATGCCACCCGCGCGCTCTTCGCGTTCGATAACGGCGATATCTCGCACGCCCGCGTCGTATGCAGCGACCGCGGCGGCAAGCCCCGCCGGGCCGCCCCCGATGATGACAAGCTGCTTTTTCATAGCTCCCCTCCGACGATGACGTTCGATTTTCCGCCGAATTTGGTGACCTCTTTTGCCGCCATGCCGAACTCCCGCATGAGCTCGTTGAACACGGACGGCTGGCAGAACCCGCTCTGGCACCTGCCCATCCCCGCGCGCGTGCGCAGTTTTATCCCGTCCAGCGTTCTTGCGGGCGGGTTCTGCCGCATGGCGTCACGCACCTCGCCGAGCGTGACTTCCTCGCAGCGGCACACGATGCGCCCGTAGGCGGCGTCCTGTGCGATGACGGCGTTCTTCTCCTCGGCGGAGAGGTCTTTGAACCAGTGTATGCTGCGCCTTACGGGAACGAACCCCGCGTTCTTTTTTGCGCCGAGCGCGGCGGAAACTTCCTTCGCGATGTGCGCCGCGATGGCGGGCGAGGACGTGAGCCCGGGCGATTCGATGCCCGCCGCGTGGAACACGCCGCTCTTTCCCCATTCGAGAATAAAATCATGACGGTCGCTGTACGCCCGTTCCCCCGCGAACGAAGTGATCACCTGCCCGAAGGGAATGTTTTTCAGCATGGCGGAAGCCTTTGGCGCGATCTGAGCAAAAGCGGAGCGGCGGACGGCGGTCGTATACGTCTCCTCCTCTACCGACGTGGGGCCTGCGAGCAGGTTGCCGTCCGCCGTCGGCGTGACGAGCACCCCCTTCCCCGCCTTTGTGGGCACGGAAAAGACGGTGTGCACGGCATGGGCGCCCGCCGCCCTGTCAAACAGCATGTATTCCCCGCGGCGGAACCCTATGCGGAAAAAGGCATCCCCGAACAGGCGCGCCACTTGTTCCGCCCCCGCGCCCGCGCAGTTGACGACGGCGCGCGCCCAAACTTCGCGCCCGTCTGCGGAAAAGATGCGCCAGCCCGCAGCGGACTGCTGCGCGCCCGCCGCCGCTCCTGAGCAGGCAGACAAATGACAAAGCGCCCCCCTTCCGCTTTTGCGGAAGGGGGGCGCTTCTTTGTTTTCAGTCTCCGAGGTAACATCCGGTGCGCCGGGTCAGCTGGATATAGTGCTTGTACAGCACGCAGTTGATCCGGAAGGGCACCGGGAGCTTGGCAAGCAATCCGTCGTTGGACTCCACCACATAGTGCTGCATGTGGCGGGAGACGTTGATGCAGGTGATCTTGTGCTTGTTGCGCTCGGCAAAGGCCAGGATGTCGGCCTCGGACTGGTGCTCGGACACCGGCAGGGTGGTGTTGATATAGACCTTGTGGGTGGTGGGGATGCAGTCCAGCATGGTCTGGAGGGAGTCCAGGTCCGCCAGAGGCTCG
>CASDPE010000124.1 GCA_949282395.1 uncultured Bacillota bacterium | reverse complement strand
CCGCAGATCATGTGCTGGATCACCGTCGGGTTCGTTTGCATCCACCTGCTTCCGTTCTGGCTGTGGCTTTCAAACGTGCTTACGGCGAGCCGCCGCTATAAAAATATGTTCTATGCCCTCACCGACAGGCGCATCATCGTGCGCAGCGGGCTGGTCGGCATCGACTATCAGTCCGTCGGGTATAAAGACGTGCAGAACGTCAACCTGCGCGTGGGCGTGTTCGATAAGCTGATGAAGGTCGGCGATCTGTACTTCGTCACGGCGGCGGGCGGCGGCAAGAACGTATTTTTCGACATCGAAAACCCGTACGAGGTCTACAAGACCGCGCAGAAGATCGTGGCGGATATCCAGACGGATATCGCCTTCCCGAACGCATACCGCCCGCAGGAGAACGCGGGGTACGGCACGCAGTACACGGGCGCGCAGCAGCCGCAGGGCAAAGAGGGCGGCAAGCAAGGTTAAAGGGGGCAAAATGGGGAACGAAAAGGAACTTTTAAACGTTTCAAAGGCGACCATCGGCAGGCTTCCCGCATACCACAGGTATTTGCAGGAAAAGCTTGACGCAGGGGAAAAGACCGTTTCGTCCACCGCCATTGCCGAAGACCTGCGCTTAAACGCGGTGCAGGTGCGCAAGGATCTGGCTTCCATCGCGCGGGAGGCGGGCAAACCCAAGCTCGGGTTCGCCGTCGCCGACCTCATCGCGGATATAGACCGTTTTTTGGGATACGACAACCTCAATGACGCGGTGCTCGTCGGCGCGGGCGGTTTAGGCAAGGCGCTGGCGGGGTACGGCGGGTTCAAGCATTACGGGCTGAACATCGTCGCCGCGTTCGATACCGATCCCGCCCGCGTGGGGACAAGCATCGGCGGGGTAAAGGTGTTCGCCGCCGAAGAACTTGCGCGGCTGGTGCGGCGGCTGAACGTGCTGATCGGCATCATTGCGGTGCCGAAGGAAGCGGCGCAGAGCGCGGCGGACGAGCTGGTAAAGGGCGGCGTCCGCGCGATCTGGAACTTTGCGCCCGTGCACCTGAACGTGCCCGCAAACATAGCAGTCAAAAACGAGGATATGGCGGCGTCGCTTGCGATCCTGTCAAAACGCCTCGCGGAAATTTTAAACAGCGAAAAATAATTTTAAAGGAGAGTTGGTATGGAGAACAAGCTCGTCGATTCGGTCGAAGCCTTGATGGAAAAGATCGAACAGGTCAGAAAGGCGCAGGAAAAGTTTGCCACCTACACCCAGGAACAGGTCGATAAGATCTTCCGTGCGGCGGCGCTGGCTGCGAACAACCAGCGTATCCCGCTCGCAAAGATGGCTGTCGCCGAAACGGGAATGGGCATCGTAGAGGACAAGGTCATCAAAAACCACTACGCCGCGGAGTACATCTACAACAAGTATAAGAACATGAAAACGTGCGGCGTGATCGAAGAAGATCCCGCCTACGGCGTCAAAAAGATCGCCGAGCCGATCGGCGTCGTCGCGGCGGTCATCCCGACCACCAACCCGACTTCGACGGCGATCTTCAAAACGCTCATCTGCCTGAAATCGCGCAACGGCATCATCATCTCGCCGCACCCGCGCGCAAAGGGCTGCACCATCGCCGCGGCGAAGGTCGTGCTCGACGCCGCCGTCAAGGCGGGCGCGCCCGAAGGCATCATCGGCTGGATCGACGTGCCGTCGCTGGATATGACCACCACGCTGATGAAGACGGCGGACATCATCCTCGCCACGGGCGGCCCCGGCATGGTGCGCAGCGCGTACAGCTCGGGCAAACCGGCGCTGGGCGTGGGCGCGGGCAACACCCCCGCCATCATCGACGCCTCGGCAGACATCACCGTCGCCGTCAACTCCGTCATCCATTCCAAGACCTTCGATAACGGGCTGATCTGCGCGTCCGAGCAGTCCGTCATCGCCGAAGACGAGGTGTACGACGCCGTCAAGGCGGAGTTCATCAAGCGCGGCTGCTACTTCCTCAGCGAAGAGGAGAAGAACAAAGTCCGCAGCACCATGATCATCAACGGCGCGTTGAATGCGAAGATCGTCGGGCAGCGCGCGCCGAAGATCGCCGAGATCTGCGGCTTCTCCGTGCCCGACACGGCGAAGATCCTCATCGGCGAGGTAGAGAGCGTGGAGCTGGAAGAGGCGTTCGCGCATGAAAAACTTTCCCCCGTGCTCGCGCTCTACCGCGCGAAGGACTTTGAGGAGGCTGTCGCCAAAGCGGAGCGCCTCATTGCGGACGGCGGCTACGGCCATACCGCGTCCCTCTACATCAACACCGTTACGGGCAAGGACAAGATCGCGATGTGGCAGGAGGCGATGAAGACCTGCCGCCTCGTCATCAACATGCCTTCCTCGCAGGGCGCGATCGGCGATATCTACAACTTCATGCTCAACCCTTCGCTCACCCTCGGCTGCGGCACGTGGGGCGGCAACTCGGTTTCCGAAAACGTCGGCGTAAAGCACCTTCTGAACATCAAGACCTTAGCGGAGAGGAGAGAAAATATGCTGTGGCTTCGTCTGCCTGAAAAAGTTTACCACAAAAAGGGCTGCCTGCCCGTCGCGCTGGACGAACTCAAAAACGTCATGGACAAGAAGCGCGCCTTCATCGTCACCGACGAATTCCTGTACAAAAACAACTATATCAAGCCCATCACCGACAAGCTGGATGAAATGGGCATCCGCTACACCTGCTTCTACAACGTTGCGCCCGACCCGAACCTCGCCTGCGCGAAGGAAGGCGCGAAGCTGATGACCGACTTCCAGCCGGACGTCATCATCGCCCTCGGCGGCGGCTCCGCAATGGACGCGGGCAAGATCATGTGGGTGCTGTACGAACACCCCGAAGTGGACTTCCTCGATATGGCGATGCGCTTCATGGATATCCGCAAGCGCGTGTACACCTTCCCCAAGATGGGCGAAAAGGCGTACTTCATCGCCATCCCGACCTCCGCAGGCACGGGCTCCGAAGTTACGCCGTTCGCCGTCATCACGGACGAGACGACGGGCATCAAGTATCCTCTTGCCGACTACGAACTGCTGCCGAAGATGGCGATCGTGGACGCGGACTTCATGATGAGCATGCCGAAGGGGCTGACCGCGGCGACGGGTATCGACGCAATGACGCACGCGCTCGAAGCGTATGCCTCCGTCATGGCGACCCCGTACACGGACGGGCAGGCGCTGGTCGCGCTCAAACTCATCTTCGAATATCTGCCCCGCTCGTACGCGAACGGCGCAAACGACCCCGAAGCGCGTGAAAAGATGGCGGACGCTTCCTGCATGGCGGGTATCGCGTTTGCAAACGCCTTCCTCGGCGTGTGCCATTCCATGGCGCACAAGCTCGGCGCGTTCCACCACATCCCGCACGGCATCGCCAACGCGCTGATGATCAGCGAAGTCATCCGCTTCAACAGTGCGGAAGTTCCCACCAAGATGGGCACCTTCCCGCAGTACGCATACCCGCACACCAAGCGCCGCTATGCGGAGATCGCCGAGTTCCTCGGGCTGGGCGGCAAGGATGACGACGCAAAGGTCAAGAACCTCATCAAGGCGATCGAAGAGCTGAAAGAGAAGGTCGGCATCAAAAAGAGCATCAAGGAATACAACATCGACGAACAGAACTTCCTCGGCAGGCTTGACGAGATGTGCGAACAGGCGTTCGACGACCAGTGCACGGGCGCGAACCCGCGTTACCCGCTCATCTCTGAGATCAAAGAGATGTATCTCAAATGCTATTACGGTAAATAAGGAGGGAAACGATCATGGCGGAAATCATTCAGAAGACGGAAAAAAAGACCATCTACCGCGAGGGCAAAACGCTCGTAAAGCTGTTCAACGAAAGCTACCCCAAGTCTGACGTTCTGAACGAGGCGCTCAACACGGCGCGCGTGGAGGAGGGCACCGCCCTCAACGTGCCCGCCGTGCATGAAGTGACCAAGATCAACGGCGAATGGGCGATCGTTCTGGACTACGTCGAAGGCAAAACGCTGCAGCAGCTGATGGACGAAAACCCCGAAAAACAGCAGCAGTATCTGGAAGAGTTCGTCGACCTGCAGGTCGAAGTGCTCAAACAGAAGGTGCCGTTGCTTTCAAAACTGAAAGACAAGATGCACCGCAAGATCTCGGCGACCAAGTTTGAAAAGACGACCCGCTACGATCTGCACATGCTGCTCGAATCGCTGCCCGCGCATGACAAGCTCTGCCACGGCGACTTCAACCCGGGCAACATCATCGTCAGCCCCGACGGGCGCAAGTTCATCATCGACTGGGCGCACGCCACGCAGGGCAACGCCCGCTGCGACGCCGCGCGCACGTACCTTCTGTTCAAGCTCGAAGGCAAAGACGCCGTCGCCGAAGAGTACCTGAAACTCTTCTGCGAAAAGACGGGCATTGCCAAACAGCTCGTGCAGCACGCGCTGCCCATCGTCGCCGCCAGCCAGACCACCAAAGCCGTTCCCGAAGAACAGGCGTTCCTCGAAAAGTGGGTCAATGTGGTGGACTATGAGTAAAAAAATTCACGCATTCCTCGCGCAAAGGCGCTGCGGAATGCCGTGAGATTGAGGGGGAAACCGACACCCTTTCGGGATATTGGTTTCCCCCTCTTTTTGCCCTTTTTCAGGGCTTATCTATTATAGAACGGGCAAAAATTCACCCTCTTCCGTTACGCTTTTCGCAAAGCGCAATGTGCAAAAGCAAAAAGCGTGGTTTTTGCTTTTGCGAACGATTATTTAAGCGCGCCGCATTCACTCTTTCCGAATTGAGTCGCAAGTATGCGACAACAGGGCTCCCGAAAATCGCAACGAAGTGAGATTTTTGGGAAGAGGAGGAGCGGAGGCGCATGCGAGCTTTGCCCCAAGGGGCAAAGCGAGAGCGCAGCCGACTGCTCCGACGAGGGGAAGGTGCCCCGAAGGGGCGGATGAGGGGAAGCAGAATGAGTAGGAAAGCGCGCATATTGCAAGGCTTCCCCCTCAGGGGGAAGCTGGCGCGAAGTGCCTGATGAGGGGATGACGACCTTACTTAAAAGAAAACAAGGACGGTATCACCTCATCCACCGCAAGCGGTCCCCCTTCCCCTTCAAGGGGAAGGCAAGAAGTGGGGGCGGGTGCCATACTGTGGGAAATAAAGGCGAAAATAAAACCTTCCCCCTCCGAGGGGAAGGTGTTTTTTACGGCGGAACGCCGTAAAAAACGGATGAGGGGAAGCGAGAAGAGCACTCCCCCCCTGTCATCCTGAAGGAACGTGAAGGCTTTGCTTGCTTGCAAGGGCAAAGCCAAGCGTTCCGCTTGAGGCGAACGCGGGCGGAAGCCCGCAGCA
>CASDPE010000123.1 GCA_949282395.1 uncultured Bacillota bacterium | reverse complement strand
CACACAAATAACGGTTCCTTTCTTGTAGTCATACTTGCCACATCCGTATGACAAGTCAAATTCTGCCTCGTCATGAAAAAAAATACCATAGACACTGTAATCGTTCAGGGTATGTCGAACCGGAGACACTTTTTCATAGTTGATGATACTCACCAGCTGATGGCTGTCTGTGTGTCCCAACCAACTGCTGTAGTCTTTTACGTTTTTCACTTTCAGAATCTTTGCCATAGCATTCTCCAATATCCTGTGCAAAAGTAGTAAAATCCAATCAATCCAATTAATCCAATCAATCCAATCAATCCATAAGATTAGCAGACTGAATAATCTGTAAAATTGGTACAAACACACCACTTATCGTTACATTTTTGTTTGCCATACCCGGTAATTTTGTATTGTCGAATATAAGATGATAAAAATGGATAAACAGATTACCATTCCAAATGAATTGTATGAAGATGAAGCGATATGTTTTATCGCGGATCGTCATCATGTAAGTCCGCAGAAACTGTTGCAGTACTTTCTCTTGTCTGAAGGTCTGTCTGTTGATGGAAAGAAGAAAATACAGATGTACAGGCTGGAAGATAACGAGATTGAGATTCTGCGTGGATTGATAGGTATAAATCATTAAAAACTTAGAAGCTATGGACAGAAGAAGTTTTTTGAAGATGTCATCAATGGCAGCATTGTCGGCAGCAGGGGCATTGACCGGAGTATCGAAAATATTTGCGCAATCTTCTTCAATGCCAAAAAGTGGATTAAGCACTGAAAAGAACAATCGGCCTGTGAATAATATGGAATATCGTAAACTCGGAAATTTGGACGTGTCGGCAATAGGCCTTGGCTGTCTTCCGATGGTAGGATATTATGGCGGAAAATACGACAAAAAAGATATGATAGCCTTGATTCGGCGGGCATACGACAAAGGCGTCACTTTTTTCGATACGGCGGAAGTGTATGGTCCTTATACCAGTGAAACGTGGGTGGGCGAAGCCCTCGCTCCTTTTCGCGACAAAGTGAAAATCGGAACAAAATTCGGTTTCGGTGTAGAAGAAGGGCAACCTACGGCTTTGAACAGTCGTCCTGACCATATCCGGCGAGCCGTGGAAGGTTCGTTGAAACGTCTGCGCACTGACCATATCGACCTTTTGTATCAGCACCGTGTTGATCCGAATGTTCCTATGGAAGATGTTACCTCTGCCGCCGCGGCGGAAGGGGCTGCGGCATCTGCCGCGCCCGAGCTTGCCGTGCGGTTCCAAAACGTGAAATATACCTATGACGAAGAGGGCGGCGCCTTCGCGGTGAACGGCGTCACGCTCGATATCCGCGCGGGCGAATTCGTCGCCGTCCTCGGCAGGAACGGCAGCGGCAAGTCTACCCTCGCCAAGCTCGTCAACGCCCTGTTGCGCCCCACCGAAGGGAAGGTGACGGTGTTCGGGATGGATACCTCCGATCCCAAAAAGGCGTTCGACATCCGCAAGAGCGCGGGCATGGTCTTTCAGAACCCCGACAACCAGACCGTTGCCTCCGTCGTGGAGGACGACGTCGCCTTCGGGCCCGAAAACATCGGCGTGCCCCGCAAAGAGATCGGCGAGCGCATCGCCTATGCGCTGGATGCGGTCGGCATGAGCGAGTTCCGCCACGCCACGCCCTCCCGCCTTTCGGGCGGGCAGAAGCAGCGCATCGCCATTGCGGGCGTGCTCGCCATCCTGCCGAAGATCATGATCCTGGATGAAAGCACCGCCATGCTCGACCCGAAAGGTCGGCGCGAGGTGATGAACGTCGTCAAAAAGCTCAACCGCGAACAGGGCATGACGGTCATCCTCATCACGCACTTTATGGAAGAGGCGCTCGAAGCGGAGCGCGCGGTCGTCATGCACCGCGGCGAAGTGGTGATGGACGGCACGCCCGAAGAGATCTTTGCGCGGGCGGACGAGCTGGAAACGTATAACCTGGCGCTGCCGCGGGCGGCGTACATCTGCAAACAGCTGCAGCGGGCGGGCATGCCCGTTGCGGACGCGTTCAACGCGGAAGAATTGGCGGAGGCGATATGCGCATCGTTGCAAAAGGGCTGACCTACGTATACAACCCCAAATCGCCCTTCGCCACGCAGGCGCTCAAAGGGATGGATCTCACCATCGAAGAAGGGGAGTTCTTCGGCATCATCGGGCACACGGGCAGCGGCAAATCTACCTTTGTGCAGCACCTGAACGCGCTCATCCGCCTCACGGGCGGGGAGCTGAAAGTGGGGGACTACGACCTCGCCGAAAAAAAGTGCAAGGTGCTCGAACTGCGCAGCAAGGTGGGCATGGTGTTCCAGTACCCCGAATACCAGCTCTTTGCCGAAACGGTGAAAAAGGACGTCGCCTTCGGGCTGAAAAATTTCCGCAAGGGGATCTCGGAGGAAGAGACGGAGGCCGCCGTGCGCGAAGCGCTGCGCGTGGCGGGCATCGAATACGACGAGGTCGCGGAAAAATCCCCCTTCGAACTTTCGGGCGGGCAGCGGCGGCGCGTCGCCATCGCGGGCGTCATCGTCACCAAGCCCGAAGTGCTCATCCTGGACGAACCCGCCGCGGGGCTGGATCCGCTCGGGAAAAAGGAACTGATGGAGCTGTTGCACGCCATCCACGGGCAGTGGTGCAAAACGATCGTCATCGTTTCGCACGATATGGACGAGATCGCCGAAAACTGTACGCGCGCCGCCGTCTTTTCGGAGGGAAAGGTGGCGCTCTGCGGCACCCCGCAGGAGATCTTTTCGCAGGGCGAGGCGCTCGCGGCGATGGGGCTGGACGTGCCCGTCACCGCCCGCTGCGCGCAGCTTCTGCGCGCGCGCGGCATTGCCGTGGAGACGGATTTCACCTGCGACGACTTCGTGAAAAAGGTGCTGGCGCTGCGCGCCGCCGCTTGCACGCCTGCGGCGGGCGCGGAAGGAGGGGACGATGCTCAATGACGTAACGTTCGGGCAGTATTACCCCGCAAAGTCCTTCGTGCACAACATGGATCCGCGCGCAAAACTGCTGTTTGTCATCGCCTACATCGTGGCGATCTTTCTCGCAAACAACTTTTTCGGGCTGATCCTGGTCACGCTGTGCCTTATCTTTTTTATCCTGCTGGCGCGCGTGCCCTTCGGCAGGGTGCTGCGTTCCATCAAAATGATCCTGTTCCTGATCGTCTTTACGGCGATCCTGAACCTCTTGTTTTATGCGGGCGGGGAAGGGGACATCGTGCTCGCAAAGTGGTGGATCATCACCATTTCGTGGCAGTCGATCATCAATACGGTCTTCCTTGCGATGCGCCTGCTGCTGCTCGTTTTGGGTACGGCGCTCCTTACGCTCACCACGACGCCCGTTGCCCTGACGGACGGCATCGAAAGCCTGTTGAAGCCGCTCAAATACATTAAATTTCCCGTGCACGAGCTGGCGCTGATCATGAGCATCGCGCTGCGGTTCATCCCTTCGCTGATGGAGGAGACCAACCGCATCGTCTCCGCGCAGAAGGCACGCGGCGCGAATTTTGAAACGGGCGGGCTGATCAGGCGCGCCAAAGCGATGATCCCCGTGCTCATCCCGCTGCTCGTATCCGCCTTCCGCCGTGCGGAAGACCTCGGCGACGCGATGGACGCGCGCTGTTACAGCGGCGCGAAGGGGCGCACGAAATACAAAAAGCTCACCTTCACCTGGCGCGATCTGTTGGGGCTGCTCTTTTTTGTGGCGCTCATCACGGGCGTCGTGCTGCTGAACACCTACCTTCTGGGCAGGTTCGATATCATCTGGCAGGTGCAGGAGTGGTTCGGGGCATGAACGCAGCGCTTTTGGTCGCCTATGACGGCACGCACTTTGCCGGCTGGCAGGTGCAGGAAAACGCCTTCACCGTGCAGCAGGCGCTGGAAGACGCGCTCTTTGCGGTGTTCGGGTTCCGCGCCCGCGTGACGGGCAGCGGCAGAACGGACGCGGGCGTGCACGCGGCGGGGCAGGTGTGCAGCCTCTCCTTTCCGGAGGGGATCGCCATTGCGCCCGAACGCATTGCGGACGCGCTCAACACCCGCCTTCCGCCCGCCGTGCGCGTGCTCAAAAGCGTGCGCGCGCCCGAAGGGCTTGACGCGTGCAGGGCGGCAAAACGCAAAACGTATCGCTATAACGTGTACGTTTCCCCGCGCGAACACCCGCTTTTGGAGCGCTTTTCGGTGCGCGTGCCGCAGCTGCCCGAGCTTGCAACGCTGCGCGCCTGCGCCGCTCTTTTGGAGGGCGAGCACGACTTTGCGGCGTTCTCTTCCACGGGTTCTTCGGCGCAGACCACGGTGCGCACGTTGTATTCGGTGCGCGCGGAACAGGGGGAAGCGCTGGGCGTGCCCGTCCTGCAAATGGATTTTTGCGGGAACGGGTTCCTGTACAACATGGTGCGCATCCTTGCGGGCGTATTGCTCGATGCGGGATGCGGCAAACTGCCTTTGGAGGCGGTGCGCGCCGCGCTTGCGGGCGGCGGCAGGGAACTTTTGGGCAAAACGATGCCCGCCGCGGGGCTCACGCTCCTTTCGGTGGACTACGGGTTCGGGCTGTTCGCGTAAAACGCGCAGCCGCATGCGGCGTCTGCCGCGGAAATTTTAAAGAGGTCTGTTTATGGAATTTTTCTCCGTACTTTCGGTGCTGTTCGGCTTTTTCACCCCGCAGATCAATACGGCGGGCGAATTTTATAACGAGGGCATGCTGTGGATCGCCTTCGTCATTGCGGGCGCGATATGGCTCACCGTGCACGCGCTCAAATCCGTCGGGCTGTACACGATGGCAAAAAAGCGCGGCATGAGCAAAAAGCTCCTGTGGTGCGCCTTCGTGCCCTTCGCCAACACCTTTCTGATGGGCGAGCTCGGCGGCAAGCTCGGGCGCAATTTCAAACACGTCGGGCTGTATGCGATGATCGGCGAATTTCTGTTCTGCGGCGCCTGCGCCGCGTATTTCGGCATGGTCGCGCACGTCTACATGAACGGGCTGTATGCCGATACGCCCGTGCCGAATGTCGTCACGCAAAACGGCGTCGAACTCACATACTACTCGTTCGATTACCTCATCTCGGAGCAGGCGGTGCGCGTCATCAACTCGTTCTATTACGTCCAGTATATCTTTTCCTTCATCACGCCCGTCGTCTGCATCCTTGTGTACATCGTGTTTTTCCGCAGGTACGCGCCGTCTTCCTATATCTGGATGACCGTGCTGTGCGCACTGATCTCGCTTGCGGTGGGGCCGCTGGTGTTCGCGTAAAACGCGCAGCCGCATGCGGCGTCTGCCGCGGAAATTTTAAAGAGGTCTGTTTATGGAATTTTTCTCCG
>CASDPE010000122.1 GCA_949282395.1 uncultured Bacillota bacterium | reverse complement strand
GTTGAGCACGATCTGCATGGGCGTGCCGTCCGCCATGAAGGGCATATCGCTCTCGGGCAGGATGCGGGAGATGACGCCCTTGTTGCCGTGGCGCCCCGCCATCTTGTCGCCGACGGAGATCTTGCGCTTCTGCGCAATGTACACGCGCACCAGCTTGTTCACGCCGGGGGAAAGTTCGTCCCTGTTCTCGCGGGTGAAGATCTTCACGTCCACGACGATACCGCCCTCGCCGTGCGGCACGCGCAGCGAGGTGTCGCGCACTTCGCGCGCCTTTTCGCCGAAGATCGCGCGCAGCAGCCGCTCTTCGGGGGTCAGCTCCGCCTCGCCCTTCGGGGTGACTTTGCCGACGAGGATGTCGCCGCTGTTCACCTCCGCGCCGACGCGGATGATGCCGTCTTCGTCGAGGTCTTTGAGCGCCTCTTCGCCGACGTTCGGGATGTCACGGGTGATCTCCTCTTCGCCCAGCTTCGTGTCGCGCGCCTCCGTTTCGTGCTCTTCGATATGCACGGACGTGAACACGTCGTCGCGGACAAGACGTTCGGAGATGAGGATCGCGTCCTCGTAATTGTAGCCTTCCCACTCCATGAAGCCGATGAGGATGTTCTTGCCGAGGGAAAGTTCGCCGTTGTTGGTGGAAGGGCCGTCGGCGATGATCTCGCCCGCCTCCACCCTGTCACCGGTGCTGATGATCGGGCGCTGGTTGAGGCAGGTGCCCTGGTTGGAGCGCTCGAATTTTTTGAGTTTGTATTCGTCGATGATGCCGTCGTCGCGGCGGATCCTGATGAGATCGGAGGCGACGCCGACTGCGGTGCCCGCGTACTTCGCCTTGACCATCACGCCCGAGTCGCGCGCGATGGCGGCTTCGATGCCCGTTGCGACGATCGGGCTCTCCGTTTTCAGCAGAGGCACCGCCTGCCGCTGCATGTTCGAACCCATGAGGGCGCGGTTGGTATCGTCGTTTTCCAAAAACGGGATGAGCGCGGTCGCGACGGATACGAGCTGCTTGGGCGAAACGTCCATGTAGTCAATCTGCTCTTTGGGCAGCTGCGTGATCTCTTCGCGGCGGCGGCAGGAGACGCGGTCGTTGACGAAGCAGCCGTTCTCGTCCAGCGGTTCGTTCGCCTGCGCGACGACGTATTTGTCCTCTTCGTCCGCAGTGAGGTAGTCCACCTCGTCGGTGACGACGACGCGGCTGACGCCGTCTTCGCCCTCCTCTTTGCGCACGCGGCGGTACGGACTCATGATAAAGCCGTACTCGTTCACTTTTGCGAACGTGGCGAGCGAAGAGATAAGACCGATGTTCTGCCCTTCGGGCGTCTCGATCGGGCACATGCGGCCGTAATGGCTGTGGTGCACGTCGCGGACGTCGAAGGTCGCACGGTCGCGGTTGAGGCCTCCGGGCCCGAGCGCGGAGAGCTTGCGCTTATGCGTGAGCTCGGCGATGGGGTTGGTCTGATCCATGAACTGCGACAGCTGCGAAGAGCCGAAGAATTCGCGGATGACCGCCGAAACGGGGCGCACGTTGATCAGCCCCGAAGGAGTGACTTCGTTGGGATCCTGCGTCGCCATGCGCTCTTTAATGAGGCGTTCCAGGCGGGCGATGCCCACGCGCAGCTGGTTTTGCAGCAGCTCGCCCACGCTGCGCACGCGGCGGTTGCCGAGGTGGTCGATGTTGTCGATGGTGCCGATGCCGTAGCGCAGGTCGAGGTTGGTGCTGATGGCGGCGACCACGTCGTCCACCGTGATGTGGCGGTGGTTGAGTTTTTCGACGAGCGGGCGGATCTCTTTGCGCTCTTCGGGAGAGATCGAAACTTCTTCCCTGTTCAGGATCTGATGGAACACGCGGCAGGCGTGCACGAACTTGATGCGGTTCTCCTTCCTGCGTTCGCGGTTCTTGCGCTCTTCCGCCTTTTCGTCTTCGGAAGGTTTGACCTCTTCGGTGAAGTACGCGGCGTTGATGCGCGCAAGGTAATGTTCGGCGACTTCCTCTTCCGAAGCGTTGTCGCACGCGGCGGCAAGCTCTTTGGAAAAGACGAAGTTCGGATAATAAACGGTGGGCAGCAGCCCGAAGCTCTTCGGGTTTTTGGAAGAGAGCGCCGCAAATTCGACGGTGTTGTTGCCGATGACGCGGTGCGCGATGCGCCCCGCCTTTTCGTCGGAAACGATGACTTCCACCACGTTGATGCCCGCGTTGCGGATGGCGTTCGCCTGGCTTTCGCTGATCTTCTCCCCTTTCGCCGCCAGCACTTCGCCGGTGGCGGGGTCGACGACGTTCTCCGCGGCGACGCAGCCGGGCAGGCGGTAGGCGATGTTCAGCTTTTTGTTGAATTTATAGCGCCCCACCTTCACCACGTCATAGCGGCGCGGGTCGAAAAAGAGGTTGTGCAGGTGCTGCCGCACGGAATCGTCCGTCGGCACTTCGCCGGGGCGCAGGCGGCGGTACAGCTCGATGAGCCCGTCCTGCTCGCTGCGGGCGGTGTCCTTTTCAATGGTGGCGTTGATCATGTGCTCGTCTTCGCCGAAGATGTCGCGGATGGCGGCGTCGGAACCGAAGCCGAGGGCGCGCAGAAGCACCGTGGCGCAGATCTTGCGCTTACGGTCTACGTGCACCCACATCACGCCCTGCGAATCCTGTTCGAATTCCAGCCAGGCGCCGCGGTTGGGGATGACGGTCGTTTTGAACATCTCCCTGCCCGACTTGTCCTTTTCCGAATCGTTGTACGCGCCCGGGGAACGGACGAGCTGCGAGACGATGACGCGCTCCGCGCCGTTGATGATGAAGGAGCCGTTCTCGGTCATGAGCGGGAAGTCGCCCATGAACACTTCCTGGTCGATGACTTCTTCTTTGACCTTGTTGACGAGGCGCACCTTCACGCGGAGGGGAAGGGCGTACGTTGCGTCGCGGTTGCGGCACTCCTTCTCGTCGTATTTGGGCGTGGTGCCGAACGAGTGTTCAAGAAAATACAGCTCGAAGTGGTCGGAGTAATCGGTGATGGGCGAAAAGTCTTCAAACACCTCGCCGATGCCTTCTTCGATGAACGATCTGTAAGATTCCTTCTGGATCTCGACAAGGTCGGGGATATCGATGACCTCGTTGATCTTGCCGAATTTCCTTCTCTCTGTCTTGCCGTACTTTTGGATCGGTAAATTCATCAAACAACGCTCCTTAAAATTTTCGGTCGGAATTTTGGTTCCGTCTCTTTACATCCGTCGAAAAGAAGAGTATAATAGAAAAAGAAAAAACGCGAACGGGGAAAAATCTTCATCTCTTTATCCGAACATCCGCAATTTTCCCATTCACGCTCTCCGTTTTCCTGCTTTTTTGCTTCCGCGCCGCCGCCCCGTTTCACACAAAAAGGGCATAAAGCGCAGAATACACCATAATGATACAGAATAACATTATATAAAAATAGGAAAGTCTTGTCAACTCCTTTTCGGCAATTCTTTCCGCATTTTTTTCGATTCGGCAAAATTCGTGCCGAAAACACGGTTTTTGCACAAGATCACACGGCATAACCGCCGCAAAGGAGCGAACGATCTATGCGCCTGGACAAGTTTTTGAAGGTATCGCGCATCCTCAAACGCCGCACCGTCGCCGCCGAGGCGTGCAAAGCGGGCAAAGTGACGGTGAACGGGCGGGACGCCAAGCCCGCGCACACGCTGAAAGCGGGCGACGTGGTGGAGCTGTTCTTCGCCGCGGGCAGCGTAAAGTTCCGCGTGCTGGAACTCAAAGAGACGGTGAAAAAAGAGGACGCCGCAAAGATGTATGAGATCTTATAAAAGCAGACCGCGGGCACGCCGCGCAAACGGAGAAGACCGATGAACATCTACGCCATACTCCCCGCCGCCGGCACGGGTTCGCGCGCGGGGTTTGCCGAAAACAAACTCTTCCGCAAAGCAGGCGGCGAAAGCGTTCTGCGGCGTTCCGCCCTCGCCTTTGCGCGCAGCGCGCGCATCGCGGGGCTCGCCGTATGCGTGCGCGGCGCAGACAGGCAGGCGGCGCAAGCCGAACTTGCGGATATCCCGAACGTGCTGTTCGTTGCGGGCGGCGCGACGCGCACCGATTCCGTAAAGAATGCGCTCGAAGCGCTCGCCGCCCTCCCCTGCCCGCCCGACTTCGTGCTCATCCACGACGCGGCGCGCCCCTTCGTGACGCAGGCCGTCATCGACGGCTGCATCGACGGCGCCATAAAAAACGGCAGCGCCGTGTGCGCCGTTCCCTGCACCGATACGCTGGTGCGGGCGGAAAACGGGTTCATCGCCCACGACATCGGACGGGAAAACGCGTATCTTTTGCAGACGCCGCAGGGGTTCGCCTTTGTGCCCCTTTTAAAAGCGTACCGCAGCATCGGAGAAGGCGAGGCGTTCACCGACGATTCGGGCGTGTTCGCCAAATACGTCGCTCCGCCCTGCCTGTGCGCGGGGGAGCGGCGCAACACAAAACTTACCTTTGCGGAGGACTTTGCCATGGATACGTTCCGTACGGGCGTGGGCGTGGATACGCACGCCTTCGGCGCGGCGGGCGGGCACATCGTGCTCGGCGGCGTGCAGATTGCCGCAAAGAGCGGGCTGCGCGCGCACAGCGACGGCGACGTGCTCTGCCATGCCGTGATGGACGCGCTGCTTTCGGCGGCGGGGCTGCCGGACATCGGGCACTTTTTCCCCGATACCGACCCGCAGTACAAGGGCGCGGACAGTATGGTATTATTGTCGCGCGTGCGCGCGATATTGGAAGAGAACGGGTTTGCGGTGAACAACGTTTCGGCGGCGATCCTCGCCAAACAGCCGAAACTCGCCCCGCACATCGCGCAGATGAAGCACAACCTTGCCGCCGCTTTGGGTATAGCCGAGAGCGCCGTGGGCATCTCCGCAGGCACGAACGAGGGCTTGGGCTACATCGGCAGAGGCGAAGGGATCACGGTGATCGCGAACGCGACAATATGTTCGGGTTCACGCATTCCTCGCGCAAAGGCGCTGCGGAATGCCGTGATCTGAGGGGACACCGCCGCCCTTCCGTTGGTCAGGGCAGCGTTTTCCCCTCTGTGTGCGATCTTTAAGGGCTACGTATTATAAAAATCGCACACATTCACCCCTTTTCATAGAGCCGAAAGTTTTCGGCAAATTGGGGGCGCTTACCGAAAAGCGCGGTTTTCGGACGCGCAATTTGATTATTGGAAAAGTTCACGAAATTTCTTTCAAAAGAGATGAAAGAAATTTCCGTGATTTGAGAGACAACCGAATGTTCGCCGCTGACCGCGGAGGTTTTCCTCTGCGGCGCGCACTTTAAAGGCTTCCCCCAAACAGGGCTCCCGAAAAACTGCGAGATTTTTGGGAAAAGGAGGAGCGGAGCGCGCATGCGAGCATTGCCCCTTTGGGGCAATGCGAGAGCGCAACCGACTGCTCCGACGAGGGAAGCTGGCGCGAAGCGCCTGATGAGGGGATGACGACCTTGCTTAAAAGAAAATACGGACAATATCACCTCATCCACCGCAAGCGGTCCCCCTTCCCCTTAGAGGGGAAGGCAATGTTCCTCTCCTGTCATCCTGAAGGGACGTGAAGGCTTTGCTTGCTCGCAAGGGCAAAGCGTTCCGCTTGAGGCGAACGCGGGCGGAAACCCGCAGCAATGCGAACGCATTGCTGGGATGTGTTCCCCGTGAGCCGAAAAACGGAGCGGCGGCAAGCCGGTGCGAAGCCGAACGGGTCTTTGCCCCGCCTTACAACCGGAATTACTCCGCTGAAACTTTATCAATATCCTGACCCAAAAAGGACAACTAAGGACAACTATGGCTAAATCAAAATCGGTATACGTCTGCTCCGAATGCGGAGCGCAGAGCCCGCAGTGGCTGGGCAGGTGCCCCGGCTGCGGCAAATTCGGGACGCTCGTCGAAGAGATCGCCGAAGAACCCGTCCCCCAAAAGGCGGCAAAACGGGAGCGTTCGGGCAGCTTCACCCGCCCCGTTCCCTTAAAAGAGGTGCGCGAAGAGCGCTTTGCGCGCATCCCCTCGGGCATTGCCGAGCTGGACGTGGTGCTCGGCGGCGGCATCGTGCCCGGCTCCCTCGTGCTCGTCGGCGGCGACCCGGGCATCGGCAAGAGCACGCTTTTAACGGAAGTTGCGGCGCACCTTTCCAAAACGCAGAAAGTGCTGTACGTCTCCGCCGAAGAGAGCTGTTCGCAGGTCAAGCTGCGCTGCACGCGGCTGGGGCTGGGCGGCAGTTCGATGCTGCTTCTGAACGAAACGTGTTTGGAAGACATCGAAGAGGCGATCGGCGACGAGACGGTCGTCGTCATCGACTCCATCCAGGCGGTGTACACGAGCGCGCTCTCCTCGGCGGCGGGTTCCGTCGGGCAGGTGCGCGAATGCGCGGGCAAATTGCAGCGCATCGCCAAGAGCCGCGGCATCACCTTTTTCATCGTCGGGCACGTCACCAAAGAGGGCGCGCTCGCGGGGCCGAAGGTGCTCGAACACATCATGGACACCGTGCTCTACTTCGAGGGCGAAAAAGAGGACAACTACAAAATTTTGCGCGCGTACAAAAACCGATTCGGCTCGGTGCAGGAGGTGGGCGTGTTCGAAATGACGGGCGAAGGCATTTTCGGCGTTTCGGACTATTCGGACATCTTCCTCTCCCCTTCCCGCGGGGAAGCGGCGGGGTGCTGCGTGACCCCCGCCGAAACGGGCAACCGCTGCATGATGGTGGAATTGCAGACGCTGCTCGCCAAAACGGCGTTCGGCATGCCGCGGCGCATGCCGCTCGGGATCGACAGCAACAAACTCATCGTGCTCATCGCCGTGCTTGAAAAGCGGTGCGGGCTCCCCTTTTACAACCAGGACGTGTACCTCAACGCGATGGGCGGCATCCGCCTGAACGAGCCCGCCGTCGACCTTGCCGTGTGCGCGGCGCTGGCGGGCGCCTTTAAAAACCGCCCGATCGACGCAGACTGCGCCGTGTTCGGCGAAGTGGGGCTGACGGGCGAAGCGCGCGGCGTGACCTTTGCCGAAAAGCGGGTCAACGAATGCGTGAAGATGGGCTTCAAAAAGGTCGTGTTCCCCGCAAAGAACTTCAAAAGCGTAAAAAAATTCGAGGACAAGATCGAACTTATCCCCGTGCGCACCGTCGGCGAAATGATACGAAAGCTGTTTCCCGAACAAAAACAAGAACCGCAAAAAGGAGAATGAACGATGGATGAAAACGTAAAAGACAACGCTGCGGCAGAAACCGAAACAAACCTGCCGCCCGAAACAGACAGCCCCGCAGAGCCCGTTCGGGCAAAGGCAGTGCTGGACGGGAAGATGCAGGCGCGCATCGGGCGCGAAAACCGCAACGCGGGCATCCTGTTCGCCGTACTCGGGCTTGCCG
>CASDPE010000121.1 GCA_949282395.1 uncultured Bacillota bacterium | reverse complement strand
CGCGCGTGCTTCGCGCCGCGCACAGTACGCTTTTACGGCGCTTGCGCCCTTTGTTTTGCTCGGGTGCGGGCTTTCGGCGGCGGGGATCGCCGCGGGCTTTGTTTCCCTGCTCGTCTGCGGCGTGTTCGGCTGCCTCATCGCGGGGGCGGATCTGCTCGTCGCCGTCCGCGCCTTAGCTGCGGGCAGGGGCGCGCTGCTGCTCGATCACCCCGTGCGCTGCGGTTTTTTTGCGTTTCTTTGTTCGGGAGGTTGACAAACCCGCGCGGGTATCATACAATAGGAACAGAACAACGGCAGGAGGGAGAACATGCCTGAACAGGAAAGCAAAAACGCTTCCGCGCAGGGCGCACAGAATACGCAGCAGCCGCAGGGCGCGCCGAACGCGCAGCAGCCGCAGGGCGCGCCGAACGCGCAGCAGGGAGTGAACGGCGGATACGGCGCTTACAACGGCTACAACGGCTACAACGGGCAGACGCCGCCGAACGGGTATTACGGCGCGCCGAACGGATATCCGCAAAACGGGTATCCGCAAAACGGGTATCCGCAAAACGGCTATAACGGCTATCAGCCGCCCTACGGGTATACGGCGCAGCCGCCGCAGAGTTCGCTCAGCGTGCTGTCCATCCTCGGGTTTGTGTTTGCGTTCGTCGCAAGCCTTGTCGGGCTGATTTTGAGCATCATCGCCTTCAACAACGCCAAGCGCGAAGGCGACCTGCGCAGCCAGAATTTTTCGCGCGCGGGCATCATCGTGTCTTCGGTCATGCTGGGTGTGTATGTGCTGATCGTCATTCTCGCCATCGTGACCGTCTTCATAGTGGCGGCGGGCTCCATCGGAACGATGGCTCCGTATCCGTATTATTGATCGAAAGCAGAAAAGGCGCGCCTCCCCGCGGGGAGGCGCGCAGAACAAAAACCGCCGCAGGCATGCCTGCGGCGGCTGTGTTTTTCTACGGCGGATCAGATCACGACGATGTTCGACGCTTCGAATTTTTCCTTCACGTCGGCGGGGAAGTTGTCATCGGTGATGAGCACGTCGATGTTTTCGGCGGTGGCAAAGGTATAGGGCATGATCTTGCCGATCTTGGACGTATCGAGCATCATGTACACCATCTTCGCGCGGGCGAGGATGAACTTCAACAGCTCGCTCTCCACCTGCGAAACGCAGGAGAACCCCTGTTCGAACGAAAACGCCGAAGCGGAGATGATGGCAAGTTCGAAGTTTGAATTTTCAAGGAACACCTTCGAGTAAGGCGAGGCGGTGGAAAGGTTTTCCTTGATCAGCGACCCGCCCACAAGGATGACCTCGGGCTGCTTTTTATGCGCCAGCTCTTCGGCAACGACCAGACCGTTCGTGAAGATGTGGCAGGGCTTATCGGGCAGCTCTTTGGCGAGCGCCAGCGCCGTGGTGCCGCCGTCGAGGAACAGGCTCACGCCGTCGTCGATGAGCGAAGACGCCTTTTTGGCGATCACCTTTTTCGCGTCGGTGTTGATGGTGCTCTTCTGCGCGTATGCCTCGCCGGAGCGCTTCTGCACTTCCAAAACCGACATCGCGCCGCCGCGCACGCGGATGACTTTGTTTTCCTTTTCCAGCTCCAACAAGTCGCGCCGCAGCGTCATGTCGGATACGTCGGGGAACTGCTTTCCCAGCTCCTCCAAGCTCATTTTCCCGTTCTTTTCGATCAGCAAAGCGATCTCTTCGATCCTGGTACGTTTCGTAAGGGTGCCCTCCCTTTTTTTATTCGTACAAACAGTATAACATATTTCACAAACAAACGCAACAAAAATTTTCAAATCCTGTAAAGATTTTTCAAATTCGGTAAAAAAATTTTTTGCGGACGCGTAAAATACATTGAATTTTCGCGTAAATATTGTATAATGTTAGGGAACGGAACCGTAAGGAGGTGCCCCCGCGTGCGTGACGAGCTTATTTCCGACCTGGATGAATTTTTCGCCAAGCATTATAGCAACTTTGAACTCATCAGCGCCCTGCCTTCGTACGAGCCGGTCACCGTCGCCATGCTGCTGCGCAGCGGCAACCGCGTGACGGACAGCGGCATCAGCTCCGTCAACGAACGGCGCAAGATCTGCTACCAGCCGAAAAAGGACGCGCTTTTGGCGGAGTTCAAGGAGCGGTATGTGGACAACAGCTTTACCTATTCCTTCCGCATAGCGCCCGTAAAACAGCGCATTTCGGCGCTCTTTTCCTCCCGCAGCAAGGGCGGCGCGCTCATTTTGCGCCTTGTGCAGCGGTACGGGGAACAGCCCGGCAACATGCCCGAAAAGCTCGGCATTTCGCCGTATGTGTGGAAAAAGCTCCTCCGCGGCTACTTTTTGCCCGAAAAGGCGCTCTTGTTCAAGCTGTGCCTGACCCTCGGCACTTCGCGTGAGGATGGCTATTCACTCCTCAAAGCGTTCGGCGCATATTATAACTTCGAGGACGCGCGCGACGTTGTGGTGCGCTACCTCACCGAATACCGCGTGTTCAACCGCGATATGATCGAAAAGGCGTTTGACGAGTATAAGCTGAACAGGATCCTGTAAAAGGGCGCGTTTCCGCCGCGGAACCGTTCAGCGCTTTGTAACGGAAGCGGATACCGTTTTTGGGGAAGATGCTCTTTCATTGTGTCATCCCGAGCCTGTCGAGGGATCTCTATGGAAATATCGTCAACATTTCAATAGAGATCCTTCGACTGCGCCGCCCTGCGGGCGGCTTCGCTCAGGATGACAACGAAAGGCAAACCCGCCTTTCAATGATCCAAATGCGCATTAGCCGAAAACTTTCGGCTCAATTCGGAAAGAGTGAATTTGTGCTCTGGATAATTTTTGCAAAAGCAAAAATCACGCTTTTTCGTCGGAGCAGTCGGCTGCTCTCTCGCATTGCCCCAAGGGGCAATGCTCGCATGCGCGCTCCGCTCCTCCTCTTCCCAAAAATCTCGCAGTGCTTCGCACGCTGCGATTTTCGGGAGCCCTTTTTGTGCCCGCTGCACCGCATGGGCGGTGTGACGGAAGAGGGTGAATTTTTGCCCGTTTAAAATAATAAAATGCGCGTGGCAAAACCACGTTTTTGCCTAAGCGCACTCAAATTGTCGCATACTTGCGACTCAATTCGGAAAGAGTGAATGCGGCGCGCTCTTATAATGGAGAGCATATGGTGCGCGCCGCAGAGAGAAAAACGGCGGTTAGCCCGCAGCGCGGGCGTGCCCGACGGTTGTCTCTCAAATCACGGAAAAAAGTTTTGTCTCTTTCAAAACTTTTTTCGTGAATGAGGAGTTTTTTATGTTTAAACGCCTGCGTGCCGACATCAACGCCGCGAAGCGGAACGACCCCGCCGCGCGCAATAAGTTCGAGATTTGGCTCACCTATTCGGGTGTGCATGCTTTGTCATGGCATCGCTGGGCGAACAGGCTGTACCGCATGCACTTAAAGCTCCTTGCGCGCATCACAAGCCAGTTCGCCAAATTTCTGACGGGCATCGAGATCCACCCCGCCGCCAAGATCGAAGGCGGCGTGTTCATCGACCACGGCGCGGGCGTCGTCATCGGGGAAACGGCGGAAGTCAAAAGCGGCGTCGTCATCTACCAGGGCGTGACGCTCGGCGGTACGGGCAAGGAAAAGGGCAAGCGCCACCCGACCATCGAAAGGGACGTTGTGATTAGTTCGGGCGCGAAGGTGCTCGGCGGCTTCACCGTAGGGGAGGGCGCCAAGATCGGCGCGGGCGCCGTCGTGCTCAAAGAGGTGCCGCCGCACGCAACGGTCGTGGGCGTGCCCGCGCGCGTGGTGCGCATCCGCGGCGAAAAGCCCGACCTTTTGCAGGAGAAGTGCGACCCCAACGCGGAGGAGATCCGCGCGCTCAAAAGCCGCCTGCACAAGCTGGAGGCGGCGCTGGAAAAGCTCACGGGCGAAAAATTCGAGTGCACGCAGGAGGAGCTGTTCCCCGTTCCCCTCGAAGAGAACGCGCCCGCACCCGAAGCGGGGGAGGGCGAAGGCACGCCCGCCGCGAAAGGGGAAACAAACTGACGAGAGAAAAATTTTCAGAGGCATAGAGTATCATGATCACATCCAAGGAATTACGCAACAAATGGCTGTCCTTTTACGAGGGCAAAGGTCACGTCAACATCGGCGCGGTTTCGCTGATCGGCGACGGCACGACGGGCGTCATGTTCAACGTGGCGGGGATGCAGCCGCTCATGCCCTATCTTCTGGGCATGCCGCACCCCGCAGGCAAGCGCCTGTGCAACGTGCAGGGGTGCGTGCGCACCGTCGACATCGATTCGGTCGGCGATTCCACCCACTTCACCTTCTTCGAGATGATGGGCAACTGGTCGCTGGGCGATTACTTCAAAAAGGAGAAGACGGCGTGGTCCTTCGAACTGCTCACGAAGGTGTTCGGCCTGGACGCGGACAAGATCTGCTCCACCGTCTTTGCGGGCAATGAGAGCGCCCCGCGCGACGACGAGACCGCCGCGCTCCTGCAGCAGCTCGGTATCAAAAAGGAGCACATCTTCTATTTGGACAAGTCCAACAACTGGTGGGAGCTCGAGGGCACCGAAGGCACGCCCTGCGGCCCCGACAACGAGTGGTTCTACCCGCTCACGGACGAGGAGTGCGGCAGAACGCCCTGCGACATCAACTGCCCGTGCGGCAGGTACGTCGAGATCGGCAACGACGTGTACATGCAGTACAAGAAGACCAAGGACGGCTACGTCCCGCTGGAAAACAAGAACGTGGACACGGGCTTCGGGCTTGACCGCATGCTCGCCTTCCTCAACGGCCTGACGGACGGCTACAAGACCGACCTGTTCAGCGGCGCGATCGCGCACCTCGAAAAGGCTTCGGGCAAGCGCTACGACGACGGCGGCGAGGCGCGCAAGGCGATGCGCATCATCGCCGACCACACCCGCACGACGGTCATGCTGATCGGCGACGTCAACGGCATCCTGCCCTCCAACACGGGCGCGGGCTACATCCTGCGCAGGCTGATGCGCCGCGCCATCCGCTATTGCAAGGCGCTCGGCGTGGACAGTGCGGAGATGATCGCGGTCGCAAAGATCTTCATCGAAGATGTGTACGGCGAGGCGTACCCGCTCCTGCCCGAGAAAGAGGAGTACATCCTCTCCGAGATCGGCCGCGAGACGGCGCGCTTCGAGGCGACGCTGGAAAAGGGCATGAAGGAGTTTGAAAAGACGCTCGCGGGCATCGCGCGCAAAAACGAGTTCATGTCCAAACAGAACGCGGACTATGTCCCCGAGACGACCATCGGCGGCAAGGCGGCATTCAAGCTGTACGACACTTACGGCTTCCCGCTCGAGCTGACCGTCGAGATGGCGAACGAGCGCGGCTTCGGCGTGGACGAAGAGGGCTTCCGCGCGGCGTTCAAAGAGCACCAGGAGAAGAGCCATGCAGCGCAGGAAGGGCAGTTCAAGGGCGGCCTTTCGGACACGGGCACGGCGACCACCCGCCTGCA
>CASDPE010000120.1:1224-6743 GCA_949282395.1 uncultured Bacillota bacterium | reverse complement strand
GACGAGGTCGTCCTCTTCGACGGCAGCGGCACGGAATACAGCGCCGTCGTGGCGGCGGCGGAAAAGGGCGCGCTGCGCTGCACCGTAACGGCGGGCGCACCCTCCCAAAAGGAGTGCAAAACGCCCGTCGCCCTCTTTTGCGGCGCGCTCAAAGGGGATAAAACCGAGCTGGTCGTGCAAAAGGCGACGGAGCTGGGCGTGTGCGAAGTGGGCGTGTTTGAAAGCCGCTATTGCAGCGCGTACATGAACGAAAACAAGCTCGCGCGGCTGCAAAAAGTCGCGCGCGAGGCGGCGCAGCAGTGCCTGCGCGCCACCGTGCCCGCCGTGCGCTTTTACCGCTCTTTGGCGGAAGTTTTTGCCGCCGCCGCGGGGTATGAAAACAAGCTGTTCGCCTGCGAATTTGCCGCAAAAAGCGATAAAGACCTGCGCGCGCTCCAAGGTCCCTGCGCGCTTATCGTGGGCAGCGAAGGCGGCTTCGCGCCCGAAGAGTTTGCTGCGGCAGAGCAGGCGGGCTTTGCGGGCGTCACCCTCGGCAAACGCATCCTGCGCGCCGAAACGGCGTGCGTCGCCTTTACCGCCGCGGTGATGTTCTGTTTGGGGGAATGGGCATGAAGGCGGTCGTATTCACCCTCGGGTGCAAGGTCAACGGCTGTGAAAGCGCCTCGCTTCTGCGCGGGCTGGAAGAGCGCGGGTTTGAAGTTTCAGACGAGCTCGTCCCCGCAGACCTGTATATCCTGAACACCTGCGCCGTGACGGCGGAGGCGGAAAAAAAGAGCAGGCAGGCCGTCGCGCGCATCCGCGCTGCGGCGCCCGATGCGCGCATCATCGTGTGCGGCTGCGCCGCCGAACGGCTGCCCGCGCAGTTTGCGGGCAAAGAGGGCGTGCATCTTGTCACGGGCACCATGCACAAGGGGGCGATCCTGCGGATGCTGGACGAAGAGGGGGTGCGCGTCGCGCCCGCCGAAACCGCGTTTGAAGAGCTGCCCTCGCCGCGCTTTTTGCAGACGCGCGCCTTTGTGAAGGTGCAGGACGGCTGCAACAACTTCTGTTCGTACTGCATCATCCCATACCTGCGCGGACGCTCGCGCTCGCGCGCGTTGGAGAGCGCCGCGGCGGAAATTTTGTCCTGCCCCGCCGAAGAGGCGGTGCTCACGGGCATAGACCTCTCGTCCTACAACAGCGAAGGGCGGGATCTTGCCGACCTGCTGCGCGCCGTCAAGGGCGCGGATCTGCGCATACGTCTCGGCTCATTGGAGACGCACGCCGTCACCGAACGGCTGCTTTCGGCGGCGAAGGAGGTCAAACACTTCGCGCCGCATTTCCACTTGTCTTTGCAGAGCGGGTCAGACGCGGTGCTGCGTTCGATGAACCGCAAGTACACCCGCGCCGCGTTTGCGGAAAAGGCGGCGCTGGTGCGCGCGGCGTTCCCGCAGGCGGCGCTCACCACCGATATCATCGTCGGCTTCCCCACGGAAACGGAGCAGGACTTTGCCGATACCCTCGCCCTCGCCGAAGAGGTGCGCTTTTCGCAGATCCATTGTTTTGCGTACAGCCGCCGTGCGGGCACGGCGGCGGCGAAACTTCCCGACCTTCCGCCGCAGGTCAAAAAGGAACGGCTCGGGCGGCTGATGGAGCTTGGCGGGCGGCTGCGCGGGGAGTACGAGGGCGGCTTCCTCGGCAAAACGCTCGAACTTGTGCCCGAGGAAGAGCGCGGCGGCTTCACCGAGGGGTATTCGGAAAATTACATCCGCCTGTATGTGCGCGGAAGCGTGAAAAAACGCACGCGGGTGCGTGCGCTCGAACGGTACAAGGACGGGCTGCTCTGTGCGCCCGAAGAATAAAATTTTGCGAGGTGGAACATGGAACTCGATAAAAACTGCATCTTTTGCAGGATCGCGGCGGGGGAGATCCCGTCAGACAAGGTGTACGAGGACGAGCAGGTCGTCGCCTTCAAAGACCTGAACCCGCAGGCGCCCGTGCACGTGCTCGTCGTGCCGAAGGCGCACTTTGCCACCCTTGCCGAAATGGGCGAAGAGGGCGCGGAGCTTGTAAAGCACGCGATGCAGGTCATCCCGCAGCTTGCAAAGCGGCTGGGGCTTGCGGGCGGGTACAGGCTGATCGTCAACCAGGGCGCGGACGCGGGGCAGACGGTCATGCACCTGCACATCCATTTGCTCGGCGGCACGCCGCTCGGCGAAAAGATCGTGTGATACGGCAGCAGCAGGAACGGGCGCCGCGCGGAATGTTCCGCGCGGCGCTTTTCTGCTGCCGCGGGCTTTTCGCGCAGAGCCGTTCTTTTTCGTGCGGAAAGGATAAATTCTTTCACGCGCGGCGGGTGTATACTGCATAAAAAATGCGGGGGCTTGGGCGTGGCGCGCAAGATCGTGATAACATCGGGCAAAGGCGGCGTGGGGAAGACGACCGTCGCCGTCAATCTCGGGCGCTGCCTTGCGGCGATGGGCGAGCGCACGATCGTGGCGGATACCGACTTCGGGCTGAACAATGCAGACGTGGTGTGCGGCGCGGAGGAGCGCGTCCTGTACGGGATGACGGACGTCATCGAAGGGCGCTGCCGCGCGCGGCAGGCGCTGGTGCAGCCGGAGAGCAGCGCCAACTTTTTTCTGCTTGCGGCGGGCAAAAGCTATGAGCGGCCGCTTTCGCCGCAGGCGGTGCGGCTGGTGCTCGATTCGCTCGCGCCCCGCTTCGACTATATCCTCATCGACTGTCCCGCGGGCATCGAGAGCGGCTTTCACCGCGCGGTCGCTGCGGCGGAAGAGGCGCTCGTCGTCACGACGCCGCACATCTCCTCGCTGCGCGATGCGGACAAGGTGATCTCGGTGCTGAAAAGCTACAAACTCGCGCGCGTCGACCTCGTGATCAACATGGTGCGCGGCGACATGATCGTGGACGGGGACATCCTCTCGCCGCCCGAGATCTCCAAGATCCTAAAGATCCCCCTGATCGGCGTCATCCCGCAGGAAGACGGCGTCTTTCTCGGCGAGCGGGGCGGCGGCGCGCAAAAGGCGTTCCGCATGCTCGCGAACAACATCATAAAGGGCACGCGCAAGCTCTACAACGCGGCGGGGCGCTACGACGGCTTTTTCGGCTCCATCCGCCGCAGTCTCAAACGAAGCCTGTAAACAGCCGCAGGAGAAAATCCGCGGCGGCGCCCGCGCTCAGCGCGATCGCGATCGACGGGCGAAGGGAGCGGGGAATGGTTCGGACGGCGTCGCAGAGCGGCACAAACGCAAAGCGGAAAAAGAGCGCGCACAGCACGCCCCAGAGCGCCGTCTGTCCGAGCGAGACATACCCTCCCAGATGGAGGGGCTGGTAGCTGTAATCCCAGAGCCGAACGCCGAAGAGAAGGTGTAAGGCCCGCCCCGCCGCGTATTCGACGGCGGAGACGGAGAGCCCCGCCTTTGCCGCATACAGCGCAAACCCCTTTGCGCCGCGCGCGGGAAGTCCGAACAGGCAATAGACGAGCAGGGCGGACGAGCCGTAGATGGGCAGAAGGGGGAGGGAGAGAAATCCGCGCTCGCACAGCGCGTGAAAGTGCAGGAAAAAGAGCATGGTCTCCGCGAGATATCCCATGGCGGAGAGCAGAAAAAACAACACGATCAGATCGCAGATCGACGGTTTTGCGCGCGCGTCCATACGGATGGTTTGCGCAGAGCGCGGCGTTCTATGCGACAGGAGAATGTATGCGCAGACTTTCGGACAGCGCGGAACGCGCAAAATGTATCCTTGAACGGGAGAGCGCGCCCCTTTCGGCGGAGTGCGAGCGCATCGTCGCGCGCGACCTCGAGCGTACGCTCTCGGGCTATTTTGACCTGACGGGCAAGCTCAGCCTTCAGATCGAGCGCGGCGACAAGATCGTCATCACCGTGCGAGCCAAGGCGGTGCAGGTAAAACCTTTCGGGCTCATCAAATAAAGAAAGGGCTGCCTGCCGTGCGGCGAATGCTCCTCCCCGTGCATCGCGAGGGAACGCAGCGTCCGCCTCTCGTCCTGCTTGCCGCGCGGCATAACCGTTTTTCAGCCGATTATCCGCGTTTTATCCTCTCTTGCGCCCGCCTTTTTCCGCATTTGTCGGAAAAAGGCGGGCGTCCATATGTAGTTTAAAAAATCAGTCAGACATTCTATATCTAGTAGTTTTTTAAAAATGTTGCAAATGCTACAGTTTTTTTTGACAAAAATGCTATAATATTATTCGAACAAAAGTCAGAGGGAAGAACAATGCAGGTTATCAAGAGAGACGGCACAGTCGTCGATTATGACAGGACAAAGATCTCTGTCGCGATCGGAAAGGCGAACGCGGAGATGGAAGCGTCCGAGCGCGCCTCCGTGCAGGAGATCGAGGACATCCTCGCGCACATCGAGGGGAAGAAGAAAAAGAGGATGCTCGTCGAGGACATCCAGGACATCATCGAAGAGCGGCTGATGATGCAGGGCCATTATGCGCTCGCGAAGGCGTATATTCTCTATCGCTACAACCGTGCGCTCGTCCGCAAGGCGAACACGACGGACGAGGCGATCCTCAGCCTCATCTCCAACTCCAACAAAGACGTGATGGAGGAGAACTCCAATAAAAACGCGCTCGCGGCGGCTACGCAGCGCGACCTCATCGCGGGCGAAGTCTCCAAGGACCTGACCCGCCGCATCCTGTTGCCCGAGAAGATCTCCAAGGCGCACGACGAGGGCATCCTGCATTTCCATGACGCCGATTATTTCGTGCAGCCCATCTTTAACTGCTGTCTCATCAACATCGGGGACATGCTGGACAACGGCACGGTGATGAACGGAAAACTGATCGAGAGCCCCAAGAGCTTTCAGGTCGCCTGCACGGTGGTCACGCAGATCATCGCGGCGGTCGCCTGTTCGCAATACGGCGGGCAGTCCGTCGACATCCGTCATCTGGGCAAATATCTGCGCAAGAGCCGCGTGAAATTCGAAAAGCATTTCCGCGAGACCTGCCCCGAGCTCACCGATGCGGAGATCGCAAAACTGGTGGAGGACCGCCTGGCGGAGGAACTTCGCGGCGGCGTGCAGACCATCCAGTATCAGATCAACACGCTGATGACGACCAACGGACAGTCGCCTTTCGTCACTCTTTTCCTGTATCTGGACAAGGACGACGAATATCTTGAAGAAAACGCGATGATCGTCATGGAGATCCTGCGCCAGCGTTACCAGGGCATCAAGAATGAAAAGGGCGTTTACATCACGCCCGCATTCCCGAAGCTTGTTTACGTCCTCGACGAGATCAACTGCCTCAAAGGCGGCAAATACGACTACATCACCGAGTTTGCCGTCAAGTGCTCCTCCAAGAGGCTGTACCCCGACTATATCTCTGCAAAGAAGATGCGCGAGGTGTACGAGGGCAATGTGCTCAGCCCGATGGGCTGCCGCTCCTTCCTCTCGCCGTGGAAGGACGAAAACGGAAATTATAAATTCGAAGGCCGCTTCAACCAGGGCGTCGTCTCCATCAACCTGCCGCAGATCGGCATTCTTGCAAAGGGAG
>CASDPE010000120.1:0-1167 GCA_949282395.1 uncultured Bacillota bacterium | reverse complement strand
TGCCGCGAGGCGCTGATGTGCCGTCACCGCGCTCTTCTGGGCACGAAATCGGACGTCTCGCCCATTCACTGGCAGTACGGCGCGATCGCCCGCCTCGAAAAGGGCGAGACGATCGACAAACTTCTCTTTAACGGCTATTCCACCCTTTCGCTCGGCTACATCGGCCTGTACGAAGTCACAAAGCTCATGAAGGGCGTGCCGCAGACCGACCCCGCGGGCGAGGAGTTCGCGCTCCGCGTCATGCAGCACATGCGCGACAAGACAGACGAATGGAAGCGCGAGAGCGGCCTCGGCTTTGCGCTGTACGGCACGCCCGCGGAATCGCTCTGCTACCGCTTTGCGCGCATCGACAAGGAGCGCTTCGGCACCATCGAGGACGTCACCGACAAGGGCTATTACACCAATTCCTATCATGTGGACGTCCGCGAGGAGATCGACGCATTTTCCAAGTTCTCCTTTGAGGCGCAGTTCCAGAAGATCTCTTCGGGCGGGTGCATCTCCTACGTCGAGATCCCGAACATGCAGAACAACCTCGAGGCGATGCAGGAAGTGGTGCGCTTCATCTACGACAACATCCAGTACGCGGAATTCAACACCAAGAGCGACTACTGCCACGTCTGCGGCTGGGACGGGGAGATCATCATCAACGACGACAACGAGTGGGAGTGCCCCAACTGCCACAACAAGGACCACAAGAAGATGAACGTCACCCGCCGCACCTGCGGATATCTGGGCGAGAACTTCTGGAATCTGGGCAAGACAAAGGAGATCAAGGCGCGCGTCCTTCACCTGTGAGCGCGCACAAGGACACATGAACTACGCGACGATAAAAAAACACGACGTTGCCAACGGCGTCGGCGTGCGCGTCTCGCTGTTCGTCAGCGGCTGTACGCATCGCTGTGAGGGCTGTTTCAACCGCGAGGCGTGGGATTTTTCTTACGGCTCGCCGTATACCGAACAGACGCAGGAAGAGGTGCTCTCCGCGCTTGCGCCGCCGTACATTGCGGGTCTCTCGCTGTTGGGCGGCGAGCCTTTCGAGCCCGCCAACCAACGCGCGCTCCTTCCGCTTTTGGGAAAATTCGACGCGCTGTATCCGCAAAAGGATTGCTGGTGCTACACGGGTTACACGCTGGAGCGCGACCTGTTTGCGGGCGGCAGGGCGCATAC
>CASDPE010000119.1 GCA_949282395.1 uncultured Bacillota bacterium | reverse complement strand
AGCCCCGCGGCAAGGGTGCAGGGCGCGTCTGCATTGACGTACACCGTGCGCCCTTCCAGCGAAGGCAGGCAGAACGCGGGGGGCTGTTCGAGAAAGACGACGTCACGGTACAGCGAAAGATCTTCGTCGCAGGCGGGCGCGAGCAGCAGCGCGTTGCCCACGTTCTGCGCGGCAAGGCGGAACAACCCGCGATCCAGCTCTTTGCACACGCCTTCAAACGCCGCGGGGACCCGTTCGCCGCCGATCAGCAGCAGCCCGTACTTGCAGCGCTCCTGCGCGGCGAGGATGCGCGCTTTCAGCGCCTCTTCGCCCTCGTACACCGCCTGTACCCGCACGGGCGGAGAAAGCAGTGCGCGCAGGCGGCTGCGGAACGCATACAGCTCCGCCCCGCTTCCCTCGCCGCAGAGCACGTCCCGCACGATGCCGCGCACGCTTTCACTGCCGCGGAAGCGGTTGACGCCGCATTCGAAGACGACCGTTTTGGGCAGATCGGAAGTGAGCAGGTCAAGCGACCTTCCGCCGCCGAACCACACGAGCTCCGCCCCGCCCGCACGGAAGGAAACGTGCGGCGACCCATCTTTGAGCCTGCCTGCCGCAACGCTGCCCGCCGTACAGGCGAACAGCGGGCGCTTGTTCCCCACGCCGCACGGTTCGAGCTTTTCCAGCTCTTTGGCGAGTGCCAGATCGGGCGCGCCCTCCGCGCTGACGGCGATCACGGGCTGCAAGTCCTCCCGCGAGTAATGCGTGCGCACATACCCGTTCATCGCCGCGCGCAGCGCTTCAAACTTTTCCTTGCGGACGGTGACGCCCGCCGCCTGCGCGTGCCCGCCGAACGCTTCCAGGCAGTCTGCACAGGCGCGCAGCGCCTCGTAGATGTTCACGCTCTCCACCGTGCGCGCCGAGCCTTTGAGCAGTCCGTCCTTTTCCGCGAAGAGGATGACGGGGCGGTTGAACTCTTCGGCGAGCCGCGCCGCGACGATGCCGATCAGCCCCTGGCTCCAATCTTCGCCGTACAAAAGGATGGCGTCGTCGTACGCGCCGCCTTCGGCAAGGCGCAGCTTCGCGCTCTTGTACACCTCGTCACAGACCTGCTGCCGCTCCGCGTTGAAGGCGTTCAGCTTCACGGCGAGGTCGTAGATCTCCGCCTCGTTTTCGCTGGTGAGCAGGCGCAGCGCGCTCTGCGCGTCCCCCATCCTGCCCGCCGCGTTGATGCGCGGTGCGACGGTGAAGGCGAGCGTCTGTGCGTCCGCCTCCTCCTTCCTGGAAGCGAGCAGGTGCGCGATCGCCGCGCGCGGTTTTTTGGCGATGAGGCGCAGCCCTTCGGCGACGATATCCCTGTTTTCACCCGTCAGCGGCACACTGTCCGCCACCGTGGAAACGGCGGCGATGTCCAGCAGGTCATACGCGTCTTTGCCGAGCAGCGCGCAGGCGATCTTGAAAGCGACGCCCGCGCCGCAGAGATTGTCATACGGGTAATCGTCGGCAAGTTTGGGGTTGACGACGACGCAGTCCGGCAGCTCGTCGGGCAGTTCATGGTGGTCGGTGACGATGACGCGCACCCCGCGCGACTTGATGTACTCCACCTCCGCGCGGTTGGAAACGCCGCAGTCCACCGTGACGATGAGCGACGGCGCGTATTCGTCGATGATCTTTTCCAGCGAGGCGACGGACATGCCGTACCCTTCCGCGCGCTCGGGCACATGCGCCGCAGCGTGCACGCCGCAACGGCGGAGCGCCGTGAGCAGGATCGCCGCCGCGCCGATGCCGTCCGCATCGTAGTCGCCGTAGACGGCGACGCGCCCGCCCTGCTCCTTCACTTCGCGGATCGCCTCCGTAAGTTCGCGCATGCCGCGCATCAGAAAGGGAGAGAGGAAATTTTTTGCCGAGGGCGCAAGGAATTTTTCCGCCTTTTCGGGCGTGTCCGCGCCGCGCGCAAAGAGGATCTGCGCCGTGAGTTCGTGGATACCGCATGCCGAAGCAAGCGCACGCACGCGCGCACGCTCCTGTTCGGTAAACACAAATTCGGGTACGATCTTTTTCATACGATCCTCTATTCTATACGGCATATGCCCTGCGCTCCGGCAAGGGGCGTAAGCTCTGCGCCTGCCCCGCGGCGACGAAAAAGTAAAGAGTGTAAACTCTGCGCCCCGCCCCGCGGCGAAAAAAGCAAGGGACGTAAACTCTGCGCCCCGCCAAAAAACGCGGCAGCGGAAAAAGCAAGGGGCGTAAGCTCTGCGCCCCGCCCCTGAAACTTCCTGTAAACGGCCGCCGAGCAGCCCTTCTGTTTTATTCTGCGGCAGCCTCTTCCGGCTCGTCCGCCTGCTTTGCTGCCTGTTCGCGCTTTTTGCGCTCCTTTGCGGGCACGTAATCGTAACGTGCGCGTTCCGCGCGGCGTTTATCCGAGCGCTCTTTGATGCCTGCAAACAGCGAAGGCGCCAAAAGCAGCGACGAATAGGCGGAAACGATGACGGCGAGCAGCCCGCCGACCATGGCAAAGGCAAGGTCTGTGCCCAGCACCGCGCCCACGACCCCGACGAGGATGGCGCACGCCGCCAAGGCGACCGCCACGCCGAGCACGTTGCGGCGGCTCTCTTTTACGGAACGGGTGACCGCCTCGCGCGAGGAGAGCTCCTTCCACTCCTCCGAACGGAAGTTCTTGCGCATGCCGCCGCAGACGAGCAGGTTGAGCGTCAGCGAAGCAAGCAGCGAGAATGCCGCGACCGCGATGAGCGTAACGCCGACGGGGATGCGGAAGAGCGCGATGAGCGCCAGCGTGAGCAGCACGTCATGCAGCCCCGCCGCGAACACGGTGACGCCCATGCCGGGGCGGAAGCGGATCGCCGTATAAATGAGGGCGATCACGAGCACAGACGCGCCCGCCACGGCGGCACGCCACGCGTAGGATGCGAAGGAATGGTTTTCGATGACGCTGACGGATACGGAAACGCCCAGCCCCGCCACCGTTTCGATGTTTTCAATGGTATCGTTTTTCAGCGCGCCGATGGAGGCTTCGAGCCCCGCCGCAAGCGCGTCATACGCCTCGGCGTCATACGCGGTATCCGACGCGATCACGAAGCGGCAGCTGTCGTTAAAGCCGGAGGTTTCGCTGTAACGGTCGGCTTCGAGCACGCTGTACCCCGCCTCTTCCAGGCTGTTTTTGCAGTATTCGATGAAGTCTTCGCGCCCCTCTTCGCTCAGCTGGGAGATGTAGCCGTTGACTTCGACGACCGTCTTATCCTGCACGGTGGTGTCTTTGCCGAAGCCGAGGAACCCGAACACGAACGCGCCCGCCACGATGAGCGCAAGGCTGACGGCGAGGCAAACAAGCAGATGTTTTTTGGTAAATACCTTACTCATCGTCTTCCGCCTCCTCTCTCTTAAAGTTGCAGAACGCGATCTTGTTCTTCGGCTGCGCCATGAACATGTACAGATAGAAGCGCGTGACGAGCAGCGTCACCAGCCCCGAAAGCACCGTACCGATCAGGAAGATCAGCGACATGAAGGCGACCGTGCCCGTGGACACGAGCCAGAGCACCAGCGCCGCGAGCGCCAGCACGAGGTGCGCGTCGATGGTCAGCGCCAGGCTGCGTTTGAAGCCGGATTTGATGGACGCGGTGAGCGTTTTGCCCGTCGCGAATTCTTTGCGGATGTTGTTGTAGGCGTAGTAGCTGAACCCAGCCATGAGCGCCGCCGAAAGCGCGATCGCGAGCACGCCGCCGAAGTCGACGACGATGCCGCCGATCAGCGAAACGCACAGCAGCAGCGCGAGCATCCACGTGAGGAACCCGTAGGTGAACGCCAGCCCCATGCCCTTGTAGCGGACGAGGGAGGCGACGATCGCCGCAAGGAAGAGCACGCCGATGACGACGGCGACCCAAAGCGCCGTATTTTCGCCCATCGTGGGTGCAAATTCGTACAGATAGGAATAATGCAGGTCGAGGTCGAACACGGCGTCTTCATCCAGCACGGAATTGATCGCCGCCGCGACGGACTGCGCGGATTCACGCGTAGTGAAGTTGCCGCTGATATAGATGGTATCCTGATCCATTTCCCCGCTGACGCTGACGGAAACGATCTGATCCATGCCGACATAGATATAGAGCGTGCCTCCCGACGAGGAAGAACTGTCATCCCCGCTCGCCATGCCCGCCGTAAGCTCCGCGAACTTTTCACGCCCTTCGGAGGTGAAGTTGATGGTCACGGCATACCCCTGATCGCCCGCAGACATGACGCCCGCGCCCGAAACAAGGTCGCGATCCCACACCTCTGCCCTGCGTTCGGCGTTGGGGGTGGTGATCTCCGTATCGCTCAGATGCAGGCTGCCCGAATACGAGAGCTGCGTGAACACGGTATCCAGCACGGAATCGTCGCTCAGGTGCGGGATGCTGACGCGGATCGTATAGTCGTTCTCCTTCACGACCGAGCAATTCACGAACCCCATCTGCTCGTAGCGATCCGCAACGGCGGCAAACGCCCTGTCAAACTCCGCGGCGAACTCGTCGGTCGCCCGTCCGCTTTCCGCATCGTAGATCTCGTCGGAGAGATAGATGCCCTTGTACTGCGTGTAATCTTCCTGCGTCTCTGCGTCCTCGATGTCGTAATCGCTTTTGGACATCACGCCTTCCGGATAGTAGACCGTCGTGTAGCCGCCGCCGAGGTCGGTACCGAGGTCGATATTGGAAAGCAGCGAGCCGAAATCGTTTACGCCGACGGGGAACGACGGCGTGAACCCGATAAACAGCAGCCCGGCGAGAACGACGGTGACCAGCACGATCAGCAGCACCGATTTTCCTTTGCCCATTGCCTACTCCTTTCTTCTGCCCGATGCGCCGCCCGAAGGACGCGCGGCTGTGCGGGCTGTTCCGTGCGCATGGCACGGCAGTATACGGTAATATACCCGATAATTATAATAAAATTTTAAAGTTTAGTCAAGTGTAAACGGCGGATTTTTTCCGATTTTAGCCGATTATCATAAATTCTCCGCCGCATTTTCTTCCGCGTACTCTTCGGCAAGGCGCAGATACGCCGCCGCGTTCGCCCGCACGGCGGCAAGGTCTGCTTCCGACGCCGTGCGCACGAGGCGGTACGGCGAACCGAACACGACGCTGCCCGCGGGAATGGCTTTGCGCGGCGGGATGAGCGTGCCCGCGCCGACGATGCAGTTGTCGCCGACGGACGCGCCGTCCTGAATGACGGCTCCCATGCCGATGAGCACGTTGTTCCCCACCGTACACCCGTGCACGACGGCGTTGTGCCCGACGGTGACGCCGCTGCCGAGAACGGCGGGCAGCCCCGCGCCCACGTGGATGGTGGCGTTGTCCTGCACGTTCGTGTTTTCCCCGATGATCACGGGCGCGAGGTCGCCGCGGATGCAGGCGCCGCACCAGATGTTCGCGCCGCTGCCGAGGCGCACTTCGCCCGCAATGTACGCGCGCGCATGCACGAATACCTTTTCCCCTTTTATGATGTTGTTTTTCAAAACATATACCTCCGCCGTATGGGTTTGCCCGCCGTATGGGTTTGCCCGACGCACGGGTTTGCCCGAT
>CASDPE010000118.1 GCA_949282395.1 uncultured Bacillota bacterium | reverse complement strand
GCCGCAAAGGTCGCGGGCGAGCGGATCGACGTGACCATGCCCGCCAAATTTCATGCGGGCGGGTCGGTGCACCCCGTCACACTCGTGCGTAAAGAGCTGGAAGAGATCTTTTCGGGCATGGGGTTCAACGTGTTCGAAGGCCCCGAGATCGAGCGCGATTATTACAACTTTCAGGCGTTGAACATTCCCGCCGACCATCCCGCGCGCGACATGCAGGATACCTTTTTTGTGGGCGGCGAGTACCTTCTGCGCTCGCAGACGTCGAGCGGGCAGATCCGCGTGATGGAAAAGCAGCAGCCGCCTATCAAGGTGCTGAGCCCCGGGCGGGTCTATCGTTCGGATTCGGACGCGACGCATTCGCCCATGTTCCACCAGATGGAAGGGCTGGTCGTGGATAAAAACATCACGCTGTGCGACCTGAAAGGCATTTTAGACGAATTTGCGCGCAGGATGTTCACCGCGGAAACAAAAACGCGTTTCCGCCCGAGTTATTTCCCGTTCACCGAGCCGAGCGTGGAGGTCGACCTCTCCTGCAAAAACTGCGGCGGCAAGGGCTGCCGCATCTGCAAGGGAACGGGCTGGATCGAAGTTCTGGGCGCGGGCATGGTGAACCGCAAAGTGCTGGCGGGCTGCGGCATCGACCCGGACGTGTACACGGGCTTTGCCTTCGGCATCGGGCTGGAGCGCATCGCCATGATCAAATACGGCATCGGCGACATCCGTCTGCTGTTTGAAAACGACGTCCGCTTCCTGCGGCAGTTCAGGGATTAGGAGGAGAAGAGCGATGAAAGTTCCTTTGAGTTGGCTGAAAGATTATGTCGACGTGGATATCCCCGTCGAAGAACTTGCGCAGAAGCTCTTTTCCTGCGGGCTGGAAGTGGAAGAGCTCGTCTACGTCGGGCAGGAGATCGACCGCTGCGTCGTGGGCAGGATCGAAAGCATCGTGCCGCACCCCGATTCCGACCATTTGCAGATCTGCGTGCTTAACTGCGGCGCTCACGGCGAAGCCATTCAGATCGTGACGGGCGCGCACAACATCCGCACGGGCGACCTTGTGCCCGTCGCGCTGGACGGTTCGTCTTTGCACGGCGGCGTGAAGATCAAAAAGGGCAAGCTGCGCGGCGTGGAGTCCTGCGGGATGCTCTGCTCGGGGGAAGAGCTGGGCATAAACGACGATTGGTACGAGGGCGCGGACGTGAACGGCATCCTGCTCCTGCACGGCGACCCCGCCTTGGGTTCGGACATCCGTCCCGTCGTGGGGCTGGACGATTACGTGTTGGATATCGCGGTCACGGCGAACCGCCCGGACTGTCAGAGCGTCTACGGCATCGCGCGCGAAGTTGCGGCGCTTCTGGGCAAGCCGCTCCGCCCGCTCGCGCTCGGGTATACGGCGGACGACGCGCTCTCTACGGCGGCGGAAGTCACCGTCACGGTGGAAGCGCCCGACCTTTGCCCGCGCTACATCGCGCACTATGTTGCGGGGCTGAACGACGCGCCCACGCCCCTTTGGATGCGCCGCAGGCTGGCGCTGTGCGGGCTGCGCTCCATCCGCAACGTCGTTGACATCACGAACTTTGTTCTGCTGGAAATGGGGCAGCCTATGCACGCGTTCGATATCTCGCACCTTGCGGGCAAAAAAATCGTCGTGCGCCGCGCAAAGGAGGGGGAAAAGATCGTCACCCTTGACGAAAAGGAGTTCACCCTTCACCCCGAAAACCTTGCCATCTGCGATGCGGAAAAGCCCGTCGCCCTTGCGGGCATCATGGGCGGGCTGAACAGCGAGATCGAGGCGGATACCCCTGCGGTGCTCTTTGAATGCGCCAAATTCGAAAGGGCGAACATCCGCCGCACCTCGCGCGCGCTCGGGCAGAAGAGCGATTCTTCCGCGCGGTACGAAAAGGGGATGGACGCCTATACGACGGGCGTTGCCATCAACCGCGCCCTGCACCTTGTGGAAGAGCTGGGCTGCGGCAGGATCGCGCGCGACCGCTTCGATGTAATGGCGGAAGAGGCAAAGCCCGCCGTTATCAAGACGACGGTCACCGCCGTCAATTCGCTGCTCGGCATCGAGGTGCCGAAGGAGGAGATCCGCCGCATCCTGACCTCGCTGAATTTCAGCGTCACCCTGCAAAAGGACGAGCTGATCGTCACCGCGCCCGCATACCGTGAGGACGTGGAGGACTACCCCGATATCGCCGAAGAGGTCATCCGCATGTACGGGTATGACCGCATCGAAGGCACCTTTCTGAAAAATGCGTCCGGCACGATGGGCGGGCTGACGCAGGCGCAGAAGCTGGAAGCGCGCGCGGGCGAAGCGCTGCGCGGGCAGGGGTTCTGCGAGGCGATCACGTACTCCTTTATTTCGCCCAAAGATTACGCGCTGCTGCGTATCGGCGGCGAGGCGCAGCAGGCGATCAGGATCGTCAACCCCATCGGCGAGGATATGAGCCTCATGCGCACCACGATGATGCCGTCCATGCTGGACGCCGCCGTGCGCAACGTGCGCCGCGGGAACGACGCGGGCAGGCTGTACGAGCTGGCGAACGTCTTTATCGCAAAGGAGCAGCCGCTTACCGAAGCGCCCGAAGAGCGCAAAACGCTCGGCATTGCCGTTTGGGGCGCG
This sequence comes from uncultured Bacillota bacterium, assembly GCA_949282395.1. Taxonomy (GTDB): domain Bacteria; phylum Bacillota; class Clostridia; order Christensenellales; family Borkfalkiaceae; genus Borkfalkia. Next base: position 2,932 of record CASDPE010000118.1, on the reverse strand, counting down.
GAAGAAGATTTTTATACCGCCAAAGGCGCGTTCGAGGCGCTTGCGGCAGAGCTGGGCGTGGCATTCACCTACGCGCCCGCCGTGCGCCCGTACCTGCACCCGGGCAAATGTGCGGAGGTGTTTCTGAACGGCGAAGCGGTGGGCGTGCTCGGCGAGCTGGCGCCCGACCTTGCCGAAGAGCTGTCTTTGGAAACGCCCGTCTACCTCGGCGAACTGAACTACGCGGCGGCAGCCGCCGCGGCGGATGCCGCCGTGCACTACGTGCCCCTTTCAAAGTTCCCCGAAGTCAGGCGCGACCTTGCGCTGCTCGCCGAGGAGGCGGTGCTCTGCGCGGACGTGGAAAAGGTCATCCGCGAAAGCTGCAAGTACGTTTCCGCCGTGCGGCTGTTTGACGTGTACCGCGGCGCGCAGGTCGGGGAGGGGAAAAAGAGCATGGCGTTCACCGTCACGTTCACCCCGCACGAAAAGGCGATCGCGCCCGAGGATGCGGACGGGTACATCCGCCGCATCGTGAAATCGCTCGGCGAAAAGCTGGGGCTTGCCCAGCGGTAAAGCGGCAGGAGCGTCAAACGAAGGGGCTGCGCCAACGTCAAACGAAGGGCGATGTCAACGTCAAACGAAGGGCAGCGCCTTGTGAGAAAAGGAGCGCCTCCGCGGATCTTTCCGCGGAGGCGCTTGCGGTCTTTCAACGGCTGCGCCCAATAATAGGATTTATGCGATAAAAGAGAGGGCGCGGCGCCTGTACGGCGCCGCGCCCTCTTTGCGATCTGTTTGGATGTGTTTAAAAGCGGTCTGTGTCTGCGGTGCGGATCTCAACGCGGCGGATCTTCCCGCTGATGGTCTTGGGCAGCTCGTTCACGAATTCCACCACGCGCGGGTATTTGTAGGGCGCGGTCGTCTTTTTTACGTGATTCTGCAGCTCCTTAACAAGTTCGTCGCTCGGCTCATAGCCCTTGGCGAGCACGATGGTCGCCTTTACGAGCTGCCCGCGCACGCCCTGCGTGTCGGGCACGCCCGTGATGGCGCATTCGAGCACTGCGGGGTGCTCCATCAGCGCGCTTTCCACTTCAAAGGGCCCGATGCGGTAGCCGGAGCTTTTGATGATGTCGTCCTTTCTGCCCACGAACCAATAGTAGCCGTCCGTGTCGCGGTAGGCAAGGTCGCCGAGGTGGTAGTAGCCGTCGTGCATCACGGTGCCCGTAAGTTCTGGGTCTTTGTAATAGCCGCTGAACAGCCCTTGCTGCTCTTCGCGCAGGCGGATGCAGATCTCGCCCGCGCCCATCTCTACGGGGTTGCCGTCGTCGTCCAGAAGCTGCACGTCGTACAGCGGGGAGGGTTTGCCCATCGAACCGGGGCGGATGTCGACAAGCCCGGGGAAGGTCGCGCAGACGACGGTCGTCTCCGTCTGCCCGAACCCTTCGTAGATCTTGTGCCCCGTCTTTTGCACGATCTGCCTGTAAATTTCGGGGTTGAGCGCCTCGCCTGCGGTCATCATGTAGCGGATGCTCGTCAGGTCGTATTTGGAAAGGTCGGTCTTGATCATGAAGCGGTACACCGTCGGCGGGGCGCAGAAGGTGGTGATCTTGTATTTTGCGATGTGCTTCAAAAGGTCGTCCGCTTCAAATTTACCGTGGAAGTCGTACACGAACAGCGCCGAACCGCACGCCCATTGCCCGAACAGCTTGCCCCAGCTCGCCTTCGCCCAGCCCGTTTCGGCAAGGGTGAAGTGCAGCCCGCCGTCCTCGCAGTTGTGCCAGAAGCGCGCCGTCACGATGTGCCCGAGGGTGTAGCGCTGGCTCAGGCAGACCATTTTGGGCATGCCCGTCGTGCCGGACGTGAAATAGAGCAGAAGGATGTCCTCCGCGCTGCGCTCTGTTTTATAGGGGAGGGCGGGCAGTGTTTCGGGCTGCGCCGCCACTTCCGCGTCAAAATCGCGGAAGCCTTCGTATTTGCCGACGGAGGCAAGGTGCTGCACGCAGGGCACCTGCGCCGCCGCTTTGCGGATGTTGTCGCACAGTTCGGGCTCGTTGACGGCGACCGCCATCTTCACGCCCGCCTTTTCCATGCGGTACACAAGGTCTTTTTCCATCAGCATGTGCGTGGCGGGGATGCAGATCGCGCCGATCTTGGAAAGCGCCATCACCGTCGTCCAATACTCGTGGCGGCGCTGCAGGATGACGAGCACCCTGTCGCCCTTGCCGATGCCGAGGGAGAGGAAGTAGTTCGCCGTCTGATCGGAGATCCTGCTGATGTCCCCGAAGGTGAACGTGCGCTCTTCCCCGAGGTCGTCGCACCAGACCATCGCCCGTTTCGCGGGGTCGAGCCTGGCGTACTCGTCGATGATGTTGTACGCAAAGTTGAAGTTCTTCGGAACGTGCAGGCGGAAGTTCCTGTAAAAGTCGTCGTAGTCCCTGAACGAGAGCGCGTTGGTGTACCGATCCAGCAGATTCATAGGTAAAAATTGCTCCTCCGTCGTTAAACGCGTAAATAGCCACTTAATATTTTACCACATACCGCGCAAATAATAAAGTGCTTTTTATCCGTTTGCAAAATTTTTTTGCATGAAAGTTTGAAAATCCGCAAAGATAATAGCGGGAGGGCAGGATGTTCGATAAGGTTACGGGCGCCGTGCTCGGCGCCGTGAACGCGTCGGCGGACGGCTGTTACAGGATCGTGGACGTACGCGAACTGCTCGGCGCGCTGCCGCCGCGCGTCAAGGCGGACGCCGCCAAGGCAGAGGCGGCGCTGCGCTTTTTGGCGGCGAACGGGTACGTCAGCGTCAAGTATTCGCAGGACGGCGTCTATTGCGTGGCGGCGCTGCCCAAGGGCAGGGAGGCGCAGCGGCAGGCGATGCGCGTGCGTACACGCGTGCGCAGGCGCGCGGGCGCGTTCCTGCTCCCGTTTGCGGGCGCCTTCGCGGGCGGGGCGGCGG
>CASDPE010000117.1 GCA_949282395.1 uncultured Bacillota bacterium | reverse complement strand
GCCAAACCTTCACTGATTATAACACAGAGGTTTTTATTTACTAAAGTATTTTTTACTTCCCCCAGTAAAACTGGGGGTTTATTCAAGCTAAAGCGCCAACCAAAAATTACGCCTTCCGCGGATGCGGAAGGCGGTTTTTTTATGATTCCGGACGGACGGGAGCGGAGAGCGCGTCAGCCCTTTCCCTCCCCTCTCCGCGGGCGGGTGCCTTTGGCAAAGGAGAAGGCGCAGTGCTCGCAGCCTTCCGCAAGGCTCCCCGCGCAGGAAAACTTTATCTGCGGCAAAAGCCCCGCAAACGAGATGCGCTCGTAGTCGCAAAACACGGCGCAAAGCTCTGGGCAGCCGAACCGCGCGGTCATGGTGGCAGGTCGGGCTTGCCGCACTTCCAGCCGCCCGCAGGCGGGAATTTGTATTCCATAAAATTGCGGAAATTGCGTTTGAACGCGCGGTACGGCGCAACTTTGCGCATCTGCGCGGCGAGGATATCCCCCGTATGCCGCGCGGCGCGCTCGGTGACCGTGCGCATGACGCCGAGAGCGGAGGCTTTGCGGTACCCGTGCAGGCAGAGCGTTTTATACAGCGCGACGACGGGGAACACCAGGCGTTTGAGCTGCAATTCCAGCGTTTTGCTGCCGCGGTAATCGGTCGTTACCGCAAGCTCGGTATACAGTTTGCTTGCATCGGCAAAGATCTTCGCCCCCTCCGCGTCGCCGAAGCGCATACGCAGGTCGCGTTCCAAAAAATCAAGTTCCGTACTGCCGTAATCCATTGCCGTTGCGCGCCCTCCCCCGCGATACCTGCCGTATTTTCCCTTTTATTATAAAGCAAAGGGAAGCGGTTTGTCAACAACTGACGAAATTTTTTATCGCAGTATTGACACTTTGGGCGTTCTGTGATATAGTATATACATGCTTGCGCGGCGGAAAGGCGGCACAAGCGCCGCACACGGCAGCGGCGCGGGCGCGCGGCGCCGTGCGCACAATAAAAAAGGAGTGTGTCACGATGGCAAAAGAACTCAAAGGCAGCAAGACGGAAGCAAATTTGCAGGCGGCGTTCGCGGGCGAAAGCCAGGCGCGGAACAAGTACACCTACTACGCGAGCAAGGCGAAAAAAGAGGGCTACGTACAGATCGCGGCGCTGTTTGAAGAGACGGCGAACAACGAAAAGGAGCACGCGAAGATCTGGTTCAAGCTGCTGCACGGCGGCGACGTGCCCGCTACGGACGCCAACCTTGCGGATGCGGCGGCGGGCGAGAACTACGAATGGACGGACATGTACGCGACGTTTGCCAAAGAGGCGCGCGAAGAAGGGTTCGACCACATCGCCTTTTTGTTTGAAAAGGTGGGCGAGATCGAGCGCGAACACGAAAAGCGCTACCTTGCCCTGCTCAAAAACGTGAAGGAAGGCATCGTATTTTCCCGCGAGGAAGAGATGATCTGGCAGTGCTCGAACTGCGGGCACATCGTCGTCGGCAAAAAGGCGCCCGAAGTCTGCCCCGTCTGCGCGCACCCGAAGGCGTACTTCCAGCTCAAAGCCGAAAACTATTAAATTCCCGCATTGTCTGCGCGCTGCAAGGGGTAAAAGCAGAGTCTGCGGTTTCTGCTTTTAAATACAACGTAATGCGATTTTTTTGGAGCCGCTATGAACGCAAAAGCATTCTACGCCCTCTCATACGGGGTGTACATCGTATCGGCATGGGATCGGGGAAGACCCACGGGCTGCGTTGCCAACAGCGCGATCCAGGTCACCTCGTCGCCCGCCACGGTGCTCGTCAGCATCAACAAAGACAATTACACCAACAAATGCATTGCCGACTGCGGGCATTTTGCCCTTTCGGTGCTGCACGAGGGCAGCGACCCTTCCCTCATCGGCACGTTCGGGTTCCGCTCGGGCAAGGATACCGACAAATTCGGCGGCGTCCCCTATTCGGTGCGGGATAAGATGCCCGTCATCGACGGCGCCTGCGCGTACATCTGCTGCCGCGTCACCGACACGATGGATACGGCGACGCACACCGTGTTCCTCGGCGAAGCGATCGGCGCGGATACCCTGCAGAGCGGCGCGCCCATGACGTACGCCTATTACCACAGCGTGCTCAAAGGGAAGACGGCGAAAAACGCGCCCACCTATCAGGCGGAAGCGCCCGCGGCAAAGGGCAAGTGGGTGTGCTCGGTGTGCGGGCACGTGTACGAGGGGGACGTCCCCTTTGAACAGCTGCCCGAAAGCTGGGTCTGCCCCGTATGCGGGCAACCGAAGAGCGTATTCCGGAAGCAATGAAGCGCTGAAACGCAAAAAGCGCAGCCGTTTTCGGCTGCGCTTTAAAATTTTACGCCCCGCGGCGTCTGCCGCGGGGCGTAGTTTGTAAAGTACTCTTTCGATTTTTACGCCCCGCGGCGTCTGCCGCGGGGCGTATGTTTTATACGGCTGTTGTTCAGCCTTCCATCTTTTCAAGCAGTTTCAGGTCGATGCCCTTTTCGCCGATCTTGATGATCTCTACCTTGACGGTATCGCCGATGGAGAGCACGTCTTCCACCGAGTTGATACGCTTATCGGACAGGCGGGAGATGTGGATCATGCCGTCCTTTCCGGGAGCGAGCTCGACGAACGCGCCGACCTTGGAGAGGATGCGCACGACGGAGCCGATGAACATATCCCCCACTTCAGGATCGCGCGCGATGGAGAGGATGATCGCCTTTGCGCGCTCGGCGTTGTCAAGGTTTTCGCCGTACGTTGCGATGCAGACCTTTCCGTCGTCGTCGATGTCGATCTTGACGCCCGTCTCTTCAATGATCTTGTTGATGACCTTGCCGCCGCTGCCGATGACTTCGCGGATCTTTTCGGGATCGATGTTGAAGGAGATGATCTTGGGCGCGTATTTGGAAAGCTCTTTGCGCGGCGCGGGGATCACATCCAGCATCTTGTGCAGGATGAACTGCCTGCCGTCGTTCGCCTGCGCGATGGCTTTGCGCAGGATCGCTTCGTCAATGCCCTTGATCTTGATGTCCATCTGGATGGCGGTGATGCCGTTTTCGGTACCCGCGACCTTGAAGTCCATATCGCCGAGGAAGTCTTCCAGCCCCTGGATGTCGGTGAGAATGGCGACGCGGTCGCTTTCCGTATCCTTGATCAGCCCCATCGCGCAGCCTGCGACGGGCGCCTTGATGGGCACGCCCGCGTCCATGAGCGCGAGGGTGGAGCCGCAGACGGACGCCTGCGACGTAGAACCGTTGGAGCTGAGGATATCCGAGACCATGCGGATCGCATACGGGAATTCGCTCTCATCGGGGATGACGGGTTCAAGCGCGCGCTCCGCAAGGGCGCCGTGCCCGATCTCGCGGCGGGAAGGGCTGCGCAGCGCCTTCGCTTCGCCCGTCGAATACCCGGGGAAGTTGTACTGGTGCATGTAGCGGTTCGCCGTCTCTTCGTCCAGCCCGTCCAGCTTCTGCACTTCGGAAAGGGTGCCGAGCGTGCAGGTGGTGAGCGCCTGCGTCTGCCCGCGGGTGAACACGGCGGAACCGTGCACGCGGGGAAGGATGCCGACTTCGCACCAGATGGGGCGGATCTCGGTGAGCTTGCGCCCGTCGGGGCGGACGCCCTTGTCCAGGATCTTCGCGCGGACTTTTTCCTTGGTCAGGTAGTACAGGCTGTCCTTGATCTCGCGCTTTTTGTCGGGATAGACGTCCGCAAAGTGTTCGAGAACGTTCTTCTCCACTTCGTCCTGCTTTTCTTCGCGCGCCTGGCGGTCGAACTCTTCCAGCGCTTTATCCAGCATATCCGAAGCGTACGCGCGCACGGCGGCGTTGAGGTCTTCGGGGATGTGGTACAACTCCATCTGACGTTTGGGCTTGCCCACTTCCTTCTGGATCTGTTCGATAAAGGCGCACTGCTTTTTGATCTCTTCATGCCCGAAGAGGATGGCGCCGACCATCGCCTCGTCGGAAACTTCTTTGGCGCCCGCTTCGACCATCATGATCGCGTCTTTGGTGCCTGCAAGGCTCAGGGCGATGGTGCTCTTTTCACGCTGCGCGTTGTCCGGGTTGATGATGTACTGCCCGTCGACCATGCCGACCTGCACCGAACCCGTGGGGCCTGCCCAAGGGATATCCGAAATGCTCAGCGCAATGGAGCTGCCCATCATCGCGAACGGCTCGGGCGGGATGTTGGTATCCACCGAAAGCGCCGTGGCAACGACGACGACGTCGTTGTACAGCCCCTTGGGAAAGAGCGGGCGGATGGGGCGGTCGATGAGGCGGGAGGTGAGGATCCCCTTGTCGCTTGCCCTGCCCTCGCGCTTTTTGAAGCCGCCGGGGATCTTGCCCACGGCGTACATCTTTTCTTCAAAGTCCACCTGCAAAGGGAAGAAGTCCATCCCCTCGCGCGGGGTCTCGCTCATGGTGACGTTGACCATCACAACGGTATCGCCGCAGCGCACCACGCACGAGCCGTTCGCCTGTTCGGCGTATTTGCCCGTTTCGACGATGACCTTTCTGCCGCCGACTTCCGTTTCAAACTGCCTGAAAGTTTTTGTCATTGTTCTTTTCTTTCTCCTTACCTTGTTCTTGTTGCGCCCGTCCCCGACGGGCGCTATAATCGATAAAAAGGGCGAACGGAAAATTCGCCCTTTTTGTCAGATCCTTATTTTCTCAGATCAAGGCGCGCGATAAGGTCGCGGTATTTTTCAATGTCGTTCGCCTTGATGTAGTCCAAAAGCCCCCTGCGCGCGCCGACCATTTTCAGAAGCCCGCGGCGGGAGTGGTTGTCATGCGGGTGCTCTTTGAGGTGCTCGTTCAGGTGGTTGATGCGCTCCGTCAAAAGCGCGACCTGCACTTCGGACGAACCCGTATCGCCGTCATGCCGCTTGAACTCGTCGATGATCTGTGTTTTCTTTTCCTTTTCCATTGTTTTACTCCTTGGAAATCTTATTCACGCAAACAAGGCGCGCCGCGGAGATTCGAACGGCTTTGTCTGCGCACGGTTATAAGTTTACCATATCTTTTGTAAATTGTAAACTGTTTTGCGCGGGCGCGGGCAGGATATTTTTACGGTACGGGCGGAAAAGCGGGCTGCCCCGCCGCTAAAAACAGCGCGCGCTTTTTTTCGGCGACTTCGCCCGCCTTTGCGATATAGGTGGGGATATCCTTGGGCGCGCCGAGGCGCTCGATGCGCGCGCCGCCCGCAAACAGCTTTTTGGTGACCGCGTTCGCGCCGCAGGCAAGGTTGTCACAGGTCTCTTCCATTACGTCTACATTGTACACGCACGCCTTGCCTGCCCTGCACCAGCCCGTGTTCTCAAAGTTGCCCGCCATATACTTCTGGCGGTACAGGTAATAGGGCATGTACCCCGCCGCATACAGCGCTTTGCGCGCGTAGGCGAGCATCTCGCCCACGCCGCCCGCAGCAAGGAAAGTCTCCTCTTCTTTGAGCTTTGCCCCTTCAAAACTCGCATAAGCTTCATCTCTTTTTTGCAAACTTACCACTCCGCTTTTGTAGAGATTTTCCACTCTTTTGTAAGTTTTCTCAGCCAATTCTCGCATCGTTTTTGCACCAAGCCAAAGATCTTTTGCAGAGAGGATTTGTTGTTCTCTTGCACCTTTTTGAGTTTCTGCATTGATTGCTTTTGCAGCTTCATATCCTGCTTTTGCTTGTTCAAGCTTTGCTTCAAGTTCTGGAGAGTGGATAGTATAGATAAGATCACCTTTTTTGACCATATCTCCTTTGCTTACAAACACCTCTGAAATCCTTCCTGCAATTTTGCTTGAAACATTGTATTCTCTAGCTGCAATTTGTCCTTGCAAGACTTTGGGTTGAGGCTGATATGCCTTGTAAAAACTCAATGAGAGCCAAGCTGTGATGCAGACTACTCCAATGAGTAGGATGATAATTTGAATCACTTTCTTCATTTTTTCTCCTTATTGGTATTGCTTAAAGTTTTGGGTTTGATCG
>CASDPE010000116.1 GCA_949282395.1 uncultured Bacillota bacterium | reverse complement strand
CCACGCTTGCAAGCCGCCGCGTGCGGGAGCTGCTCGGGCGGACGGGCGGGCGCGTGGAAACGTTCTGCCCCGCACGCCTTGCGGGGGAGATCGAGCGCAACATCGGCTGCCTTGCGCGGGCGGACGTCGAAGGCTGCCTTTGCGGCGTGCTGCGCAAAAAATATGCGGCGGCGGTGCTCGGCTGCACGCACTATGTTTTTGTGGGGGAGCGCATCGCCGCCGCCCTCGGCTGCCCCGTTTTTGACGGAAATGCAGGGACGGCTGACCACCTTGCCGCAATTTTAAACATATGTTCGGAAAATGCCGAAAATCGGCGGGCCGAAGCCCCTTTTTTCATCGGATCGGCAAAAAATATCGAAAAATCCGTGTATTTTTCGCTTCCGTAAAACAAACATACGTTCGTTTTTATAAAAAACAGGGCATTTTTGCAAAAAAAGTTTGAAAATAGAGCAACTTTTTTGCCGCAGGTGGTTGACAGTGGTCAAAAGTGGTGATATAATAGGAATCACTAAACGGGTCGGAAGAGGAGCATGTATTCTTTCAACGGAAGGTTCAACAACCGGTTGGACGACAAAAACAGAATACGCATCCCTGCCAAGTTCAAAGCGGAACTCGGCGCGGATTACAAGCTCGCCTTCGCGCCCGGGAACTGCATTTACGTACTTCCGCAGAGCGAGTACCGCAAGATCCTTGACGGGTTCGGCGAGGCGTCCTTCTTCGACGCGAAAAAGCAGGAAGCGATCGCCGCCTTTACCGGAATGGTGTACGACGTAACCGAGGACAACCAGGGCAGGGTCGTCATTCCGGCAGAGCTCAAAGAATACGCGCATATCGATAAAGATATCGTCATCACGGGCGCGGCGGCGTACCTCCGCATCGAAGCGGCGGAAAAATTCGCCGAGCGCACCAAGGGCGTGGACATGGCAGATGTCTTTGCAAGGCTGAATGCGATCGGGAAGGGAGAATGATCCCGTTTTCGCACCGCCCCGTTCTTCTGGAAGAGTGCATGGAGGGGCTTGCCCCCGAACGCGGCGGCGTCTACTTCGACGGAACGGCAGGCGGAGGAGGGCACTCGTACGAGATCTTGCGGCGCAGCGCCCCGCAGGGCAGGCTGATCGCCACCGACCTTGACGAGAACGCCATCGCCGCTGCAGAGAACAGGCTGGCGCCCTTTGCGGGAAGGTTCCGCATCCGCCACGCGAACTTCAAACAGTTTGAAAGCGTGCTGAACGAAGAAGGGGTGAACGGGCTGGACGGCGTGATGCTGGATCTCGGCGTTTCCAGCTTCCAGCTGGACGAAGCCTCGCGCGGGTTCAGCTATCTGAAAGACGCCCCGTTGGACATGCGTATGGACGCGGGCAGCGGAATGACGGCGGAAGACGTCGTGAACGGTTACAGCGAGGAGCGGCTCGGCAAGCTCCTTTGGGAATACGGCGAAGAGCGCTTCGCAAAGCGCATCGCAAGAGCGATCGCCGAGCGGCGCAAAACAAAGCGCATCACCCGCACGGGCGAGCTTGCGCAGATCGTCGAAAGCGGCATCCCCGCAAAATTCCGTCAGAACGGGCCGTGCGCAAGGAAGACTTTCCAGGCGATCCGCATCGAAGTGAACGGCGAACTGGAGGGGCTCGCCGAAGCGGTCAAAGGGCTGGCGCTGCGGCTGAACAAGGGCGGCAGGATCTGCGTTCTGACCTTCCACTCTTTGGAAGACAGGATCGTGAAAAACGTGTTCCGCGAGCTGGCGGAAGGCTGCACCTGCGATAAGAGCCTGCCCGTCTGCGTCTGCGGAAAAAAGCAGGAAATAAACATTCTTACAAAAAAGCCCGTCACGGCGGGGGAAGAAGAACTGAGAGAAAACCCGCGCTCGAAAAGCGCAAAACTGCGCATAGCAGAACGGATCGGAGAATATAGTTAAGGAGAACACGGCGATGGCAGCGGCACCTGCGGTTTTGAACAGGACAAGAGAAGAGAGCGGCTTGAAGGCTTACGGAAGGCTTCAGGGCGGCGTAGAGCAGAAGGACATGACGGAAGAGCAGAAGGCTCTTGCTTTCAACGCGCGCATTTCCGAAAACTACCAGCGGCTCATCAACCCAGATCTCAACCGTGCGGAAGAGATCGCGTCCGCCGCTCCCGCTTATTCGGCGCCCGTATACGAGGCGCCCGCGGCACAGGCTCCCGTATATGCCGAGCCCGCTGCGGCGCAGGCTCCCGCTTTTGAGCGCGCCCGCGTTGCAGACGTGTTCCGCGCCGATTCTCCGCTCAACACGAGGGCGGTCAGCTTTGCGGAAGCGCCCGTCCGCGAATACGAACAGGAAGCGCCGTATTACGAGGCGGAGCAGGAAGCCGGTTACGCCGAAGAGGTGAACGCAGACCTCATGCCCACCGAAACGACGACGCAGTACCGCGACAACCTGTACCGCGAAGAACAGCGCGTTACGGCGGTGGAAGAGAAGAAAAAGGGCTTTGCGCTCAGCGCGCGCAACAAACTGATGATCATGATCTATTCCATCGTGGTGGTCGTTGTGCTGGCGCTGATCATCGTCAACACCAGCGTGCTCGGCTCGCTGGAAACGGAAGTCGCCGCCCGTGAAGCGCAGCTCAACGCGGCGTTTGCCGAACAGCAGCAGATCGTGGCGGAGATCGAGTACAACACGTCTCCCGAAACGATCATCGAACGTGCGGAGAACGAGCTCGGCTTGTTCCTGCCGCAATAACGGTGCGTAAACGCTGCGGGCGGAAAAGCCTGCGGAGCAAATATGATTTACGAAAGAAGATCCGGTGCCGCGCCGCAGGGCGGGCATCGGATCGGTTTTTATTTTTCCGCGTGAGGTGAACGCCCATCGGGAAGGATACAAAAAAATATGCGTCCACGCTTTTACGAAAGAGGTTATTTGCCGTTGTTCTGGCAGTAGCCTTTCTTTTTTTGCTCCTGTTTGCCCGCTTTTTTTATTTGCAGGTGGCAGACGGCGAACGGCTGCGCTGCCTCGCCCTCGACCAATGGACGCGCGAGATCCCCGTGATCGCCGCGCGCGGCCGCATTACGGACCGCGGCGGCGTCGTGCTGGCGGACAACCGTACCGCCTATTCGGTCTACGTCCGTGCGAACGCGGTCAAAGACGCGCGCAAAGCCGCGGAGGTGCTTGCCGGGTTGCTCGGGGAGGACGAGGAGGAGCTGTACGAGCGCATCGCCGCGTCGCGCGTTTCCGAACTGACGGTGGCGCGGCACATTCCGCGCGAAGAGGCGGAACAGCTGGAAGAGTACGACCTTGCGGGCGTGTATTACGCGCAGGACAACGTGCGCGTGTATCCGCACGGCGAACTGCTTTCGCGCGTGCTCGGGTTTACCTCGTCGGACAATGCGGGGCTGACGGGGCTGGAAAAATATTACGATGACTACCTTGCGGGGGAGGACGGCGAGATCGCCTATTTTGCCGATCTTGTCGGGGCGGAAACGGGCGGCGGCGCCTCTTATCTTCCCGCAACGGACGGGATGACGCTGGAACTGACCGTCGACTACGGCATTCAGGCGGTGGCGGAGGCGGCGATGCAGCGGCTGTATGCCGCGTATGCGCCTGTCACCGCGCAGTGCATCGTGCTCGATCCGCGCAACTTTGAGATCCTCGCCATGGCGGAAGCGCCGTCGTACGACCTCAACGACGTGCCGCGCGACGACGCGGAGTTGCTGAACGAACTTTCGCGCAACAACCTCGTTTCGGATATATACGAGCCCGGCTCCACCTTCAAGATCGTTACGGCGGCGGCAAACCTCGAAGAATATTTCAAGGGGAACGGGAACGCCTTTTCGCCGCAGCACATTTTCGGCAGCAGCCGCACGCGCACGGTGGACGGCACGACCATCCGCTGCTGGAGCGATCACAGGAACGGGAAGCACGCGCAGCAGACGCTTGCCGAAGCGCTCAACAACAGCTGCAACCCGTGCTTTACGGACATCGCGCTGGCGCTCGGCACGCAGACGTTTTACGAGTATCTGGAACTGTTCGGGTTCGGCAAGGGAACGGGCATCGATTTTTCGGGAGAGGCGCAGGGCATGCTGCTCCCCGAAAGCGCTGTGCGGCTGTGCGACCTTGCGCGCATCGGGTTCGGGCAGACGGTCGCCGTCACCGCCGTCCAGCTCGCCTGCGCGGCGGCGTCTGCCGTGAACGGAGGATACTATTACCGCCCGCGGCTGGTGCGCTCGCTCGCCTCGGCGGACGGGAAGGTCGAGGAAGAGTTTTCCTCCGTCCTTCTCAACCGCACGGTCAGCGAACAGACGTCGCGCCTGCTCGCGCAGATGCTGGAGGGCGTCGTCGCCGAAGGGAGCGGGTCGCGCGCGTATATCGAAGGGTACAAGGTGGCGGGCAAGACGGGTACGGCGCAGAAGTTTGAAAACGGATCCATCGCGCAGGGGAAGTATGTTTCCTCGTTCATCGGGTTTTTCCCCTCCGACGAGCCGCGCTACCTTGCGCTCGTGATCGCGGACGAACCGCAGGGCGCGTATTACGGCAGCGTGGTCGCCGCCCCCGCCGCCAAAGAAATCTTTGAAGGCATCATAGAAGTGAAAGGCATACAGCCGTATGAATAAGGAGTTTTTGTTTTGTTATTGAGTTCGTTGCTGCGCGAAACGGCGCACCTGCGCACCGTGCATTTTCAGGACAGGGAGATCACGGGCGTGAGTATAGACAGCAAGCACGTTTTGCAGGGGGATCTTTTCTTCTGCTTTGCGGGCGGGGAGCATGACGGGCACGATTTTGCGGAAGAGGCGCTTGCGGCGGGAGCGGCGGCGTTGGTCACCGAGCGCGAACTGCCCGTCGGCGCGCCGCAGGTGATCGTGGCGGACGGGCGCGCCGCGTCGGCGGCGTTTTCCGCCGCCTTCTACGGGCACCCCGAAAAGAAGCTGAAGATCGTGGGGATAACGGGCACCAACGGAAAGACGACCACGGCGCACATGCTCGCCTCCATCCTTACGGCGGCGGGGAAGCAGTGCGGCAACATCGGCACGCTCGGGATCCGCTTCGCGAACAGAGAGGTCGCGCCCGAACTCACCACGCCCGACCCTTGTTTTTTGTACAAGGTCTTTGCGGATATGGTCGCATGCGGGGTGGAATATGCGGTGATGGAGGTCTCAGCGCACGCGCTGTATTTCGGTAAGACGGACGGCATCCCGTTCGAGGCGGGCGTCTTTACCAACCTGACGGAGGATCACCTCGACTTTTTCGGCACGATGGAGCGCTACGCCGCCGCCAAAGAAAAACTGTTTGAAGAGGGGCGCTGCCGTTTCGCCGTGCTCAATTACGATGACGAGGAGGGCAGGAAGATCGGACGCTCGCTCGGCGGCGCTTTCAGCTATGCGCTGGAAAACCCCGCCGATGTGTTCGCCGTGGACATCCGCGACGATCTGGACGGCTGCCGCTACGTCATCAATCTTTTTGACGAGCTGTACGACATTCGTCTGCACATGACGGGGCTGCATAATGTGTACAATTCGATGGCTGCCGCCGCCTGCGCGAAGCTGCTCGGCGTTTCCACGCCTGCGATCGCGGCGGGGCTGCGCGCGCTGCCGCGCGTGCACGGCAGGCTCGAACACGTGGCGCGCGTCG
>CASDPE010000115.1 GCA_949282395.1 uncultured Bacillota bacterium | reverse complement strand
AGGTCGACGCCCAGCTTTTTCGCATAGGACGGGTCAAGCGCATGCTCCGCGTCAACGAACGCGGCGATGCCGCCCGCCTTCTGCACCTGCGCCAGCGCGTGCAGGGCGACCGTCGTCTTGCCCGAGGATTCCGGCCCGAAGATCTCAACGATCCTGCCGCGCGGCAAACCGCCGATCCCCAGCGCCAGATCGAGGGACAGGCAGCCCGTAGGGATCACGTCGATATCGACGTTGCCGGCTGCGTCGCCCAGCTTCATGATCGCGCCTTTGCCGTAATGCTTTTCGATCTGTGCAAGCACTTGATCGAGTGCCTTCATCTTTTCGTTATCCATACCGATCTCCTTCGCTTTATTTAACGGATGTTTTTATACAGAAGAAAGAGCGCCTGAACGATCGCACGCTCCGTGATCTCTTCCCTGCTCCCGCCGAACAGATATTTATAGACGTAAACGGATTCCGCCGTTCCCACCGCCAGATAACAGAGCCCGACGGGCTTGTGCGTATCGTCGGACGCGGGCCCGGCTATGCCCGTCGTCGCAAGAGAAACGTTGCAGCAGCCCGAAGCGATCAGCCCTGCCGCCATCTCATACGCCGTTTCATCCGAAACGGCGCCCTGCGTCTGCAAAGTCTGCTCCCGCACGCCCAGCCTGCGCACTTTTGCGGCGTTTGCATAGGCAACGATCCCCTCGTGCAGCACTTCGCTTGCACCGGGAACTTCGACGATCCGCTTTGCGATCCCCCCGCCCGTAAACGATTCGGCGATGCACAGTTTTTTCCCGCGCAGTTTCAGAAGCTCGACTACCCGCACGTTCAGCGGCGTATCTTCCAAGGCGTAAACGTAGTCGTTCAGCCCTTCGACGCACAGGCGCAGCACCTCGTCTGCCGTGCCGGACGGCACCGCGGCGGGGTACGTTATCTGCAAACGCCCGTCGCCGTGCCGCTCGTCGTACCAAAAGGAGAACGCATCCCCGCCGTAGCGCTTTGCCCGCGCAACCGCCTCTTCAACGCGCTCTTTCGGCGCTCCCGCAAGGCGCAGCACCGAACAGATGCGCCGCTGCTGCGGATACTTGCGTTCCAGATACGGCAGCGCCTCCGCCCGCACGGACTGCTCACCCTCTCTGCCGAGAGGAAAAACAAAAAAGCTCTTCTGCCCCGCTTCCATGAGCGGCGCCGCTTCCGTTTTTAAAAGCTCTGCCGCGCTTGCACGGTATTCCGCCAGCCGCGCAGGCGGCACAAACACAAATACATTTTCAAAAAAGTTTTTGCATTCGATGAACGTCTGTGCAAATTCGCGCCCGTCTTCCTCGTCCGAAAAAAAGATCTTATCCTGCGCAAAACCGCCCTCTGTCAGCGCGGAAAGCGCGGGCGCAAGCGGTGCGCCGTCAAATGCGGCACGGATATTGCGGACGGCGATGCAGGCATTTTTCATGTTTCGCTCTTCTTCTCCTCCGCCCGCTCCTGCAAAACGACCCTGTTGCGGACGATGTACGAGATCCCCGACCAGATGGTCAGCACCGTGGCGACGGCAAGGCAGGCAAGCCCGATGCCGTTCAACACCTCGCAAGCGATCGCCGAACCGAAAGAGACGGCGCCTGCCAGCAGGAAAAGAATGGCGATATCCTGGAAAACGGTCTTGAACTTCCCGACCTTGTCGGCGGCGAGCACCAGCCCCGCAGACGCGGCGACCATGCGGAACCCGCTGACAATGAGCTCGCGCGCCAGAATGACGGCGACGCAGCAGCCCGACGCGATGAGCACCCAATCCTGCGGCCAAAGCACCTGAAAGACGGCGCCTCCGCGCACGAGCATGAGAATGAGTGCCGTAGAAACGAGCACCTTGTCTGCGATCGGATCGAGAAATTTACCGAGGTTGGTGACCAGCCCGCGGCTGCGCGCGATGTGCCCGTCCAGAAAGTCGGTGAACGCCGCCGCAGCAAAGACAACTGCCGCCGCAAGATAGTTGTACCCCTGCGGGATCACGTCGAGAAAAAACACGACGATGAAAACGGGAATGAGCGCTATGCGCGAAACCGTGATGCGATTTGGCAGATTCATGCCGGATACTCCTCCGCCTCGCCGTACAGATCGTACTCGCCGGCGCTTGTTATCTTTACGCGGTACACCTCGCCCTGCACGCCGTGCGCGGCGGTGAAGTACACCTTTCCGTCGATCTCGGGCGCCTGCCAATATGCCCTGCCTTCAAAACAGGCGCCGTCCTCTGCGATGCCGTCGCACAGGACGCTGACCGTCTGCCCGATCTTCGACCGTAAAAACGCAGCCGAAATGCCGCGCTGCACATCGTAGAGCATCTTCACGCGCCTGCGCTTGACTTTTGCGGGGATCTGCCCCGCCAAGCGGTACGCAGGCGTATCCGGCTCGCGCGAATATGCAAAAAAGCCGCAGTTTTCCGGCTTTTGCTCGCGCAGAAAGTCTGCAAGCGCCGCCGCTTCTTCCTCCGTTTCCGATGGAAACCCTGTGATAAAAGTGGAACGGATCGCGATCCCGGGCACACGCGCGCGCAATTTCTGCAAAAGCGCCGCGTATTCCGCACGGCTGCCCCTGCGGTTCATCCGCTTCAGCACCCTGTCTTCGCTGTGCTGCAAAGGGATATCGAGATATTTGACGAGCTTTTCGTTCTCCGCAAGTTCTGTAATAAGCTCGTCACCGATCGCATCGGGATAGCAATACAGAAGGCGCACCGAGCGGATGTTGTCAAGCGCGGTCAGCGCGCGGATAAGCGGAACGAGCCGCCTGCTGCCGTACAGATCCTCGCCGTAGCGCGTCGTGTCCTGCGCGACGAGGATGAGTTCGGAAAGTTCGCCCAGCCGCGCGGCTTCCTCCGTAAGCTGTTCAACGGGATAGGAGCGGTACCTGCCGCGTATCTTCGGGATAAGGCAATACGTACAGTGGTTGTTGCAGCCGTCGGCGATCTTCAGGTATGCATAATGCGGCGGGGTGGTGAGCACGCGGGGCGCAAACGCCTCGTGCCCCTGTCCCACGGCATTGACCCGCCCTTCCGCATACGAGCGCTCCAACGCGGCAAAGAGCGCGTCGGCATCGCTGCAGCCGAGGAACACATCCCCTTCCGTAAGCGCGGGGAACAGCTCCCTGATAAATTTTTGCGGCAGACAGCCGCTGACGACGATCTTTTCCAGATTCCCGCCGCGGAGCGCGTTGCAGTCGAGCACCGTTTCGATCGCTTCCTTCCGCGCCTCTTCCAGAAAGGCGCAGGTGTTGACGATCAGGATGTTCGCCTCGCCAGCCTCCGCCGTGACCGCATAGCCGCGCGCGCGGATCAGCCCCAAAAGCCGTTCCGCGTCTACACGGTTCTTATCGCACCCCAGCGAGATCATGCCGAAAACTTTTTGTTCAAGCATAGGCGTCAGTCACCGTAATCGCCGTATTTGCTCTCAAATTCTTCTTTGGTGAGCAATACTTTGCGGGCGCGGGCGCCGTCAAAGGCGGAGATATACCCCATGTTCTCCATCCATTCGATGATCTTGCCCGCCTTGGGATACCCGACCGAACAGCGCCGCTGGATCATGGAAATAGACGCCTGCCCGATCTCTACAACATAGCGCAGCGCTTCGATGTACACGGCTTCCACGCTGTCATCGTCGCCAAAGCTGCCGCCGCCACCGCCGCCTTTGTCGTTGTTGATATAGTCTGCGACGCTGTCGTCGAAGTATGCCTCGTTGTTCTCTTTGACGTAATCGACGACGCGCTGCACCTCGTCCGAATGCAGGAACGCGCCCTGTAAACGCTGCGGGAAGGGCATTGCGTCCGTGCGGTACAGCAGGTCGCCCTTGCCGAGCAGTTTTTCCGCGCCCGATTCATCGAGAATGGTGCGCGAGTCCACTTCCTGCGTGACTTTGAACGCGATACGCGTGGGCAGGTTGGTCTTGATGACGCCCGTGATGACGTTGACGGAGGGGCGCTGCGTGGCGAGCACGAGGTGGATGCCCGCCGCACGCGATTTTTGCGTAAGGCGCTGGATCCTGTCTTCGATCTCCTTCTTTGCCGCCTGCATGAGGTCGGCAAGCTCGTCGATGATGAGCACGATCTTGGGCAGCTTTTCCTCATCCTCCAAAAGGTGCGCGTTGTATTCGTCGATGTCACGGACAAGCGCCACGCTCTTGGTCTTTTGTTTGAACAGCGAATAGCGCCGCTCCATCTCCGTAATGCACCAATTCAGTACGTTGATGACTTTGGCGGGTTCGTAAATGATCTCGTTGATCATCAGGTGCGGCAGCTTTTCGTAGATGTTGAACTCCACCTGCTTGGGGTCGACAAGGATGATGCGCAGATCTTCCGGGCTGTACTTATACAGCAGGCTGATGATGAGCGCATTGAGGCAGACGCTCTTTCCCGAGCCCGTAGACCCCGCGACGAGCAGATGCTTCATGTCAACGATGTCCCCGAGCACGGCGCGCCCTTCGATGTCTTTGCCGATGCCGAACATGAGTTTGTTGGGCTTGGAGGCAAAGAAGCGGTCGGAAGAGATGATCTCTTTCAGCCCGACGGTCGCGCGCTGCTTGTTCGGCACTTCGATGCTTATTGTGCCGTTCTCGTAGTTGGGCTGTACGTTCACGCCCGACGCGGCGCGCAGGCGCATCGCCAGCTCCTTATCGCAGCCGAGCACGCGCCCCGTGGGGATGTTGCCCGGGATCTCGATATCGTACCGCGTGACGGCGGGGCCCTGCGTGACTTTGACGACCTCGCAGGGGATGCGGAGATCGGAAAGCGTTTCCACAATGGTATTTTTGTTGTGCTCCGCCTCTTCCGGCTCTACGGCAACGCCGCCCGCATACGTTTCCAGAAGGTCGAGCGACGGCGCCTTATAGCGGGCATAGATGTGCTTCTTTTTGCGCGGCTTCTCCTCCGCGGCGGGTTCGGGTGAGCGCACAGGCTCCTCCGCGCCCCTGCGGCGGGAAACGGATTCCAGAGCTTCGGGCACGGAAGAAACTTCCGGCTCTTCCTCTTCGTCGTCAAACAGGTTCACCGCGGAATCGAAATCGTCCGGCATACGCTGCAAGGCGGACTCTTCCTCCTGTGCGGCGTCTTCGTCGGGCGCGCGCAGAGATCCCTCCGCCCCGCGGCGCGGCGCGGGGTCCGACGGACGGACGGAAGAAAGCCCGTCCTCCTCCGAAGAGCCCCTGCGCCCCGCAAACAGCCCGCCCTCCTCTTCAAAGGAAGGGCGCGCCGTCATTTCGCCCGCATCGTCGGTGAAGGCTGCCCGGGCGGAAGAGGCAGGCTCGTCCTCCGCAGCGCGGGCGGCAAAACGGTCGCCCCGCGGCGGGATGGCTGGCTCGCTCGCCCGCTCTTCAAACACGATGCCGCGTTCCGCGCCGAACCCGCGCGGCTGCGCGGCGGGAACAGAAGGCTCCTCTCTGTACGGTACCGCCTGTTCGGCGCGCGGCGGCTCTGCCGCACGCTCCGAAGAAAACGGAGCAGGCTGTACGGGCTGCTGCACCGTGGTATCGGTAACGATCTTTTTCGGCACGGCGGAGTAGGAAACGTTTTCCTCTATCCCGTCCGTATACAGCCCCGAATAGGTAGCGCCGCCCTGCACTGCCTGCGCCGCCTGCGGCGCGCTCTGCTGCGGCGCGGGCGGGGCTTCGGCGGGCTTTTGCTCCTTTT
>CASDPE010000114.1 GCA_949282395.1 uncultured Bacillota bacterium | reverse complement strand
GACCGTCCGGCGGCAGGGCTGCCGTATGGCGGCGGGCTTCATCGGCGCGCCGTTCGTGCTGTTCGCGCTGGCAGACAACGGGCATTTTGAAACAGCGGGCAAACTGCTGCTGAACAACGCGTTCCCCGGCTGGCTGTACGAGGTGGATATGGGCGCCACGACCATTTGGGAGCGGTGGAATAGCCTGATGCCCGACGGCACGCCCAACCCCGACGGCATGAACAGCTACAACCACTACGCCTACGGGAGCGTCATGGAGTTTGTCTACCGCCGTGTCGCGGGCATCGAGGCAAAAGAGGCAGGCTTTGCGAAGATAAAAATTGCGCCGCACCCCGTCAAAGGGCTTCCGAAACTGTATGCCGAATACGAGAGCGTGCGCGGCAAAATCGTTTCGGGGTACAGCCAAAAGGGCGGAAAAATCGAATACGTTATCGAAATTCCCGGTCAGATCGAGGCGGAAATCGTACTTCCGAACGAAGCGCCCGTTTTCGTCAAAGGCGGCAAATATACCTTTGAGCGTGATTCGGAGGAACTCTATACAGAGCCTTTCACGCCCGAAAGCACGGTTTTGGAGGTGTTTGAAAATCCAAAGGCGGTGCAGGTTTTCAATGAAGTATTCGGCGGCATTTTCACGGGCAGCGAAATTGCGTGGATGAAGGGCGAGCCGAAAACGCTGCAATTCATGGCGGAATTCCGCGACGGCGAGGGCAAGATGAAACTTGCCGATTTCCCCGCAATGCTCGCGCGGGCGAACCGTCTGTTTTCGGAAAGATAAAAAAAGATAAAAAAGGAGAAGCAATATGGAACAGATCGTCTGCGGGGATCTCCGCGTGCAGCTTCTGAGCGAAGACGTCGTGCGCATCGAACGCGCGGGGAAGAGGGGATTCTGCGACGGGGATACCTTCTTTATCCCTTCCCGCGCGCAATACGCGGATACGCGTATCGCCTGGTCGCGGGAGGAGAACGTCGTCTGCTTCGGCGAATACGAGCTGTATCTTCCCGAAGGCGGCAGGAGCCTTGCGGGCGTGAAGCTTGAAAAGAACGGGAAGCGCGTCTACACCTATCGCAGGCGGCAAAACAGCGGTGAACTTCCGCCGCTTGATAAAACGCCCGAGGTGTTTGCGGTCGTTGATTGCCCCCGCATCCTCCTTCCCGAAGGCGGGTATTCCGCAGAAAGGAAAGGAGAGTACGCCGTGGAGGAAAACGCGCAGGACGTGTATCTGCTTTTGTGCGGGAAAGACTACAAAAAGCTGCGCCGCCTGTACGTGGAACTGACGGGCAGGTGCGAATTCGTGCGCCTCTCTACGCTCGGCGGCTGGGAGAGCAAGTATTACGCCTATTCCGAAGAGGAGGCGAAGCAGCTCATTCTCGGCTACGAAAGGCAGAATATCCCGCTCGACAACATGGTCATCGACACCGACTGGCGAGACTGTGCCGACGGCTGGGGGTATGACGTCAATACCAAGCTTTTCCCCGACATGAAGCGCTTTCTGGATTTCGCGCACGAACACGGCGTGGAGATCATGTTCAACGACCACCCCGAACCCGTTGCGGGAACAAAGAGCGTGTTCGACGGGGCGGAGATCGCCTACCGCGAAAAGAATTTGCAGGCGCTCATGGAGCTGGGGCTGGATACCTGGTGGTACGACCGGAATTGGGGCACGCACCTGCTTTCCGCTTCCCGTAAAGTGTATTGGGAAACGTTCGGGCTGTACCTGTTCACCGATATCACGCGGCACTTTTACCAAAAAAAGGCGGGCAGCAAAAAGGTCTACCGCCGCCCCGTCATCATGGGGAACGTCGTCAACATCGTCAACGGGTGCTATCAGGGCATCAAAGATACCGCCTCGCACCGCTATTCCGTGCAGTGGACGGGCGACATCTTCTGCGATGAAGATTCGCTCGCGCGGGAAGTTGCGACCATGCTCAGAGCGTCCGAAAGTTGCATTGCGTATGTGAATGCAGACTGCGGCGGGCACATCGGCGATCCCGAAAAGGAGATCTTCATCCGCTGGATGCAGTTCGGAACGCTCTCGCCCGTGTTCCGCCCGCACTGCACGAACACCGTAAAGCGCCCGCGCGACCCGTGGGTGTACGATGAGGAAACGCTAAACATCGTGCGCGAATACAACAACTTGCGCTACCGCCTTCTGCCCGTTCTGTATGCCGCCGCGCATGAAAATTATGAGACGGGCGCGCCCATCTTCCGCCGCCTTGCGTGGAATTACCCGCAGGACAGGCGGGCTGCCCGGTGCGACAGCGCGTATATGCTGGGCGACGATCTGCTCATCCGCCCCGTCGCGGGGGAAGCGTCTTTGCCCGTTCCTAAGGAAAATTTCACGGCGCCCGTCAGGGCGACGTATTATAGCGGCAGGGAGTGCGCGGGCGCGCCGCTTGCAAGGGCGGAGTACCCCGTGCTTGACAAGGTCTGGAACCGCAAACCGCCCGAAAAAGGCGTGCCCGTATACGATTTTTCGGCGCGCTTTGAAACGCAGGTGATGTTTGCAAAGGACGTGCAGCTCATCATCCGCTGCGACGACGGCGCGACGGTTTGGGTGGACGGCGAAAAGGTGTTTGAGGACAAAACGCTGCACTCCGCCATGAGCTTTCCGCTCTGCATAGCGGAGGGCGGCAGGGCGCACAGTGTGGTCATCGAATACTTTCAGGCGGGCGGCGAAGCGGCGATCGGGCTCTATTACAAAGAGCTTGAACGGGATAACAACGTATCCGTCTGTCTTCCCGCGGGCAGATGGCTGGATGTGTTCGACGGCAGGATATACAGGGGCGGCAGAACGATCCGCAAACAATACGGCTTGCGCGCCATGCCGCTTTTTGTGCGGCTGGGGGCGCTCATTCCGCTCGCGCACGAGGCGAAAAACACGAAGGAGCAGAAGTGGAACAGGCTCGTTTTCGACTGCTATCCGGATAGGTCTGCTTCGGACGCGGGGCATCTTTACGAGGACGACGGCGAAACGACCGCCTACATGGGCGGGGCGTACCGCAAAACGGGCTACCGTTTCCGTTTTATAGCGGCGGAGAACGCGTTTGCCGTCACCGTCTCTGCGGCAGAGGGTTCGTTTGAAGGCTGCCGCGCCGTCCGTGAGCGCGAGATCGCCGTAAAATTCCACGAGTTGGATACGGCAGGAAGGGTGAAAAAGGTCACCGTGAACGGGAAGGAAGCCGCGTTTGCGCGCACGCCGAAGGAGGCGGGCGCGTTCCCGCTCGGGGCGGGAATGTCCGCGCCCGATTCCTCCGTCGTTTTTGTCGCTTTCCGCACGGACCCCGACAGGGAATATACCGTAAAATTTTTCCTATGATGTATGGGGCATGTCCTTAGGCGGCTGGCGGCTGTGGCGTCAGCCGCCTTTCTCACTTGCAGGGAAGGAAATCTCCGTAAAAAAGGCGCGGCATGGAGCGGATGTATAAAAAAGTGCGGCGCGCGGCGCCGATATGTAAAAAACGCAGCGCGGAGCCGATATGTAAAAAAGGTAGCGCGGAGCTGATATGGAATACGCCGAGCGTGGGAGCCGATATACAAAAAAGCGGGGTGTGGAACGTATAAAATGTATATTTACAAAAATACATTCAAAAACGATTGCATTTTGCGGCGGTACATACTATAATAAACGCATCGTCGGAAGGCGGCAAAGGGATATCCCTTTTTTTTCGGACTATGGTCCGAAAAAACTCTTTTTGACCGTGTTTCCGAACTAAAAAAGGAGAGGTAAAAAAGACATGAAAAAGGTAGTTGCGTTTTTGTTGGCTATCGTAACGGCATGCTCCATCGGCGCTTTTGCTACGGGGTGTTCGGATGATGCGATCCTTGTGCAGACGAATGCGTTTTTCGCTCCCTTTGAGTATTATGACGGCTCGGAGATCGTTGGCGTAGACGTAGACATCATGGAAAAAGTCGGTGAAAAGATGGGTAAAGAAGTCAAGTTCCAAGACGGCGACTTCGGTATCATTATTCAGACGGTCAGCGAGGGCAAGACGGCGGATGTCGGCGCGGCAGGGCTTACCATTACCGATGAGCGCAAAGAGTACGTTGATTTTTCCATTCCGTATTATACTTCGGTGCAGTATGTGATCTGGGATGAAGCGGATACTTCGTTCACCACGCAAAAAGCGGCGGACGGAACGACGGAAATCGTCCTTTGGGAAAATCTTAAAGGCAAAAAGATCGGCGTTCAGATTGATACGACGGGTAACATTTATGTTGCAGGTGAGATCAATAAGGACGAAGGGTTTGACGGTGTATTGTACGATAGCGGGGCAACGGTTTCGACGCAGGAGAATGCCCAATTTGCGGTAGAAGCAATGTACAGTGCCCTTGATCTTGACTGTGTTGTGGTAGACAAACTTCCTGCGGAATATCTTGTCGCAAACACAAAGAATCATCAGCTGAAATGTGCGGCTCTCTACTATGATGCCGAAACAGCGACGGAAGAGCAGTATGCTATTTGTGTTACCCCCGGTAAAACGGAACTTTTGGATGCGATCAATTCCGTTTTGGAAGAAATGATCGAAAATAATGAGATTGACAAGCTTGTGCAAAAGCACCTTGGCTTGACGGAGAACAATTAAAAAATGAACAGAAAGAGGCAAGGCAAAATGCCTTGCCTCTCTTTACGAGGGAAGCATGAATTTTTTTGAACAGATCTGGGAAGTATTTTCTACGCAAAAATATTTACTTCTTATTCTAGAAGGCTTCCGCACTACACTGATCATTGCGGCGGGTGCGGCAGCACTCGGACTTGTGTTGGGTACGCTGGTTGCAGTCGTAAAAATTGCGGCGCAAAGGAATAAGCGTAAACTTGCTGTGCCAGAGTTTATCTGCAATCTGTATGTATCGGTGATTCGCGGTACGCCTGTTGCGTTGCAACTGTTTATAATGGCGTATGCGATTTTGGCGATTCGCGGCTTCCCTTTGGAACTGACGGCTATTTTGACCTTCGGTATCAATTCGGGCGCATATGTAGCGGAAAGTCTGCGAGCGGGTCTCCAATCGGTGGATATCGGGCAGACGGAAGCTGCGCGTTCTTTGGGGCTGAGCGAAACACAGAGCATGTTGCGTATCGTTATTCCTCAGGCAATCAAAAACGTTATTCCGGCAATCGGCAACGAGCTTATCGCGCTGTTGAAGGAAACTTCAATCGTAAGCATGGTCGGGCTTGTGGATCTTACGAATGCTGCAAAAATTATCGGTGCGGGCAATAATATGGCAACATACCTTGTGCCTATGCTCGTCGTCGCATTATTCTATCTTGCAGTCGTTTATCTGCTTATTTTTGCTATCAGGAGTATTGAAAAGAGGATGAAGCAGAGCGAACAGCATGCAGATGAAAAGAAGGCGGACAAGAGTCGCCGTCGCATGGAAAAACGGCTTGCAGCGATTGATGAAAAATATAGTAAAGAATATCCGCAGGAAGGGGAACGCCATGGTTGAAAAGACGAATGAAGAAGTACTAATCGAAGTTAGCGGTTTAAAAAAGGCATTTGGGAAAAACGAGGTGTTGCGTGGCATTGATACCCAAATCACCCGCGGAGAAAAAGTTGCCGTTATCGGACCATCAGGGAGCGGAAAGAGTACTTTTTTGCGCTGTTTGAATTTATTGGAGCGGCCTACAGAAGGAGTGATCAAGTTTGAAGGGGAAG
>CASDPE010000113.1 GCA_949282395.1 uncultured Bacillota bacterium | reverse complement strand
GTGATGCGTTGCCAAATTTCGGTACCCGTTGACGGGTGCGCCGGTATTATACCCTTCCAGGGTCTGTGCAAACCACCAGTTTACTGGTGGTTTTGACTTACCAAAAAGGGGGCGGACCCACAGGATCCGCCCCCTCCCTTTCGTCGGGAAGTGCTGCCTTTCGGAATGCTTGTATTATTTGCGCGAGTGCCGTAATTTGACCGCGATTTTTTCAGGAAACACTGTCTTTGCCGTTCGAGCCGATAATTTGCAAGAAAGGAAATGTTTTATGCGCGTATGCCGATTGCTTTGCAGAAAGACTTTGCTAAAATTATTTTGTATGATTTGCAGAAGGAGAATGGTAATGTATACAGACAATGCCTGCATTCGTAAAACACATAAGATCGGGGAAACGAGCCGGGTGGAAGGCGATAAACCCGGTCTTGATTTTTTATGCGAAATTTTTTATGGAGGCGAACCGCAGCGGGCGGTGCCGGGATATAATGGGACGCCTGTCATTTTTTATGTGTGCGGGGCGGGAGCGGAACGTGTCGGATCTGTGTCCGATGAGGAGATCGTGTTATCCATGCTGAGGCGTGGCTGTATCGTGGTGCTGGTGAACTGCCGCTTTGCCGTCGGCGGACAGTGTGATGAATGGGATCTGCAGAAACTCCGTTTAAAACTTTTACGTGAAAAATTTCTGAGCCGCGCCGGATTCCCGCAGGGCGAATATCCGGAAAACTTTATCGTTCCGAGCGGCTGCGATATTTCGCTGAACCACGTTTTTTGGAATATAAAAGAACATTCTGCGGCAGGCACGCTGGAAAAAATCGCGGAGGTCTGGAACAACGATTTCCGCGGCGTGAAGGGCGAACGGACGGTGCGCTGGGTGAAAAACGGCAGGCGGAAGCAGACGGTCACGGCGCAGGACGGGACGCCGCCCGTATGGCTGGATAAGAACGGTGTTCCCGCACAGCGCGGTGAATATGTAAAGATAAAGTACACCCGTGCCGAAACGGCGGAAGATTGTGTACGCGCGGACGGGTCGCCCATAGACATGCGTCTGTATATGCACATCATTTACCCCGTAAAACCTGAAAAAAAAGTTCCCGTCATGTGCCTTGCAAGCTCTACCGAGCACCTTGCCGCGGGCGCGGCGGCGGCAGACAGACCACATTTTTTAGGTTTCCTGTTGCGCGGCTATGCGGGGGTGATGTATGATTACGGCTACGTACCGATGGCACGCAGCGACCATTACGGCTACTTCGACGGCAACGCTGCACCCGGGCATGTCACGGGCGATAACGTTACCTATTCCCTAGAATTTTATAACGCGAAAAAGATCAATACGGCGGCGATGCGGTATGTCCGCAGGCTTTCGCATAAAAAAGCGTTCAATTTTGATGAAAACGCGGTCGGGGTGTTCGGCAATTCCAAAGGCGGCTGGATGACCTTTTTGGGTGAGCGCGAACCGGATGCCCTTGCCGAAAGCCGTTATTACCCTTCCCATCACGGCGAAACGTATTCCGAACGCAGAGGGGGCGGCGGCGAACAGCCCTGGCGTACATGGCGGGGCAGGGAAGTCCGCTCCGGGGCGGACTTCGTTTACGCAAGCTGCGGCGGGAACGCCGAATACATAACGAAGGGGCACGCACCGACGTTTATCTCGTGCAACACAGGGGACGGCATATTCGCTTCGCCGAACACGATGGCGAATTTCTGCCGCATTTATAACGTGCCGTCGCTCTGGCTGGAAGCAAAGGTCGGGCACACGCTCGCGAGCGGAGCGGATCTCCGCCACGGCGTTGATACATACCGCGCGCTGTTCGATTTTGCGGGCTATTATCTGAAACATGACGCCGTAAAAGTCCTGTACACAGACGAACGGGAATGCAGCATCAAATTTTCAGGACCAATAGCGGCGGAGCAGATGGAGCGCGTCAAAGTCCTCGGCAGCGGCGGCGCTGCGGCGGGCAGGTGGCTATCTTCCTATGGCGGAACGGAGTGGAGGTACCTGTTCGGCGGCAGGGCGCGCGGGGAATATACCGCCGTATTGCCCGCGGGGCTGCGGGCGGAAAACGGTACGTGCCTCAAAGCGGAATACCGCTGCCGCTTGCTCGCCCCCGTGCTGCCGCCCGAAGAGGGAGCTGCCCTCCGTGCGGCGGTGCAGCCGCGGGTCTTCGGTGTGCGCGGCGGCGCTGCCGCTTCCGGCTGGGAGGCGGCGGAGTACGTAACGCTGGAACAGGCGACCGCGCCGGACGGCGTTCCCGCGCTGCGCGTGCGGCAGCACCTTATCGGCAGCCGTTACGTGAACGAGGCGTATTATGACAATCATATGCCCGTTTTAAGCCATCCGCAGGCGATCGGGCGGATCGGGGCGGCAGATTTCGGCAGGAAGTTCCGCATCTCGCTGTCCGTTTACGACGAGACGGTGCGTCGCATCACGGCAGAGCTGACCTCCTGTACCAGTCCTTTTTTCCGCACGGCGGATTATCACAGGGTCATGTGCAATTTTACTACGCGCGCAGGGGTGTGGAGTAAACTCGTGCTCGATTACACGGTGTACGACGCGCTGTACGGCAAGGCGGGCGAACACGTAAAAGCATTGCTTCTTCAAGCGGAAACGGCGGGGGACCTCGGTAAGTGTTTTTACCTCGGCGACCTGCGCGTCGAGGAATTACCGCCCGCGGACATTGCAGAAAAGGAAATATTATTTGCAAATTTACCGATTGAATATTGTTAAATTTGTAGTTATACTTTTTATAGATCGCAAAAGTGTGAGGAGGAAATGATGCTGAAAAAACGAATTTTAAGTTGCCTGGCGGTATTTGCGCTGCTCTTTGCCATGGCGGGCTGCGATCCTGTGCAGACGCCTCAGGTCGGTTCGGACGCAAAGCCCGAAGATTTTTTGGGAGGCGAGGCGTTCCGCACGTTTGCCGACCTTCCGTGCACATACCTTGACGAGGATCAGTTAAACGATTACCTTGCATGCGGCTTTGATATTTACTGCCTGCACGAAGAGTATGCGGGGGCACCCACGGACGATACGAGCGGGCCGAGCGAGCTTACAGACCGCTATAAGCAGGCGCTGCAGATCCTTACAGAGAAAGGCGTGAACATCTTTATCCGCAACCACAGGAACGACCCCGATTACTTTGTGAACACAGACGAAGACTGGGACCGCGAGCGGTATATGTTCGGCGCGTATTATGACCTGCCTTACAGGGATCTTTCCGCCGAAAATTTTGAGCCGTACAACTTGCAGGGCTTTTATTTTTGCGACGAGCCGGACTATTGGGGCAGCGAACAGGGGCTGAACTTCTGGTACGGTCTGCATGATTACGAAAAACTGGTCGACTGGTATAACGATAATTTCGCGGATACAGGCGTGTATTTCCATGTAAATTTGTTCCCGTCGTATACGTCTTCGTCGCATTTTGCACACCCGACCGACCAGTCGAAAGATGCAACGTATGAAGAGTATGTAGACTATTACGTTGAGAATTTCGCCAAAAAAGTGAAAGGGCCGAAGAGCATTTGCGTGGATAATTACCCGCTGGAACCGGGCGGCGAGATCCGTGCAAGCTATTACGAGAACCTGCTGCTGTTCGCCAACAAAACGAAGGAGTACAACGAGCAGGAACCGAATGAAAATTATAAGGCGGATATGGGCTACTGCATACAGGCGTTTTACCATGACTACGGCATCGTAGAGGATATCCAATGCACGGAAGATATTTCCTTCCAGTTGTGCGTGGGGATGGCGATGGGCGCAAGGATGTACGAATACTGGCTGTACACATCTCCTCCGAACCAGCACGGCATTGTCAGCGGCGGCGGGCGCAAACGGATCTACGATTATGTAAAAGAGGCGAACGACCTGTATCTGCCGCTCTCTTCCGTGCTGACGAATTTCGAGTGGCAGGGGCTTGCGGCGGTCCCTGCGGAGCGGGAAGAGAACAGGGAGAACGCGGCGGGCTTTGAAGATCTGCATGGCGCGACGCCCGTATCCGAAATGGGTGCGTTGAAAGACGTGCGTTCTTCGCTCGATACGGTGGTCGGTTACTTTACGCATGAAACGGGCGGGCAGCCCGGGTACATGGTCGCCAACTGTACGCTGCCCGTCAACGGGAAGACGAGCGTCGTGTTCCTTGATTTTGAAGGGCATGACAGGGTGTTCGTTTATTCGGAGGGCGGAAAGTACGAAGTGCTTCCCACCGTGGGCGGGCAGCTCCGCCTTGAATTGGAGGCAGGCGGCGGCGCGTTCGTCATTCCCGCATGAGCCGGGGGGGCAGAGGGAAAGGCAATGAAAAGCAAAACACGGTGTACGGGCGGCAAGCCCAAGCGTCTGCTTACGCAGCGGAAAGCATGGCTGTTTATCTTGATCATGCTCCTGCCGTCTTTTTACGGGATGTTCCGCTACATTTGGATCAATGCAGGTTCGCTGCTGCTCGCGTTTTCCAATCTTGAACCGGTCAGCAGCGGATTCACGCTGAAATGGTTCGATCAGCTGATCGGCGAAATGTCGCGCCCGGATACGCAGATTTTTCAGGCGATGCTCAATACGTTCAAATGTTTCGGCATCGGCTGCTTAAAATTGCTGCTGTGTTATGCGATCGCCTATTTCCTGTACAAAAAGATCCTGCTGTACAGGGCTTTGCGGTTTATATTTTTCCTGCCGAGCATCGTGGCGCCGGTCATCAATGTGTTCATTTTTTCCGAGATCATTTCGCCGCTCGGCCCGATCGATATGATCCTGGGCATGAAGGAGACGTATCCTTCGCTGATCGCGAACCCCGATACGGTGATGCCCACGATCCTGCTGTACGACCTGTTCGCGGGCTTCGGCACGAACTTTCTGATCATCCTGGGGGCGATGAACCGCATCCCCGCAGAGCTGCTGGAAGCCGCTGCCATAGACGGCTGCAAGCCGTTCCGCGAGTTCTGGCAGCTGATCACGCCCCTGGTGTGGGATAACTTTTCGACGCTGCTGATTTTGCAGCTTACCTCGATTTTTACGGCGTCCGGTCCGATCCTGTATTTTACGGGAGGGAACGGCGATCCGTATACGCTGTCCTTTTGGATCTTCGACCAGGTGCGCGGCGACGTTTACAACTACCCTGCGGCGGTCGGTATGTTCTTCACGCTGATCGGTATTCCCATCGTCTTTTTCATCCGTTGGGCGATCAACAAAGTCAATCCGGAGGTATCGTATTGATGAAAACGCATGTGATACCTCTGCGCCAAAGGGTGAAGGCGCGCGTAAAAAAGATCACGCCCGTGCGGGCTGTCGTGTTCCTTATTTTTATCGCTTATGCGATCATGTTGCTCGTGCCGTACTTGTTCGCGTTCTACGTTTCGCTGAAAACGCGGCTGGAATACAATTCCACGCTCATTCTGGCGCCGCCGCAAAGTTTCAATCTGCAGAACTACATAGACGCGTGGACGGCGCTCGCCTCGGAAGAGAGCGGCACCAGCGTGCCGGTGATGCTGCTCAACAGCATCTGGTACGCGGGCGGCACAGCGTTTTTCAGCGTATTGTTCTCATCCATGGGCGCCTACGTCGTGGCAAAATACAATTTCCGCGGCAGGGGGTTCGTGTATGCGTTCGCCATTGTCACGATGATGGTGCCCGTCATGGGCTCTCTGCCCAGCCAGCTGCGCTATGTCCGTGCGATCGGATCGCTCAATTCGCCGCTGTACGCGATCACGATGTGCCAGCTTCTCGGTACGATCTTCATTGTCATGCACAGCGCGTTCAAAAGCATCAGCTGGGAATACGCCGAAGCAGCCTTTATAGACGGCGCAGGTCCATTTTCGGTATTTTTCAGGATCATGCTGCCGCAGGCAAGTTCCGTGCTGGTGG
>CASDPE010000112.1 GCA_949282395.1 uncultured Bacillota bacterium | reverse complement strand
GTGATGCGTTGCCAAATTTCGGTACCCGTTGACGGGTGCGCCGGTATTATACCCTTCCAGGGTCTGTGCAAACCACCAGTTTACTGGTGGTTTTGACTTTTGCGGCATATCGCCGCATATCCCGCAATATGATATATCGGTCGGGAGGACAGGCATGCTCGATTTCCTTACGGACGGGTTGCGCGCGGCGCTGCGCAACGTAAACGGCAACGCGGTGTATGAATTGCGCGTGCGGGCGGGTAAGCCCGTCGTCGTCAATTACGGCGGCAGGTATACCTATCTCGGCGCGGCGGGCGTTACGGACAAGCGCGGCGCGGCGCTCGTCGCCGCGCTTGCCGACGTGGAGGAGATCGTTTTCCGCGCCAGCAATTATTCCGTCTATTCGGTCACGGAACAGATGCGGCAGGGGTTTATCACGGGGGCGTG
Organism: uncultured Bacillota bacterium; assembly: GCA_949282395.1. Classification (GTDB taxonomy): domain Bacteria; phylum Bacillota; class Clostridia; order Christensenellales; family Borkfalkiaceae; genus Borkfalkia. Next base: position 5,502 of record CASDPE010000112.1, on the reverse strand, counting down.
CGGCGAGCGCATCGGGCTGGCGGGTTCGTATGTTTATGAGAGCGGCGAAGCGTTCACGGTCAGGGAGATCACCTCTTTGAACATCCGCGTGCCCCATGAAGTGCGCGGTTGCGCCGATGCAGTCTATCGGGCATGCTTTTCCGAAGGGGCGGCGAGCGCGCTGATCCTGTCTCCTCCCGGCAGGGGGAAAACTACAATCCTGCGCGAACTAGAGCGGCTGCTTGCTGCGGGCGCGGGGAGGAATGTGCTCATCAGCGACGAGCGCGGCGAGATCGGTGCGAGCGCCGCATATGCCGCGGATACGGGCGAGGCAGACGTAATCCGCTTTGCAAGGAAAAAGGACGCTCTTACGGCTGCGGTGCGCGCCATGCGCCCGGATATCATTGTCACGGACGAGCTTGTCTCTTCCGAAGAGCTGGCTGCCGTCTCCATGTGCATCCGCGGCGGGGTCGAGGTGCTCGCTTCGGCGCATCTGCGCGACATCGGCGCGCTGTGCGCTTCCCCCGTATTTGCACCGTTCGTGCGCGAAAAACTGTTCACGTATTACATCGTATTGCGGGCGGATGGGGTCGGCGTGGTGGATGGGATCTACGGGGCAGACCTTTCGCCGGCAGCGGGGAAAGTATGCTGAAACTTCTGCTGTGCGCCGCATCCTTTGCGCTGTGCGTGCTCTTTGCCTGGCTCATGACGCGCCGTTATAAGCGTCGGCGTGATTTCTATTACGATTTCAGCCTTTTCAACGAGCGGCTGTACAACGAGGTGAGCTATGCCCGCGAGCCGCTGCCTGCCTTTCTTGCCAAGCAGCATTTCCGCGCGGATTTTCAGAAGGCGGTAGACGAGAGGCAGGCAAACGGATTCCGCGGCGGGGGCAGCCTGCCCGCCTGTCTGCGGGAGGAGGAAGGGAAGTTTCTTGACGATTACTTCGCTATGATCGGAAAGAGCGACGCCGCGTCGCAGCGCAGTTTTCTTGCCTCGCAGCGTGCGGAAGTCGAAGAGCGCAGGCGGACGAGCGAAGAGGCGTACAAAAAGCGCCGTTCGCTCTATCTGAAGCTCGGCGTGCTTGCGGGGCTGATGCTGGTCATCCTGATCGTTTAGGGCGGGCGCGGCGGAAAATGCGGGAGGGAACATGGACATTGACATCATCTTCAAGATCGCCGCCGTGGGCATCATCGTGACCATCGTCTGTCAGATCCTGAAAAAATCGGACAGGGAAGACATCGCCACGATCGTGAGCCTTGCAGGGCTGATCATCGTGCTGACGGTCGTTTTGGATATGGTCGCCGATCTGTTCGGTTCGATCCGCAGCATTTTCGATCTGTTTTAGCGTATGGAACTCATCCGCATCATCGGCGTTGCGCTGGTCACGGCGATCGCCGCCGTGCTGCTTCGCTCGTCCAAGCCCGAACTTTCCTTCGCCGTCACCATTGCGGGCGCCGTCATCATTCTCTTGTTTGCCGTCGACCTGTTTGCGGAGAGCTTTCAGATCTTTGCGCAGATCGGGAACGCGACCGGCATCGACAGCGCGCTCATCCGTACGATCCTGAAGATCGTTGCGATCGGGTATCTCGTTGAGTTTGCGGCGGGGCTTGTTGAAGATTTCGGCGCCAAAAGCATAGCGGACAAGCTCGTTCTGGCGGGGAAAGTCATTATTTTTACCGTCGCCGTGCCCATCCTGCGCGGGCTGGTATCCATGATCGGCGGTTTTTTGGAGTTGATATGATCCTGCGGAAAAAGAAGAACGCAAGGTTTCGTTTTGCGCTGCTGCTCACGGCGCTGCTTGCCGCGCTCGCCGCCGTGGTGTTTACGGCGGTGCCTGCCGAAGGCGCCGCCCGTCAGAACGCGCAGGAGAGCGCGGGCGAAGCGTCGGACGCGGAAGAGGAGCTCTGGCAGAACATAGAGGACATGATCGCCGACCTTGATACGGATGAGTTGGACAAGTATCTTTCCTCTCTTACGGAGGAGCAGCGCGAGCAGTTCGGCGCGGGCAGTTTTTCCGAAAAGATCGAGGCGCTGCTCAGCGGCGACTATGCCGTCGACTATGGGAGCGCCTTTGAAGCGCTGGCGGCGCTCGTTTTCGACGGGCTTGCGGGGCTGCTGCCTGTATTTTGCATGATCCTCTCCATCGGGATCCTCTGCGGCATCCTGAACCGGTTCAAAAGTTCCTTTTCGGAGCGCGGAACGGCGCGGCTGATCTTTTTGATGAGTTACGGCGCCGTGCTCGTGCTGATCCTGTCTTCGCTCTCCGTTATCGTGTCGGATTGCATCGGCGCGGTGTCGTCCATGCGCTCGCAGATGCAGGCGGTCTTTCCCGTGTTGCTTACGCTCATCGTCACCTGCGGGGGCAACGTTTCCGCCGCCGTGTACCGCCCGGCTGCATTGTTTCTGAGCGACGGCATCGTGCAGATCGTGTCGGCTGCCGTGTTTCCGCTCGCCGTGCTCGTGTGCGTGCTGCACATGGCGGGGCACATGAACGGCGAAGTCCGCCTGCAAAACTTTACTTCCTTTTTCGGCAGCGTCATCAAATGGGTGCTCGGTATTTCGCTGACTGCGTTTTCGGTATTTCTGACCGTGCAGGGCATCACATCGGCGACCTATGACGGCATCTCGTTCAAAGCGGCAAAGTATGCCCTCGGGAACTCTGTTCCGATGGTGGGCGGTTTTCTCAGCGGCGGGCTGGATCTTGTGATGGCGGGCGGGGTGCTCATCAAAAATTCCGTCGGCATGTGCGGCATCCTGCTGCTCGTCATCGTGATCGCCGTGCCGCTGGTGCAGCTGATCGTGTATAACCTGTTCCTGAAATTGACCGCCGCCGTCACTGAGCCCGTCGGCGCGGAGGGCGTTTCGGGGTTTCTCTCGTCCTTGTCGGGCGCGGTCAATTACTTTATTGCGGGGCTGTTGGCGGTGGGGTTCATGTATTTCGTGACCGTTCTGCTGCTCATCTGCTCTTCGAATGCGATGTTCTGAAATGAAGGCGTATATTCTGGCTGTCTGCGGGGCAGCGCTCATCTCTGCACTCGTCACCGTTCTGCTGCCCGAGGGCAAAACGGGGAAATTCATCAACGGGATCCTGAAGCTGTTTTGTCTGCTCGTGATGCTGGTGCCGCTTCTGGCGCTGTTTACGGGCGGAGAAGGCGCTTTCCCCTCGCTGAGCGGGCAGGGTTCAATGGAATACGACGACGCGTTCATTGAAAAGATGTTTGCGCGCCGTGCCGAGGCGGAGGCGGCTTCGCTTGAATCGTACATCGATGAAGAGTTTTCCGTCACCGCCGATGTGCGCGTCGGGTGGGAAAACGTCGAATACGAATACACCGTGTCGGAAGTGCTTGTTACGGTAGAAGATTTCGGAATATATGCAGACGGCGAGCATATATTTATAATCGAACAGATCGCCGAAGACCTTTCCGGTACATATAAAGGAGCGGAGGTGACTGTGCGGTGAACGGAACATCGGCGTTCGGGAAGTGGAAGGAAAAGCTGAAAGCGGGCAGGATCGCGGAGATCGTTGTGGCGGTCATCCTCTGCGTTATCGTCATCGCGGTCGTGTATTCGCTGCTGGCGGGGGACGATGGAAAGCAGGCTGCCGCAGCCGAAACGTATGCGCAGCAGGTGGAAAAGGAGCTTGCCGACGTGCTTTCGCAGCTGGAAGGCGCGGGAAACGTGAGCGTGTTCGTCAGCGTCGCGAACGAAGGGGAAACGGTGATCGCCATGGAAACGACGGTCGCATCCGACGGGACTACGACGACTTCGCCCGTCTTTGTCGGGGGAGACGTCGTCGTGCTGGAAGAGCGGAAGCCTGCGATCACGGGCGTGCTGATCGTGGCGGACGGGGCAGACAGCATAACTGTCCGTTCCCGTCTGATCGATGCGGCTGCGTCCGCGCTCGATATAGACCAAAGCAGAATCAAGGTATACGCCAAAGAAGGAAGATAAAAAGGTAAAAGGAGAATAACGGAAATGTCGAGAACCAAAAAGATCATCATCATGTCTGCGCTCGTGTTGTTGCTTGCCGTAACGGCGGTGTTCAACTTTGTGCTCGCAGGCGGGGTAACGGGCAATGCCGACGCGGATGCGGCGGAGGCGGCGAATTACTTTTCCACCTACCGCACCGACCGCACAACAAACCGCAACGCCGAACTGTTGGAGTTGGATTCCATCCTTGCGGAAGTGGAGCCTTCCAGCGCCGAGTACGCCGAAGCCGTTGCGCTCAAACTTGATATCGTAGAGGCGATGGAGCGGGAGCTGCTGCTTGAAACGTATATCAAGGCGATGGGGTATGACGACGTCGTCGTCAGTATCGGCACCGAATCCGAAAGCGTGAACGTGTTCGTCAGCGCCGCGGGGCTTTCGCACAACGATTTCCTTTCGATCTACAACATTCTCAGCACGGAAGCGGGCTGCGATCCGGCAAACGTAAATATTACGCCGATCGGCACGGAAATTTGATAAAAATACTGTTCAAATCCTGAAAAATGTGTTATACTATATACACAGAAGTTTTCGGGAGGGTGCGGAATGGCAATTTTCAGGCGCGTACCTTCCGACGGGCAGAAGGGGAAAGTTTCCTACAACCCCGGCATCGTGAGCGGCATCATTCAGCTTGCCGTTTCTGAGGTGGAAGGGGTCGAACTGCTCGGCGGGAAAAAGAAGGGGCTGAAAGTCTATTTCGAAAAGGCGGGCATTTACGCCGATATTTCCGTGATCGTAGACTACGGGTACAATGTTCCGGAAGTCGCGTTCAAGATCCAGCAGACCGTCAAACACAACGTGGAGGCGATGACGAAGTACAAAGTCGCCAAAGTGGATGTGTATGTTGTGGGTGTCGATTCTTTGAGCGAGCGCACGGCAGACTGAACGGCTGCGGAAGAACAATGAAAATAAACGGTATTTCCCTTCGCAGGGCGGAGGGAAATATTTGTGTCCGGATGGAGATCGCATATGAGAAGCAAGGCGCGTGAATGCGCATTCAAGATCGTTTTCGCATCGCTCTTTCAGCAGGAGAGCGACGCGTCTTTGCGGCGCGGTATCTATAAGGCCGCAGAGCTTGATAAGGAAGACGCGGCGTTTGCCGACGCGTTGGTTTCCGCAGTGTTTGCGCACCGCGAAGAGCTTGACGCGCTGCTCGGCAAATATGCCGTCGGTTTTTCTGCGGAGCGCCTGTTCCCCGCCGATAAAAGCGCCATGCTGCTTGCGATGGCAGAGATCCGTTATGTGGGCGGCGCGCCTGCCGTCGTGGCGGTGAACGAGGCGGTCGGGCTTGCAAAAAAATATTCAACGGAAAAGAGCGTCGGGTTCGTCAACGGTGTGCTGGCGGGCTTCTTGGCGGAGGAGGTACATTCGTGAGCATTATCATTGACGGAAAGGCGCTTGCGGCAAAGCTGCGCGCGGGGATCCGCGAGGAAGCGCAGCGGTTTGCGCAGGAGCGCGGAAAGCCGATCGGGCTGGCGGTCGTTCTGGTGGGGGAAGACCCTGCCTCGCAGGTCTATGTGCGCAACAAGATCAAAG
>CASDPE010000111.1 GCA_949282395.1 uncultured Bacillota bacterium | reverse complement strand
TGCAGGTAGCCCCAGAGCCAGTTCATGCGCTCCTGGTCCTCCGGACGGCATTGTGCGACATGCGACATGAAAGCGTCATGACTCAATGTCAGCCTGTCCGAGCGGTCCTCGTTCTTGTCCGTCGTGTCGATGTAATCAGTAGACATCTTCTTCTCCTTCTCCTCGTTTTGTGATGAAATTATGAATTTCACGGAGATCATCCTCCGTGTCATTTCCTGTTTTCCGCGCGGTGATTGCCGCATGGAGCTCCGCGATTTCCGGATCCGCGCACGGTGTTTCCTCCTGCGCGGCTTCCGGATCAGGCGGCTCCGGCGGCTCGATGACGCCTGTCAGACGCCTGTGCTCGTAATGGTGCGCAGCGCCTTTGACGGAGGCGATCGCAGCGCCTTTTTCCTCCTGCGCGTCCGAGGGCGCGAGAAGCAGCTCAAGCGGGCTGTAGACGTGCTTCCCGCCGGTCATGTCGGCAAGAACCGTCCGCGCCTCCCTGAGCTGGCGGCGCTGGCGCGCAAGAAGCTCGCGGAGATCCTCATGCGAGCCGCTCAGCGCGTGAATCCGCGCCCGTGTCCGCGCCTCGCTCACAGCTGCACCGCGTAAAACCCCGTTTCGTCGTCGGAGAGGATATACAGCCAGCCGCCGATGTACGCCGCGCGGGTGTTATCGTAATCGCCGTCCGCCATGGGCAGGCGCAGCGCCTCGGTCAGACCGTAGCCGTCGTAGGCGAGCACAAGATACTCGCTCTCCCCGCCGTTGTACACCTGCATGCCGACCAGCCCGTTTTCGCGGTCGATGAAGTACGCCTTGTAGTCGGTGGAGATGGTCTCGTCCGCCGTGTACGCGTCGAGCGAAACCACTTCGTCGCCCTGTTTTTCGTACAGTTCGATCTTCAGCTCCCACGTCGATTCGCCGTACCCGATGCCGAGCAGGGTGCCGTCCGTAAAGTCGATAAGGGTGTGCGAATACCCTTCGACGGTGCCCGTCTCGGTATAGGTGATGTGTGCGGAGTCGCTGAGGTCGATGCGGAACACGGGGTCGGTGAACTCGACGGCGGTGCACACCCAGACGAGGTCCTCCTCCTTTTCAAAGCGGGCGGACATCACGCGTTCGCCTTGCGGCGCGAACCATTCGAGCGCGCCGACGGTCTGAAAGTCGGCAAGGTCGACGATATACACCCCCGCGTTGGTGCCCAGGGGCGGCGGGTCCGAAACGTTGCCTTCCGTCTGCAAGCCCCAACGGTACAGCGTGGTGACAACGCGCAGCTGCCCGTTCCGCTCGTCCAGGCTGTATTGGTCTTTCACGGTGCCGGGCACGTCCGCCGTGCCGTTGTAGGTGAAGGCGCCGCCCTCGTAGGCGAGGCAGGCGATCTCCGTGCGCTCCTCCGAATAGGAGCAACTCCCTTCCGCGCCGCAGGCAATGACCTGCCCCGCAAGGTCGTGGCTGCGCGCCACAAAAATGTTGTTCTCCGAAACGTACACCGTATCCGTGTACGAAAAGAGGGCGCAGGCGTCTTTTACGGTCAGCCCGTCTTCGGCGAGCGAGCATACGACGGTATAGCGCGCCGTGTCCGCGCCGTCGGGCAGCACGATGTTTTCCATGGGCAGGCTGTGCATGTCGCCGGGGGTGCCGACCTGCGGCAGGTACTGCGCCTCGTCGGCAAAGTCGGGGTTATTGCGCACGGCGAAATGGCTTATGAGCAGGAAGGTGCCGTCCGTCTTGCGCGAGGAGATATAGCTGCCCGAAACGTACACCCTGTCCGTAAGCTGCATGGCGGCGGGGTCGGATACGTCGATGCTCGTGATCTGCGTGTACAGCTGCCCCTCGCTCTGCACATAGGCGGGAGAAAACAGCGTCACGGTGTTCCCGTCGCTGCTTAAATAGATCTCCGCGCGGTCGGTGTAGCCGCCCGTGCGCGCGCCCTCGTCGGCGGGGACGGTGTATTCGGCAAGGATCGCAGAATCTTCCCCCGCGATCGAGCAGGCGCGCAGGATGTAATTGTCCTTTTCCCACGTCAGGTAAAAAAAGGTGCTCTCCGTGGCTTTGAAAAGGTCGCCTTCGATGACCCCCGCCACCTGGTTGTCGGTGACTTCAAGGTAATCGTTGTCTTCTTCGGCGCTGCCATTGGGCGCCTCCATATCATCCGCCGCTTGTGCGCCGCCGAACAGATCCTGCACCCAGCCCGTGAGCGCTTCAAAGTTGTTTTTGTACTTCGGCGCGCGGTAGGTGAGCGTGTTGATCTTCTGCATGAGCGGGTAGTAGTCGCTGCCGCGGTATTCCGCAAGGGTGGGCATCCCCGTGTTCGCATAGGGCACGAACAGCAGAAGCAGCAGCCCGCACAGCGCGGCGAGGCATACCGCAAGCACGGAGACGAGCGTAATGCGGCGCGAGCGCTGTTTCATGCCTTCGGCGCGCGCCAGAATGTCTTCCGTGCGTTCTTTATACGTCTTCATGGTCAAACCCTTCCTTTTCGAGCAATTCTTTGAGAGAGGTCTTTGCGCGGGAGAGGAGGTTGTACACTTGTTTGCTGCTTTTTTTGAGGATCGCGGCGCATTCGGCGGGGGTAAACCCCTCGAAATAGGTGAGTTCCAGTACTTCGCGGTACTGCGGCGCCAGCCGCCGCATGCAGGCAAAAAGCGTCCTGTCCCGCTCGGCGGCAAAAAACTGCCGTTCCGCGTCCTCGCGGGCGGGCGCGCCTTCGGGCAGCGCCGTCAGCCGCCTGTTCCTGCGCAGCAGGTCGAGCGCCCTGTTCCGCGCGATCTTGTACAGATAGGTGCGGAACCGCGCGCCCTCGGTAAAGGGCTTGCGCTTGCATACGAGCACGGCAAAGGCATCTGCGGCAACGTCCTCCGCGGCAGCCTCGTCGCCCGTATAGGAATAGGCGAACCGCACGAGCGCGTCGCTGAGGCGGGCAACGAGGCTCTCGAGCGCCGCCCCGTTCCCGTCCAGCCATGCGCGGTACAGCGCCGCATCCGCATCATAGATCCCTGTCATCCTATCCTCTCCCATTTTCCCCGTCGGGCATGTGCCCCTTGCAAAACCTCTCGCTCGTTAAACGCACGAAGAGGCGGAATTACTCACCCGAATAAAAAAATTTTTTTAAAAAGGGCGGGCGGAAAAATTTTCCGCCCGCCGTACCGCTGTTTTTTCATCCCATGCGCAGCCGGGGAGTGCGCCACGCCTTCCCCGAGCCGCCTCTTTTGTCATCCCGCACCCCTTTTTTCATCCCGAGCCGCTCTTTCCGTCATCCCGAGCCTGTCGAGGGATCTCTATGAAAATATCGACAAAATCCGAATAGAGATCCTTCGACTGCGCGGCTACGCCGCTCCGCTCAGGATGACAGGGGAACGCCTGCTGCGCGACTCCGCTCAGGGTGACGCAAAAAGACAGCCCCCTTTTTCCATAATCAAATTGCGCGTCCGAAAACGACGCTTTTCGGTAAGCGCACTCAATTTGTCGCATACTTGCGACTTTCCAGAAAAGGGGTGAACGCGCGCGCTTAAATAATCTTTCGCGCAAGCAAAACCACGCTTTTGCGCAGCGCACCCCTGTTTGCGCGTAAGCGCTGTTGCAGGAAAGGTGAATGCGCCGCACTTCTATAATGGTGTGCCCTGAAAGGTGCGGCGCAGAGGAAAACCTCCGCCATCTCGAACGCAGCGAGAGTGGTGGGGTTGTCCTTAAATCGCAGGATTTCGCAGGCAGCAGCCTGCCGAGAAATCCGCGAGCACTCTCAGAATATCCCGCTTCCGCTCTTCATCGCCTTTTCGGGGGTGAGCAGGGAAAGGTTGCCCGCTTCGTCCTCGGCGCACAGCAGCATGCCCTCGCTCAGAACGCCGCACAGCTTGGCGGGTTTCAGGTTGGTGAGCATCACCACTTTTTTGCCGACCATCTCTTCGGGGGTATAGAACTTGGCGATGCCGCTGACGACGGTGCGCGTCTCTTCCCCGACTTTCACGGTGCTCTTTAACAGTTTGTCGCTCTTTTTCACCTTTTCGCAGGCGACAACTTCCGCGATCTGCATGCGCACCTTGGCAAAGTCGTCGATGGAAATTTCGGCGGGGTATTCGGGTTCATGCTTTTTGGCGGCGGGCTGCTCCGCCTTTTCCTCCTTGGCGGGCTCGTGCAGTGCCGCGTAGGCTGCTTCCACGTCCTTATACTGCCTGCGCTCGAACAGGTGCGCTTCGGCATCGGCGACCTTCGTGCCGCTTTGCAGCAGCCCGAACGCAGCCAGCGCGTCGTAGGCGCGCGGCGCCGTGTTGAACAGCGCGAACACCTTTTCCGCCGTGCTTGGCAAGAAGGGGACAAGCAGCGACGTCGCCATCACGATCCCTTCGGCAAGGTTGTACAAAACGGTGGAGAGCCTGTCCTTTTTCGCCTCGTCTTTGGCAAGGAGCCACGGCGCGGTCTCGTCGATGTACTTGTTGCAGCGGCGCAGGAAGGCGAAGATCTCGCCCAGCGCGTCCGAAATGCGGAATTCGTCCATCTTTGCGGAGACCTTATCCCGCAGCGCCGCCGCCATGGCTTTGAGCTCTGCGTCCACAGGTTCCGCCGCGCCCGCGTCGCGCAGCACGCCGTCAAAATATTTGCGCGCCATCGCCGCCGTGCGGGATACAAGGTTGCCGTACGTATTGGCGAGGTCTGTGTTCACGCGCTCGCACAAAAGCTCCCAGGTGATGTTCCCGTCGCCCTCAAAGGGCATGTCGTTCAGCACAAAGTAGCGCACCGCGTCCACGCCGAAAATGCTGACCAGCTCGTCCGCGTAGATGACGTTCCCGCGCGACTTGCTCATCTTGTCTCCGCCCATCAAAAGCCACGGGTGCCCGAACACCTGTTTGGGCAGCGGCAGCCCCAGCGCCATCAGAAAGATGGGCCAATACACGGTGTGGAAGCGGATGATGTCCTTGCCGATGACGTGCACGTCCGCAGGCCAGTATTTTTTGAACAGCTCGCTGCTGTTCCCGTCCGCGTCGTAACCAAGGCCCGTGATGTAGTTGGAAAGAGCGTCCAGCCACACGTACACCACGTGTTTGGGGTCGAAGTCTACGGGGATGCCCCACTTGAAGGAGGTGCGCGAAACGCACAGATCCTGCAGCCCGGGCCTCAAAAAGTTGTTCACCATCTCGTTCTTGCGGGAGACGGGCGTGATGAATTCGGGGTGTTCGTCGTAATATTGCAGCAGCCTGTCCGCATACTTGCTCATGCGGAAGAAGTACGCCTCTTCCTTGGCGGGCTTTACTTCCCTGCCGCAGTCGGGGCATTTGCCGTCTTTCAGCTGCGAAGGCGTCCAAAAGGACTCGCAGGGCGTGCAGTACAGCCCCTCGTAACTGCCTTTGTAGATGTCGCCCTGTTCGTACAGTTTTCTGAAGATCTTCTGGATCTGTATTTCGTGATCTGCGTCCGTCGTGCGGATGAACTTGTCGTACGAGATGTTCATCAGATCCCAGATGCCCTTGATCTGCGCGGCGACGCCGTCTACGAACTCCTTGGGCGTCTTGCCCGCGGCAGCCGCCTTTTCTTCGATCTTCTGCCCGTGCTCGTCCGTGCCCGTCTGAAAGCGCACGTCGTAGCCCTGCATCCGCCGGAACCGCGCAATGGCGTCGGTGAGCACGATCTCGTACGTGTTGCCGATGTGCGGTTTGCCCGAAGTGTAGGCGATCGCCGTCGTGATATAATAAGGTTTTTTGTTCATAAGCCGCCCCTTTCGGCGCAAATGGGCGCCGTCCGTTGGTTTTCCCGTCCATTATACCGCATTTTGCGGGCAAAGTAAACGGATTTGCCGCATAAAACGGACAAGTCCGCGCATAGGTTAGGGCAGGGCGGAGCAAGCCTTTTTCGGGGAGGGGGAATGAACATCCTGTTTCTGGCGGTGTTTGCGGCGTCGGCGGCGGCGCTCCTGTTCAAGGACGCCGCCGCCTTTCTGCCCGCGCTGCTTGCGGGCGCGGGCAAGGGCGTGGCGCTCGGGCTGCAGCTGGCGGCGATCTGGGCGGTGTGGA
>CASDPE010000110.1 GCA_949282395.1 uncultured Bacillota bacterium | reverse complement strand
ATGAAAAACGACGTCATCGTCATCCGCCACCCGATGGGCGGCGCGCCGCATCTTCTGGCGCGCAACGTAAAGGCTTCCGTCATCAACGGCGGCGACGGCATGAACGAGCACCCCACGCAGGCGCTGCTCGACTTTTATACCATGCGCGAGGCGTTCGGCTCCTTCAAGGGGCTGAAAGTCGCCATCCTCGGCGACATCCTGCATTCGCGCGTCGCAAAAAGCAATCTGTTCGGGCTGACCAAGCTGGGCGCGGAAGTGGTGATGTTCGCGCCCGCTACCATGATGCCGCAGGGGATCGGCAGGCTGGGCGCGAAGGTCGCCCGCAGCCGCGAGGAGGCGATCGACGGGGCGAACGTGGTGATGGGGCTGCGCATCCAGCTGGAGCGCATGCAGGGCGGGCTGTTCCCGTCGCTGTCTGAGTACAACAAATATTACGGCGTCGCCGAAGGCGATCTGAAAGGGGCGGCGAAGGGCTGCATCGTCATGCATCCCGGGCCCGTCAACCGCGGTGTCGAGTTCACGTCTGCGGTCATCGACGGCGATTCGAGCCGCATCGAAGAACAGGTTTTGAACGGGGTCGCCGTGCGCATGGCGCTCCTGTTCTTGCTGTGCAAAAACAGGCAGGAGGGGAAGGGGCATGAATAAACTTCTGATCAAGGGCGGCACGGCGGTGCTGCCGGACGGCTGCGTCGTCTGCGACCTGCTCGCCGAAAACGGGAAGATCGCGCGCATCGGCAGCGGGCTTTCCGTTGCGGGCGCAAAGGTTCTGGACGCTGCGGGGCTGCACGTTTTCCCGGGGCTCATCGATATGCACGTGCATCTGCGCGAGCCCGGGTTTGAATACAAAGAGGACATTGCCAGCGGTTCGGCGGCGGCGGTGCGCGGCGGGTTCACGCAGGTGTGCTGCATGCCCAACACCGACCCCGTCTGCGACAACGCGGCGATCGTTTCCTATATCGTGCGGCGCGGCGAAGAGGTCGGGCTGTGCAAAGTGCGCCCCATCGGCGCCATGACGGTGGGCGAAAAGGGGGAGCGGCTCGCCGAAATGGGCAAGATGAAGGAGGCGGGCGCCGTCGCGTTCAGCGACGACGGGAAGCCCGTCGCCGATTCGCGCATCCTGCGCCTTGCCATGGAGTACGCTTCGGGGTTCGGCATGCTGACCCTTTCACACTGTGAAGACAAAAACCTTGTGGACGGCGGCGTCGTCAACGAGGGGTACAACAGCACGCTCAGCGGCTTGAAGGGCAGCCCCCGCGCTGCAGAAGAGATCGACATTGCGCGCGTCATCCTTCTGGCGGAAACGCTGGGGCTGCGTGCGCACGTCTGCCATGTTTCCACGCGCGGCGGCGTACAGCTCCTGCGTGAGGCGAAGGCGCGCGGCGTCCGCGTGACGGCGGAGACCTGCCCGCACTATTTCACGCTGACCGACGACGCGGTGACGGGCTTCGACGCGAATACAAAAGTCAATCCGCCTCTGCGTGAACAGGAGGATGTGGACGCGGTGAAGCGCGGGCTTGCCGACGGCACGCTCGACTGCATCGTCACCGACCATGCGCCGCACCATGCCGACGAAAAGAATGTGGAGTACAATCTGGCGGCGTTCGGCATCAGCGGCATTGAAACGTCGTTCTCGCTCTCGTACACCGCGCTGGTGCGCGGCGGGGTGCTGACGCTTGAACAGCTCGCCGAAAAGATGAGCGCCGCGCCCGCCCGCGTTTTGGGGCTGGAAGGCGGCGCGCTCAGGGAGGGCGCCCCTGCGGATCTGATGCTGGCAGACCTTTCCGAGCGGTATACGATCGACCCTGCTCAGTTCCGCTCCAAGGGGAAAAACACGCCGTTTGCGGGCAGGGAAGTGTACGGCAGGGTGAAGGCGACGATCGTAGACGGCGACGTCAAATTCAACGAGATTTGATCCAAGAGTCTGTATAAATCAACAAAATCAGCCGTTTATCAAGTACTATGTGACGCATAAACGCGCTTTTCGGAGGAATATATGACATACAAACAGGAGTTTATCAAATTCCTTGCGGAGTGCGGCGTGCTCAAATTCGGCATGTTCACGCTCAAAAGCGGCAGGGTCGCTCCGTACTTTCTGAACGCGGGCGAATACAAGACGGGCGCGCAGCTCAAAAAGCTGGGCGGGTTTTATGCGGACTGCATCCGCGAAAACAATTTGGAGGCGGATACGCTGTTCGGGCCCGCGTATAAGGGGATCCCGCTGTCGGTAAGTGCCGCGATCGCTCTGTATGAAAAGTACGGGCAGGACGTCGGGTATTGCTTTGACCGCAAGGAAGTGAAGGATCACGGCGAGGGCGGTATGTTTGTCGGCGAGCCGCTTGCGGACGGAGACAGGGTCGTCATCATCGAAGACGTGATGACCAGCGGCAAGGCGCTCAAAGAAGTTTTGCCGAAACTGCGCGGCGCGTCGGACGTAAAGATCGCGGGGATGGTGATTACAGTCGACCGCATGGAAAAGGCGCTCGGCAGTGAAAAGTCTGCCGTGCAGCAAGCGTACGAAGAGGAGGGCGTGCGGGTGTACTCCATCGTCAACGTGCTGGACATCGTCGCCGCGCTCGAAGAAGGCGTCATTGCGGGCAAGGAGCATGTGCCCGCCATCAGAAATTATCTTGCGCAGTACGGCGCGGCGGAGGCGAAAGAATGATCGTTGATACGCTTTTGAAAAAAATCGAAGAAAAGGATAACCCGACCGTCGTCGGGTTGGATACAAGTTTTGATTATCTGCCCGAAGAGATGCGGGCGGGCGTTTCGTGTGCGGACGGCGCGGCGGAGGCGGTCTATGCCTTTAATAAAAAGGTGATCGACGCCGTTGCGGACATTGTTCCCGCCGTGAAGGTGCAGATCGCCTATTATGAGATGTACGGCGTGAGTGGGATGCGCGCCTTTGCGGATACGCTGCGCTACGCCAAAGAGAAGGGGCTTGTCGTCATCACGGATGCCAAGCGCAATGACATCGGCGCGACGGCGGAGTGCTATGCGAAGGCGTACCTCGGCGAAACGGCGGTGGGCGATGCGTCGCTGCGCGCCTTTGATTCGGACTTTCTGACGGTGAACGGCTACCTCGGTTCGGACGGGATAAAGCCGTTTTTAAGTAAGGCGCAAAACGGTGAAAAGGGCATCTTCGTTCTGGTGAAAACGTCCAACCGTTCCAGCGGGGAGTTGCAGGATCTGAAGCTGGAAAACGGCAAAACCGTCTACGAATACATGGGGCAGCTTGTCGAAGAGTGGGGCAGCGGGCTGATCGGTGCGAGCGGGTATTCCTGCGTCGGCGCCGTCGTCGGAGCGACGCACCCCGCGCAGGCGGAAGTCTTGCGGCGGGAAATGCCGCATACCTTCTTCCTCATCCCAGGGTATGGTGCGCAGGGCGGTACCGCGCAGGATCTGAAAGTTTGCTTCAAGCAGGACGGAACGGGTGGGATCGTCAATTCTTCGCGCGGGATCCTCTGCGCCTACCGGCAGGAGACGTACAAGGGGCTGCCTTTCGATGAAGCGGCGCGGCAGGCGTGCCTTGCCATGAAAGCGGATCTGAATGCCGCGATCAAAGGTTGAATGCGTATAATTTAACGTTTGCGAAGTACTATGCGCCGCATAGATCGGCGTATCGGAGATAAAAATGAAAGAGTTGCACGTTAAGGTCTTGGAAAATGTGCCCGTTGCCGCAGGGGTAAACAGGCTGACGTTTTCCCTTCCCGAAGCGGTGGAGGGGCTGCGCTGCGGGCGGTTCGTCAACCTGTCGGTCGGCGACGGCGCGCACCTTTTGCGGCGCCCCATCGCCATCTGCGAACATATCGAAAGCAGCGTCACCGTCTGTTACCAGATTAAGGGCGCGGGTACAAGATCGTTGGCGGAGCGGAAAGCGGGCGACGTGCTTACCTGCGTGCTGCCGCTCGGCAACGGGTTCGTGCTGAAAGAAGAGGAGCGCCGCGTTGCGCTTGTCGGCGGCGGCGTCGGGATATTCCCCATGATCTCCGTTCTCAAAGAATACGGCGGGAGCGGCAAAAAGTTTTTCTCCTATATGGGATTCCGCACGCGGAGCGCCGTCTGCTGCGAAGAGGCGATCCGCGGCGGCAGTGAATGCGCCGCGCTGGTCACCGACGACGGTTCGTACGGGGAAAAGATGAACGCCGTTGAGGC
Organism: uncultured Bacillota bacterium; assembly: GCA_949282395.1. Taxonomy (GTDB): domain Bacteria; phylum Bacillota; class Clostridia; order Christensenellales; family Borkfalkiaceae; genus Borkfalkia. The sequence goes on along the minus strand of CASDPE010000110.1, from coordinate 1,944 downwards.
GTTTTTCGCGGACTATGAAAGCGCGAAGCCCGACGTCATTTTGTCCTGCGGGCCTTTGCCGATGTTGCGCGCGCTCAAAGCGGGGCTTGCCGCGCGCGGCATTCAGACGCCCTGTTATGTATCGCTGGAAGAGCGCATGGGGTGCGGCGTCGGCGCCTGTTTAGTATGTGTGTGCAGCCTTGCAAACGGGGAGCATGCGCGCGTGTGTAAGGACGGGCCTGTGTTTTCGATCGGGGAGGTGGAACTCTGATGGCGGATCTGCGTGTAAACATCTGCGGGGCCGCGTTTAAAAACCCCGTCATTGCGGCGAGCGGAACGTTCGGGTTCGGCAGGGAATTCGATGAAATTTACGATATAGGCGTGCTCGGCGGCATCAGTACAAAGGGGCTCACGCTCGAACCGCGCCTCGGCAACCCCACGCCGCGCATTGCGGAAGGGTACGGCGTGATCTTGAATGCGGTCGGGCTGCAGAACCCGGGCGTGGAGGCGTTCGTGCGGGAAGATATGCCCTTTCTCCGTAAAAAGGGAACAGTGATCATCGCCAACGTGGCGGGGCGCACGCTCGACGATTATGCGGCGATCTGCGCACGGCTGGACGGGCTTGTCGACCTGATCGAACTGAACATCTCTTGCCCCAACGTCAAGTGCGGCGGCATGGCGTTCGGCATCCGCCCCGAAAGCGTGAAGGAGGTGACGCGCGCGGCAAAGAGCGCGCTTGCCGCAACGCCGCTGATCGTCAAACTTTCCCCCAATGTGGAGAGCATTGCGGTGAACGCGCTTGCTGCGCAGGAAGGGGGTGCGGACTGCGTTTCCCTCATCAATACGCTGACGGGCATGGTCATCGACATTGAGCGGAGAAAGCCGCTCATCGCCAACAACACGGGCGGCGTATCCGGCGCGGGCATCCGCCCGATCGCCGTGCGGATGGTGTTTGAGGTGTGCAGGGCTGTCGCGATCCCCGTGATCGGTATGGGCGGGATCGCCTGTGCGGAGGACGCCGTTGAATTCATCATGGCGGGCGCAAGCGCCGTGCAGGTGGGTACGGCGAACTTTACCGATACGCTCGCGATGCCGAAGATCATTCAGGGGTTGAATACCTGGATGGACGCGCACGGTGTGAAAAACCTGGAAGAAATACGCGGCTGCCTGACTTTAAACGGCTGATGCATAGTACTATGCGCCGCATAAATCACTAAAAAACGGGAATTTAGCGGTTCAGGCGGGGGGCAAGAGCAGCAAGGCGCGGCACAGATGCAGTTCGGGCGTTAGCACAGGACTTTGAAGCAGAAGCCTCTTTCGCGGAAATACGCGATGATGCGCGGCAGGCATGCCGCGCTTGTTTTTTGCCCTACGCCGTCGTGCTGCAGCAGGATGACGCGGCTCTTGCCTGCGGCGGTGCGCACGGCGTTGCTGAATTGCTCGTCGGCGCTCAGCCCGCCGCATTCTCCGTCGCCCGTGGCGGCGTTCCAGTCGCAGGCGTGCAGCCCGCAGTTTTTTACGGCGTGTTTCAGGCTGTCGCTCAGCCCGAAGGAGCCGCCGGGGAAGCGGTACAGTGTTGTGTCAAAGCCGGGCAGCGCGCTGCGGATCGCGCCGCGGCAGCGGCGGATGTCGCGCGTCAGAGCGGCGGGGGAGGCGTAGATCTCTTTGTAGCGGTGCGTGTAGGTGTGTATGCCGATCGCGTGCCCTTCGGCGGCGATGCGCCGTACGGTCTTTTCCCTTCCTTCGATCTGGCGCCCGATGAGGAAGAATGTCGCGTTCACCCCCTCTTGTCTGAGTACGTCCAGAATAAGCGGCGTCACCGAATCGGTCGGGCCGTCGTCAAAGGTCAAAAATATTTCCTTTGTGCCCGCCTCGCTTGCCGCAGCAGCGGCGGGGGCGGTGCAGGGCAGGCATGCCGGCAGAAGGATGGCAAGCAGTAGCGCGCAGAATTTTTTCATGTCCTTT
>CASDPE010000109.1 GCA_949282395.1 uncultured Bacillota bacterium | reverse complement strand
CGCGGCGCACGGCGCAGGGAGAGGAATGTAAAAATTCCGTCCGCATTCCATTACAAAATTTTTTTGCGCATGCAGAAAAATTTTGTCCGCGCGATTTTTCTCCGCGGTGAAGTTTCCCCTTCGATCTCCGGAGATCCGCCGCAAAATCTCACCGCGCAAAGAGCGGTGAAAAACGCGGCGGTCAGAGCGCCGGCGTCGCGCAATACTTCACCGCTTGCACGGCGAGCGCGGAAAAGCGCGGCGGCTGCCGCGCTGCGCGCAACATCGCTCCGCACACAATACCACGGCAGGGAGGGCACGGCAATGCTCGTCACCATGAACATCCAAGACGAAAAATTGCAAGCGCGCGTGCTGCGCGCCGTCGCCGCACGCGTCGGCAGCGGCTGTGCGCGCGTCGACTTTACCGCCGTCGCCGAAGAGCTGCATACCTCGCGGCAGGCGGTCAGCTACAACGTCAAAAAACTCGTCAAGGCGGGCGTGCTCGTCCCGCACGGCACGCAAGGGTTCTCCCTCGCCGCCGAGCGCGTGGAGGTGCAGCCGTGATCGCTCTGCTCTTGCTGCTCCTGCGCGCGCTGCTGTGGCTCGCGCTGCTGCCCTTCCGCCTGCTCTTTTACCTCGTCCGCGCCATTGTCCGCGCCGCGCGCGGCAAAGGCGGGCAGGAAGAGCCGCACGGCGACCTGCCGCACCTGCGGCAGTGACTTTTTTGCCGCAGCGCTTCGAAGCTGCAATGCGTTTTTCACCGCACTGCCCCGCATGGCTCTGCCGCGCAGACCTGTTCAAACTTGCATCCAAATAAAAAGGGAGGGGATATTTTCAGCCGTTTGCGACAACTGCACAGGGCGGTTTTTTTCTGACGTCAGGACGGCTCCGCCAAAAATACAAAGCCGTTGGGGTTGCCTCCCGCTGAAACGTCATGAAAGCAGGGCATTGACGAACCACGGCGCCATGGGCGGGATGCCGTGAAAAGCGCATCAAACGGTTTTAGTTTTCCGTTCAAAAAAACTGGGCGGGCGTGCCGCTTGCGTGTCTGAGCGAGCGGAGCGCCGCCCGATCGGTGGGCATGGAGGCACGGGCTCATCGCGAGGCGGCGCCGCGGAAGATGTTTCTTTCCGCATCCTTTCTTTTTTTTCAAAAAGTTTTTCGGGAGACGCGGTACGCCCTCCCGTCGGTCGGGCGGATATGGTGACGGCGCGCGCCGTCCTCCCGCGCCGCGCGGCGTCACACACTCCCCCGCTTGCAGCTGCCGCGCAGCGTCATCACCGCGCGCCTGATTTATAGGAAAGGCGGTCAAAAGCAGGCAGCCCGCCGCTGCTGCCGCGGCTCCGCTAAGGCTCGCCTGCCGCGCCTGCCTCGGCTGTCAATGGATAAGTGCGCCCTGCGCCCGCGTTCGGTGATGTTTCCCCGCTCCGCCGCCGGATCTGCGCCCGTTTTTTCACCGTCCGCCGCAGTGAGGTTTGCGGCGACGTCGGCGCCCTGAACGGCGGCTTTTTCACCGCCTGCCCCGCAGCGTTCCCGCGCCATGGCGACCGCGCCCGCTGCGCCGCCCGCAAAAACGCCCGCCGACGGCAACAAAAAAGCCCCCGCCGCAGCTGCGGCAAGGGGCGATTGTCGGAAGATGTCGAGGAAAAGTTGACTTCCATGCTGCTATATTTAGTATTTTTAATTTTTAATCAAACACAATATATTGTGTTTTTGCGGAGTTTTGTCCCCTTCGTAATCAGCAGGTCGCCGGTTCAAGTCCGGCCAGTAGCTCCACGCACGACCCCAATTTCATTTGGGGTCTTTGCTTTGGCTACTGCCCGTACTGCCGAAATAACGTGACGCGATCGGCGTGCCGCTTCCCGTAGCTGACCCCGCTTACATCGGCATCGATCGCTGTTCCGTCGCCGCCTCTGCGGCTCCTTACAAGTCCGACCAGTAGCTCCACGCACGACCCCAATTTCATTTGGGGTCTTTGCTTTGACTACTGCCCCGAATAAAAATTATTTGGGGCATAATTTTTTAACAAACAGAGGTGCTCAAACGTATGCTACGGTTTTCTGTTGACGGCATAGGATATTGCATTGGCAGTAAGGAAAACGAATTGCCCTGCATCCTGCGTGATGACGGACAAGAGATAAAAAATCAAAAAGAGATCTTGCGAAAAGCGTTTCAGCAGTTGGGCGAACCCGTTGGTGAAGACGATGAAAGAACGACGCATGAGCTGATCCGCGACTTGGAAATTTTATTGAAAAAGCAGCCCTGCCCGCCAAACGAAAAAGCGGAAAAAATCAATTTGCTGAACGCGTTCATTTCGGATATTGATTGTCTGGTGCCGCTGTACAGATATACAAGCGAAGCAAACATCTTCGACATTTTAAAAGTAAACTATTTTGAGATACGGCACAGCAATATGCTGGCATGGCTCATCGACCCGAACGGCAATCACGGCTTAGAAGATAAATTCCTGAAAAAGCTGCTGATCTATTGCGTAAGCGGAACAAATCTTCCGATCATGCGCGGTCTGCGCCCCGTCGACATCGAACTGATGAATTTATCCGACTGCGTCGTTTATCGGGAAAAAGATCACATTGACATATTGATCGAATCCGAACACAATAAGCTGGTCATAGCAATAGAGAACAAAACAGAGAGCACTGAACACAGCGACCAACTGAACCGATACCGCACCTTTTTGCAAAACAGCTACCCTTCCGGATATCGGTTTATCCTTCTTTACCTCACCCCCTATGGAACAGAACCAAGCGATACCGAACATTGGGTCAGTGCGGATTACGGTTTTATCAAAGATACCCTCTCTTCCCTGATACGGATCTACCCCGTTCCGCAAAAAGTAAAAACCTATATCGGTGATTACCTTTTTACCATAAGGAGATATATCGTGGAAGACAAAGAGATCAAAGATATTTGCACGAAAATATACTACAAACACAAAGCCGCCCTCGACCTGATTTTTGAAAACAGACCGAACATCCGCAGCGAACTTTCCGCTTACCTTATCAAACGATTAACGGCTCTGCAAACGGAATACGATTTTACGCTTTGGGTTAATGACAGCGGACTTCGCTTCATACGGTTTATCCCGAACAAACTTATCCCCTACTGCAAAAACAAGGGAACGGGTTGGGTCAAAGACGATTACATTTTCGGCTTTGAAATACAGCTCCCCGAAACAGGAAAAATCATTCTGAAAGCTACCATAGGTCCTTCAAAAGACGAGTACGCAGCCGACAGGCGAAAATTATTCGAAGCAGCTTCCAAAAACCCCAAGCATTTTAAAACATCCAGAAGGAATCTGAACGGGAAATGGAACGTCATCGATACATATACGCTGCATGACCATATTGAAACATTGGCGGAAGAGCAGGAAGCCGAAAACATCGACTTCGATACACTGATCGGTCACAAAGTAGAGCGGTATCTGAAAGAAGAACTGCCTCAAAAAACCGAGATATTGCTGCACGCTTTTGAAGATTAAAAGGCACGGCGCCCCGAAAAATTTCGGGGCGCCGTGCCTTTCCTCATTTCCGCCGCAGCGGTGTTTTTTGGCGCGAAGGCAGCGGGGCTGCGCGCAGGCGAAGCGGCAGTCCCCGCGCCCTGCGCTCAGTAAAATTTGTGCAGGACCGAACGCACTTCCGCTTCAAAGCGGCGGATATACCCTGCCACATATTCGGCGGGATCGAGCGAAGGATCCTGCACGAGCGGCGTCAGATCCATCGCATAATTCAGCCCTTCGTACGTATCGCAGGCGTGGCTCGCCGAAAACGTCGCGTTCGCGAGCCTGCGCCCCTCGGCTGCCAGCTCGTAGCGCTTTCCGCCCGAGATCTGGCTGTCAAACACGCCCGAAAGGGCGCGCGCAAGGTGCGGGTATGCGCCCGTATCCAAAAACACCTTTTCCGCGTCCGGCATCCAATCCAGATCCCGCCACACTTCGCAGCCGAACACCTTTTCGGGCCGCTTCTCTTCGGGCAGCGAGCGCAGCGCGGCAAGCACTTTCAGCGCCGTTGCCACATGCGTTTCATGTTTGTCCGCTAAATTGTGCGTATACACGAAGCGGGGGCGCGCCGCACGCAGGATCTGCGCCAGCTCGTCGGCGACGTGCTCGCCGTCCGCCTTGTCCTTGACCGCCTTGGACGGGTGCGCCAGCAAAAACTGCACCGCATACCCGCCGACGTGCGCCGCCTTCTCCTGTTCCACGATGCGGATCGCCTTCATATCCTCGTCCGAGCAATCGGCGTAGATGCCGCTGCGCGGGCTGCCCGCGCCGTCGGTCACGACCACGCCGCCGAACCACTTGTCCTTTTTGCCGAAGCACTCGGCGATGGGCGCATACGCCATAAATTCGATGTCGTCCTGATGGGCAGAGATCGCAAGGTGCGTCACCCGCGCGACCGCCGCGCCCTCTTCCGTGCCGTCCGGCACGTACACGACCGCTTTTTTGTTCAACTGCATAATAAACCTCCTCCGCGCCGCAGCGCCGCTCGTTCCGATCGGGAATAGCATACTCTTTTTTACGGCAAAAGTCAACCGTCTCTGAAAAAGGCTCGCCGCGCCCATTTATTTTTTCTTTTTGGGAGCGGGAACAAGCATGTTCACCCTGCCCGCCAGCACTTCGACCGTCATATTCCCGGGCGTGCCGCGCTCGCCGTCAAAGTTCCAGACGACGCCCTCGTCCGTTTCGATCGTAAAACGGCTGCCCTGTGCGCGCAGAACGTTCCTGCCGCCGTGGCGGTACCCGAACAGAAACAGTCTTGCAACGGTGAACAGCGCCCGCAGTTTGGCGAAGAATTTCGGGTTCGCCTTCTGCCGCACGACGGCGCATTCGATGGCGCCGTCCTGCACGTTGCCGCGGCGGTTGCAGTGCATGCCCGCCACATACTGCCCGTTGATGAAAAGGATGAGCACCGTATGCGCCGCGATCTCCTGCTCCCCGCCGCGCACCGTGACGGGGAATACGTCAAAATGCATGTTCTTGCGCAGCCCTTCAAACCCGTAGGCGAGCCGCCCGAACTTCTTTTTCTGCGTCTGCGCGGCGCTGTACGTCGCGCTCGTGAACGCGCCCGCCGTGACCACATACATCGCATAGTGCCCGTTCGCGCGCATACAGTCTAACCGCTCGCAGTGCCCGCCGCAGATGACGGCAAGCGCCTTTTCCGTCTTGCGCGGGATGCGCAGCGTATGGGCGATGTCGTTCACCGTGCCGCCAGGGATATACCCGAGCATGGGATCCGCGCCCGATTCGCACACGCCCTGCAAAACCTCGTTGAACGTACCGTCGCCGCCCGCGAACACGAGCGCGTCATAGCCGCCCGCGCGCTCGCGCACGACGCCCGTCACCTCACCCGGGCCCTTCGTCGCGTACACATCCACCTGCCCGAACTTTTTTTGCAGCGCCGCCACGATCTCCTGCTCGCGCTTTGCGATCTTGCCCCTGCCGCTGACGGGGTTGTAAATAAAAAGACAGTTCATTCCCTCTCCCTTCGCCTTCGTATTGCATGTGCTATTATACCGCAAAACGGCAGGCGACGCAAGCGGAATAAAAAAACGTGTAAAAAAATACCCGAAAAACTCTTTTTTCCGCGCGCGGCGTTGCATTTCCCGCAGGGATGCACTATAATGATCGTATGATCCGCACCGAGGAGGAACACCATGCACTACCACATCGGCAACATGCTCATCTACCAGGAATTCAAACCCGGGTGCGAATGCCCGCTCTGCCGCATCCGCAACATTCTGGAAAACCGCCTGACGGAGCAATACCTGAACGACGCGGTGATGGAGGACGATCAGCGCAAAAAAGTAAACGAAAAGGGATTTTGCGCGCACCACACGCAGATGATGCTCGCCCGCAAAAACAAACTTTCGCTCGCGCTGCAGCAGGTGACGCGCATCACCACACTCAAAGGCAGGCTGGAGATCACCGACAACGTAAAACACGCTCTGAAACAGGCGGAGTATTTTGCCGCCTGCGGCAAAACGTGCGTCATCTGCGACAGCGTGGAAGAGAGCATGGTGCGCTATTACAAGACCATCGCCGAAATGTACAACGGAGAGGCGAAATTCAAAGAGGTGCTGCTCAGAACGGACGGGTTCTGCCTCGAACACTACGCCGCCCTGCTGCGGCATGCAAAATACGCGCACG
>CASDPE010000108.1 GCA_949282395.1 uncultured Bacillota bacterium | reverse complement strand
GTTTATGCCTTATGTCTTAGGAAAAACTGCCCGAAAATGAAAAACAGCGTCCAAAACCCATGATTTACAAGGTTTTGGACGCGTGTTAGGTTGGTGGAGATGATCAGGCTCGAACTGACTACCTGTACGTTGCGAACGTACCGCTCTACCGGGTGAGCTACATCCCCATAAAATTCACGCGGAACATGCGCCCTGCTGCAATGCTATAACAGTATAGCCGAAACGCGCAAAATTTTCAATCATTTTTACCCCGAAAAAGTAAAAAAATTAAAAATTTTTCTTCTGCGGCGCATCGACCGCGCCGCAGAAAGAGCGCCTGCGGAAAAAAGCGCGTCCTCTGCCGTGCGCCCGCACGGCAAATACGCCCTACCGCCCGCGCGTGACAAGCTTCGCCTTTACGGGGTACACGCTGTCCCCTTCCATGACCTCGCCGAACCCGTCAGCCACGATCTTCCCCGCGCGCGGGTTCTTGACGGAGAGCACCTCGCCGCGGATATCGGCGTGCACGGTGCTGTATTCGAACGCAAGATCGCAGCCCTCCATCGTGCAGTCGACAAGGCGCAGGTTTTTGCAGTAGCACAGCGGCTGCGTGCCGATGATGCGGCAGCGCACAAACGTCAGGTTCCGCGAATACCAGCCGAGGTATTCGCCTTTGACGACGCTGTCTTTCACCGTCACGTTTTCCGAATGCCAAAAGGCGTCTTTGGTGTCGAAGCTGCAATGCTCGGCGGTCATGCCTTTTATGTATTGAAAGGAGTATTTCCCCTGCTGCTTCACCCCATACAGCCGCACGCCCGCCGCGCCGAAGAACATGTAGTCGCCCGCAAGCGCGCCCTCCTTTACGCATACGTTTTGCGAATTCCAGCCGAATTCGGGCGAATCCGCCTCCGTGCGCGTAAGCTGCACGTTCCTGCACTCGCGCAGCGCCTTGATGCCGCGCAGCCTGCAATTTTCGATGGTCACGCCGCTGTCATACCAAAGCGCGGCGCGACAGCTTTCCGTCATTTCACAGCCCGAAAGGCGCAGCCCGTGCACGTGCCACAGCGGATAGCGCAGCGCGAAATAACAATTTTCGACCTGCAGCGCCCGCCCCTCTTTCAGGGCGGACTCGCCGTCCTCTTCGCCCTCGAAGCGGCAGCCGCGCACTACGGCGTTCTGCAGATGGTAGAGCGCGCGCTCCTGCGGAAATATTTTGTTTTCGATCGTCTGTTGTTCTTTCTTGCCGCTCATACGCAAACCCGACGCTCCCCTGTTCCTCTTCCTTTGAAAGCGCGCGGCGCCGCAGACCTGCGGCGCCGCGCCCCTTTTACGGGTTTTGTTCAGTCAGCCTGTTCGAACTGATCCTTCCCGACGCCGCAGAGCGGGCAGGTGAAATCTTCGGGGATATCCTCCCACTTGGTGCCGGGCGCGATGCCGTTATCGGGATCGCCCGCCGCCTCGTCGTACTCATAGCCGCAGACCGTGCAGATGTACTTTGCCATAACCTTTCCCTCCGTTTTATTCCGAAAAGGCGGGGAACGTCTCCGCCTTCCCTTACTATTATAACGCGTTTTACGGATTTTGCAAGCCGTTCGCGCTTCTTTTTTTATTTTCCCGTAGAGCCGAACCCGCCCGCGCCGCGGCCGGTGTCTTCCAGCTCGTCCGCCTCTTCAAAGCAAGCGCATACGTACGGCGCGATCACGAGCTGCGCGATGCGGTCGTACGGCTGCACGCACTGCTCGTATTTGGAATGGTTGTGCAGCGCCACGCGGATCTCGCCGCGGTAATCGGAATCGATCACGCCCACTTTGTTCGCGGGGGCGAGCCCCTTTTTGGACGCCAGCCCGCTGCGCGCATAGATCAGCCCGACGTACCCTTCCGGGATCTCTGCCGCCAGCCCCGTGTGCACGATCGCCGTTTCCTTCGGCCCGATGCGGATGTCATGGTCGGTCAGCGCGTACAGATCCGCGCCCGCCGCCTGTGCGCTGCCGTAGACGGGCAGCTTCGCTTCGGGATTGAGCTTTTTGACCTTCACTTTTACGTTGGTGAGCATGGTTTGATCCCCCTTTGTGTTTTTGCGCGGGATACGCGCTTATGTTGCAGCCCCTTCCGCGCCTTCCCAAAAGCGCAGCCCGCCGCCCGCCGCACGCATGGCGGCAAGGTCAAGGATGCGCTGGTTGGAAGAGCCGCGGAAACGCAGCTTCAAGTCCTTTTTTTCTTCCACGAATTCGCCGTCCACCAAAATGTCGATCAACGAAAGCATCTCGTCCGTCGCTTCGCAGTGCGCGCGTCCGCCCGCCTGCAATTCGCTGTCATACAAATACCCCGTGTAGCACCAGACCGTTTTTTTCGGAAAGCGTTCGCGCACCTTCCGCAAAAGCGGCAGCAAGCCGCGCTGGTTGCACGGTTCGAACGGCTCGCCGCCCAAAAGAGACAGCCCCGCGATGTAACTTTTGTCGAGCGCCGCCAGAATTTCCGCTTCGGTCGCCTCGGTGTACGGCGTGCCGTAGCTGAAATCCCACGCCTCGGCGTTGAAACAGCCCTTGCACCGGTGCGTACAGCCGCTGACAAACAGCGAAACGCGCACGCCCACGCCGTTGGCGACGTCGTACTTTTTTATGTTGGCTACGTTCATGCAAAAATTCCTTCACGCGTTTCTCGCCGAGCTGTCGGCTGCGAAACGCCGTGATTTCTAATAAACACCCGCAAAAGCAAAAATCACACTTTTTGCTTTTGCCCATTGCACCGCATGGGCGGTGTAAAGGAAGAGGGTGAAGCCGCGGCATTTCTATAACGGTGTGCCCTGAAAAATGCCGCGGCGAGGGAGAAACCGCTGCCGAGCGGCAAAGCCGCGAACAGTGGTGTCGCCCTCCAACTCACGGAAAAATTTTTTGTCAGCTCAAAAAATTTTTCGTGAACAGTTTCACAAATGCAGCACCCTCGCCTTGATCTCCTTGGTCTTGCCCAGGTTCCAGAAGTTTTCGCCCAGGTACCCGCAGGTACGGCGGGTCACGTTCATCTTTTTGTGGTCTTTGTTGTGGCAGGTGGGGCATTCCCACTCGTTGTCGTCGTTGATGATGATCTCCCCGTCCCAGCCGCACACATGGCAGTAGTCGCTCTTGGTGTTGAATTCCGCGTACTGGATGTTGTCGTAGATGAACTTGACGACCTCCTCCATCGCCTCGAGGTTGTTCTGCATGTTCGGGATCTCGACGTACGAGATGCACCCGCCCGAAGAGATCTTCTGGAACTGCGCCTCGAAGGAGAATTTGGAGAACGCGTCGATGTGCTCGCGCACGTCCACATGGTACGAGTTGGTGTAATACCCCTTGTCCGTCACGTCTTCGACGGTGCCGAACTTCTCCTTGTCGATGCGCGCGAAGCGGTAGCACAGCGACTCCGCAGGCGTGCCGTACAGCGCGAACCCGAGCCCCGTCTCCTTCTTCCAGCGATCCGTCGCGTCGCGCATGTGCTGCATGACGCGCGTGGCAAACGCTTCGCCCTTCGGGTCGGTCTGCGGCACGCCGCACATCAGCTTGGTCACCTCATACAGCCCGATGTACCCCAGCGAAAGGGTGGAATACCCGTTCATGAGCAGAGGATCGATGACCTCGCCCTTTTCCAGCCGCGCGATGGCGCCGTACTGCCAGTGAATGGGCGAAACGTCCGATTTGGTGCCCAAAAGCGCACGGTGGCGGCACATGAGCGCCTCGCGGCACAGTTCCAGCCGCTCGTCGAACAGCTCCCAGAACTTCTTTTCGTCCCCTTTGGCAACGAGGGCGATCTGCGGCAGGTTGATGGAGACGACGCCCTGGTTGAACCTGCCTTCAAATTTGTAGTTCCCGTTCTCGTCCTTCCACGGCGAAAGGAAGGAGCGGCAGCCCATCGGGCTGAACACGTTGCCCTCGTACACTTCGCGCATTTTCTTCGCGGAAATATAATCGGGGTACAGCCGCTTTGCCGAGCACTTGACGGCGAACTTCGTGATATAGTCGTACTTGCCGCCTTTGAGGCAGTTGATCTCGTCCAGCACATAGACGAGCTTGGGGAAGGCGGGCGTGACGTACACGCCCTTTTCGTTTTTGATGCCCTCGTAGCGCTGGCGCAGGATCTCCATGACGATCTGCGCGTTCTCTTCCAGGTATTCGTCGTCCTTGTCGAGGTACAGAAAGAGGGTGACGAAGGGGCTCTGCCCGTTGGTCGTCATCAGCGTGTTGATCTGGTATTGGATGGTCTGCACGCCGCTTTTAAGTTCGTCCTGAATGCGGTCGTCGACCAGCTTTTTCACTTCCTCGTCCGAAAGTTCGGGGCAAGTCTCGCGGAAGTGCTTTTCAAACTTTACGCGGCTCACGCGCAGGTATTTGCCGAGGTGGCGGATGTCCACCGACTGCCCGCCGTACTGCGAGCAGGCGACCGCCGCGATGATCTGCGTGACGACGGTGCAGGCGACCTGAAAGCTCTTCGGGCTTTCGATGAGCTTGCCGTTCATGACGGTGCCGTTATCGAGCATGTCCCCGATGTTGATGAGGCAGCAGTTGAAGATGGGCTGGATGAAATAGTCTGCGTCGTGGAAGTGCAGCACGCCCTCTTCGTGCGCGCGGCTGATCTTTTCGGGCAGCAGGATGCGCTTGGTGAGGTCTTTGGAAACTTCGCCCGCGATGAGGTCGCGCTGGGTCGCCGCGGCGAGCGCGTTCTTGTTGGAGTTCTCCTCCATCACGTCTTTGTTCGCGTTGGAAATGAGGCTGAGGATCGCTTCGTCCGTGGTGTTCGCCTTGCGCACGAGCGCGCGGTTGTAGCGGTAGATGATGTACGTTTTGGCGAGGGTATAGTGCCCCTGCTCCATCAGCTTCTCTTCGATGATGTCCTGTATGTCTTCGACGAGCATGCGCTTCTTCTTTTTGCCTTCGATATGGGAAAGGATCGCCTCGATCTCCTCCTTCGAAGCGCGCTCTTCCTTCTCTACTTCCGCATTCGCCTTGCCGATGGCGATGGCGATCTTCGCCCTGTCGTATTCGGCGACGGCGCCGTCCCTTTTGATGACCTGCACGGTTCTCTCCTCCCGCTCTCTTGCTTTGCTCTATTTATTATAGCACGGAAAAGAAAAAAAACTGTCGCATTTGCAACAGTCAGCGGAGATGACACAATATATTGTGTATTCATATAAAAGCATTTTCAAAATAGTGTAGTACGGCATATCCCTGCCCGCGTCTCCGCGAAAGAAGCCGCCGCCCCTTACAAAACGCCGAACGGCAGGGCGTGCGTGGCTTTGACGCGCACGGTGATGCACAGCTGCCTGCCCCCTTCTATACGCACTTCGGGCGGGGCGGCGAGCGCGAAATACTGCCCCAGCACGCGCGCAAGGTCGGCGGCGAGCACGCGCTCGCAGGCGGGCGGCAGCGGCGCGTTTTCCCGTGAGAGAAGTTCGCGGGCGCGGATGGCGTTTTCGGTCTGTTTCTGCATGATATGTCCTCTCCTTTCACAAACTTTTATGGCACGCACACGCCCCGTTCCCCTTCCCTTAACCTTTCGCTTACAAGTTTTTTGTAAAGTACTGCATAGTATGGAATGTTCTTTCACACAGCGGCGCGCCATAAGCTCGCGCGCATATACGGCAAAAAAGGCTGCCGCTCTGCGCCCCTGCCTTTGGAAGGGGCGGTTTTCCCAAAAGGCGGGCGGGTTTGTGCTGCTCTTTTTCCTGTTCTCCTTTTTGGGCTGGCTGCTGGAAACGTCGCACTTCGTCATCCGCTGGGGCAAGCTGACGGACAGGGGCTTTTTGTGCCTGCCCCTCTGCCCCGTGTACGGGTTCGCGGTCTGTTTATCGGGGCTTTTGCTCGGCTCGCCGCGGCGCGGGCTGCTCCGCTCCGCCTTTGCACGCACAAAAAAACTGCGCGCGCCCCTGCGCCTCACAGCGGACGCGGGGCTGTTTTCCCTGTACTATCTGTTTGCCGCCGCGCTCCCTGCGGGCGCGGAGCTGTGCGTGGGCGGCGTATGCGACAAGCTGCTCGGCATAAAGCTGTGGGACTACTCGTACAAAGCGGACAACCTGTTCGGCTACATCACGGTCGGGCGCACGCTGCTGTGGGGCCTGCTCATCGCCCTCGTGCTCGCCCTGCTCTGGGAGCCGCTGCGCGAAAGCCTGTGCGCCCCTGCCGCGGCGCGCCGCGCGGGG
>CASDPE010000107.1 GCA_949282395.1 uncultured Bacillota bacterium | reverse complement strand
GCTTTTTTCCGATGATAGCACACATCCCTTCAAAAAATTTGGCGGCGTTTGGGGAATATTGGGGGAGCGTGGGGAGAACGGTCCGGAACGCTGCGGGAGCGGTTTTGAAAATTGCGGGGGCGCGGCGGGAGCGGCTTTGAGAATGGCGGGGCGCGGCGGGAACGGCATGCTCTTCGGGCGTACATCCGTTTCTCACAGAGCGTTCATGCGCTTTACACGGCGCACTTTGTGAAATACTTGACTGTTTTGCTCATTCTATTATATAATCATATACAATATATAGATATAGGCGGGGAACGTGCGGAGCGCGCCCGCCGTCATGAAAAAAGGAGGAGCGCCTATGGGGCGGGTTTTCCGTTCCCTTCGTTGGAAGGATTGGGTCTATCTCGTGCTTTCGCTCGGGTTCATCGTGCTGCAGGTCTGGCTGGATCTGCTGCTGCCCGACTATACGAGCAAAGTGCTGCAATACGCCATGACGGGCATGCCGATGGGCGAGATCTGGAAGCAGGGCGGCATCATGCTCGCCTGCGCGCTGGGCAGCGCCGCAAGCTCGGTCACCGTCGGCTATTTTTCGGCGCGCATCGCGTCGGCTGCCGCCTTCCGCCTGCGCGGGCAGGTGTTCGATAAGGTGGAAAGTTTTTCGATGGAAGAGATCAACCGCTTTTCCACGTCCAGCCTGATCACCCGCACCACGAACGACATCACGCAGGTGCAGATGCTCATTTCGATGGGCTTACAGATGATCGTAAAGGCGCCCATCCTCGCGGTGTGGGCGATCGTCAAGATCTCCGCGCGGCAGTGGCAGTGGTCGGTCATCGTGGCGGCGGCGGTCATTCTGCTCGTGCTGATGTTCACGTTCGTGCTCGTCGTGGTCGTGCCGAAGTTCCGCAAGGTGCAGGCGATGACGGACGATCTGAACAGCGTCACGCGCGAGAACCTGACGGGCGTGCGCGTGGTGCGCGCCTACAATGCCGAAGCCTATCAGGAGGAAAAGTTTGCGGGCGCGAACGGGCGCCTGACCAAAACGCAGCTGTTCACCTCCCGTGCGATGGCGAGCCTTTCGCCCTTCCTTACGGTGCTGATGAGCGGCATTTCGCTCGCCATTTATTGGGTGGGCGCCTACCTCGTCGGCGCGCAGACGGACGCCGTCGGGCGCGGCGAGGTGTATACGCAGATGATCACCTTTTCGGGGTACGCGATGCAGATCGTCATGGCGTTCATGATGCTGGTGATGATCTTCTTCATCCTGCCGCGCGCGCTCGTATCGCTGCGCCGCATCGGCGAAGTGCTGGGCACCGAGCCGTGCATCCGTGACGGCGCGCTCACCGCCTCCCCCGAAGGCGCCCCGCTCGGCACGGTGGAGTTCAGGAACGTGTCCTTCAAATACCCGGACGCGGGCGAATACGTGCTGCACGACATCAGTTTCAGGGCGGAGCGCGGGCAGACGGTCGCCTTCATCGGTTCCACGGGCAGCGGCAAGTCCACGGCGATCAACCTTGTGCCCCGTTTTTACGACGCGACGGAGGGCGAAGTGCTCGTGGACGGCGTGAACGTGAAGGAGTACACCCTCGCCGCGCTGCACGATAAGATCGGGTATGTGCCGCAGCGCGCGGTGCTGTTTTCGGGCACGGTGGAGAGCAACGTCGCCTACGGCGAAAAGGCGGGGCTGGAACATTCGGAAGAGGCGGTGAAAAACGCCGTCCGCATCGCGCAGGGGCAGGCGTTCATCGAGGAGAAGGAGGAGGGCTACAAAGCGCACGTCGCGCAGGGCGGCACCAACTTTTCGGGCGGGCAGAAGCAGCGCCTCGCCATCGCCCGCGCCGTGTACAGGCGCCCCGAAATTTACATCTTCGACGATTCCTTTTCCGCGCTCGACTATAAAACGGACAGGGATCTGCGCGCCGCGCTCAAAGCGGAGACGGGCGGGGCAACTTCGCTCATCGTCGCCCAGCGCATCGGCACCATCCGCGACGCGGATCTCATCCTCGTGCTGGAAGAGGGCAGCGTCGTCGGGCAGGGCACGCACGAAGAACTGATGCGCGGCTGCGAAGTGTACCGCGAGATCGCCCGCTCGCAGCTTTCGGAAGAGGAGCTTGCGGGCATGCAGGGGGAGGTGAGGAAACATGGCTGAAAACACAAGACCTGTGCGCCGCGGCCCGCACGGGGGCCCGCACGGCGGCCCGCGCGTGGCGGAAAAACCCGAAAACTTCGGCAGGGCGATCGGGCGGTTGCTGCGGTTTTTAAAGCCGTTCTATCCCGCGATCGTCGCCGCGCTCGTCTTTGCGGCGCTCGCCACCGTTTGCAGCGTCGCCGGGCCCTCCCTCATCCAGGAGCTGACCAACACCATCCAGGCGTCCTTTACCTTGCTGCCGTCGCCGCAGGTGTTCGAGCTGGATATGGAGAAGGTGCTCTTCTACTGCTTCCTGCTCGTCGGCATCTACGCCGCGTCGCTGGTGTGTTCCTTCATCCAGAACTGGCTGATGGCGACCGTCACGCAGAAGAACTCGCGCAACATGCGCCGCGCCGTATCCGAAAAGATCAACGAACTGCCGCTGAAATACTTCGATTCGCACACGGTGGGGGATACGCTGTCCTTAGTCACGAACGACGTTGATACCATCGGGCAGACGCTCAACCAATCCGTTTCCACCCTCGTTACGGCGACGGTCATGCTCCTCGGCAGCGTCGTCATGATGTTCGTCACGAATTGGATCCTCGCCCTCACCGCGATCGGCGCGAGCCTCATCGGCTTTGTGTTCATGTTCCTGATCATGGGCAAGTCGCAGAAGTACTTCGCACGGCAGCAGATGTGCCTCGGCGCGATCAACGGGCACATCGAAGAAAGTTACGCCGGGCACAACGTGATCAAGGCGTACAACGCCGAGCGCAAGGTGAAAAATACCTTCAACGAGATCAATTACAAACTGTACGCCAGCGCGTGGAAGTCGCAGTTCTTTTCGGGCATGATGATGCCGCTGATGAACTTCATCGGCAACTTCGGCTACGTGGCGGTGTGCGTGGTCGGCGCGGTGCTGTTCGCGGGCGGCAGCATCGGCTCGGGCGAGATCGTCGCGTTCATGCTCTACGTGCGGCTGTTCACTTCGCCGCTTTCGCAGCTTGCGCAGGCGTTCACGAGCATCCAGTCTGCCGCCGCCGCGGGCGAGCGCGTGTTCCGCTTCCTGGACGAAGCGCCCCTTTCCGACGAGAGCGGCAAAACGGCGTACCTTCCGCCGGACAAGGTGCGCGGCGACGTCGCTTTCGAGCACGTCCGCTTCGGCTACGACCCCGGCAAGACCATCATCCACGACTTTTCCGCCGAGGCGAAGGCGGGGCAGAAGATCGCCATCGTCGGCCCCACGGGCGCGGGCAAAACGACGATGGTCAACCTGCTGATGCGCTTTTACGAGCTGGACGGCGGCTGCATCCGCATCGACGGCATCCCCACGAGCGAACTCACCCGCGAAAACGTGCACGACCTGTTCTGCATGGTCTTGCAGGATACATGGCTCTTTGAAGGCACCATCCGCGAAAACATCGTGTATGAAAAGAAGGGAGTGCGCGACGAACAGGTCGAGCGCGCCTGCCGCGCCGTGGGGCTGCACCATTTCATCATGACGCTGCCCAAGGGGTACGATACCGTGCTGGACGACAAGGCGACCCTCTCCGCGGGGCAGAAGCAGCTGGTCACCATCGCCCGCGCCATGATCGAAAACGCGCCCATGCTCATTCTGGACGAGGCGACTTCCTCCGTCGATACCCGCACCGAGGAACTCATTCAGAAGGCGATGGATAAACTCACCGAAGGGCGCACCTCGTTTATCATCGCGCACAGGCTGTCCACCATCCGCAATGCCGACCTTATCCTCGTCATGAAGGACGGCGACATCATCGAGAAGGGGAACCACGAACAGCTCCTGGCGCAGAACGGTTTTTACGCGGAGCTGTACAATTCGCAGTTCGACCCCGCCTGAGCGGGAAACGCCCTTCCCCGCCGTGGGCGAGGAAGGGCGTTTGCTGCGGGCGCGCGTTTGTGTTTTGCCTGTGGCAGCGGGGTGTGCGCGCATGAAAGAAGAGGAAAAACAGGCGAAAACTGCCGAAACACGGTTTTGCACGTTTGATTTTTTGCCGTCAGGGGCATATACTGTGCGTACCTTCCGCAGAGGAAGGCGGGCTGCGCGCTGTGCTGCGGCGCAAATCCGTGCGCGCGGCAAAAGGAGAACGGTATGAAGATCAAACGGTTTGCTTTGGCGGCGATCGGCTGCCTGACGGCGCTTTCGCTGGCGGCGTTCGTCGCCTGCGGCGACGGGGATGAGGAAGGCGGCGGGAACGGATCGCTGACGAAGGCGCAGCTCGGCGAATGGACGGTCGACCGCACGGCGCCCGCCGCGTTCGACGTGGACGAGAGCAAGGGCACGGTCACCGTCACGACCGACCCTTCGGCGGCGAACGGCGAGGACGGGTACAACTACAACGCCTATCAGGGCAAGGCTGCGTCCGTTACGATGGAGGCTTCCGATGCGTGGGAAATGACGACTTCGCTCGCCGTCACGGATGAGATGATCGAAGGGCAGGTGAGCACCTCTGTCTGGCTGGATGTTTCCCTTGCCGACGGTACGTCCGTTGATTGGGCGATCATCCACTTCGGCAAGGCGGTCTCGAAGGACGGCACGGTCGCGGCGGAAGCGGGTTGGAGCTATTGGAATTCCGATTCCGAAAGCGGCGGCTGGGTCGAGGCGGACGGCATTGCGGCGGAAGCGGGCACGCACGAACTTTCCGTCGCGTTCGCAGACGGCAAGATCACCGTCACCATCGGCGGGGAAGAGGCGGCAAGCTACGCCTTGCAGGCAGACGGCGCTGCCGTTGCGGAGTGCAAAGTCTCCCGCGTCATCGTGCAGGCGTACTGCTTCGGCAGTGCGGAAGAGGACGCCTATTCGGCGGTCTGGGGCATCCCGTCCGTGTCTTATGCGGCAAAGGGCGGCGCACAGGAATAACGCCATGCGTGCGGCGCGGGAGCTCCCGCGCCGTTTTTCGTTTGCGGCGCGGGAAGGCTTCCCGCGCCGCAGATCCGCCGCAGAGGGCGGCGCGCTTTTTTGTTTTTTCCGTATTCTTTTTTGCAAAGCGCGGCAAAAGTTATTGACAGCGCGGCAAGGATAGGATATAATATATAAGAACAAACGCGGGCAGCCGCGTTCGGGGGACGGAGCAATGGACGGAGCCGACGGTAGTATAGCCGGCCCAAGTAACCAAAACCGCATAAGCTGAGGAAGAACAGACATAACCGCAGGGGCGTACGCCCGCACGGCTATGTCTTTTTGTGTTTCAAAAAACTTTTCAGGAGGACTGTTCCGCATTTATGGAAGAGGAACGATCGAAGCAAACGGCAGGCAAAGAAGACGAAGGCGCGCCCAAACCATGGCACGCGCTCTCCGTTGAAGAGGTAGAGGCGCAGCTGCATACGAGCGAAGAAGGGCTTTCGGACGCGGAGGCGGCGGCGCGCCTTGCCAAGTACGGCAAAAACGATCTGCGGCAGAAAAAGCCGAAGAGCGTCTGGCGCATGATCTGGGAGCAGCTGACGGACGTAATGGTCATCATCCTGCTCATCGCGGCGGCGTTTTCGCTCGCCATGCACTTCGTGGAAGGCGAGGGGCAGTATTGCTCCGTATTGAGAAAAAAGGGAAATGCGGGAGGAAGAGAGCCGCTGGACCGCCCGGTGCGACACGGCAGTGTGAGGCGGGACTCCCGCAATGCAGCCGGGAAAGACCGCGGGTCCGGCATATTATGCGCCGGGGATTATTTCGCCATTCCGGTAAGGACGGAGGTGAAGAACGGTATGGTAAAGGCCGTGCCCGAGTCGATTGCGGAAGATGTCGGGATGCTGGAACGTACTCTGAAAGTGATTTCGTCGGGATGCGCTGTGGGCATGCTTAAAGGAAAGGATATGGTGCCCGATGCGGATCTGGCCCTGAATATCATGTTGAAGAGGGATGCCTTTCCGCGTGCCGAGGCTGACCTGGAAACGGCCCTGAAATTCCTGCACCGGGATTCCTTTGCATTGACGGATGCCGGAAAGGGCTATGTCCTGCTCTGTTACAGGGATGTCCCCTTAGGCTTCGTGAAGAATCTCGGCAACAGGTGCAACAACCTGCATCCTGCAGGGCGGCGTATAAGAATG
>CASDPE010000106.1 GCA_949282395.1 uncultured Bacillota bacterium | reverse complement strand
CACCGTGCCGATCGTGGTGGGCAACGGCATGTCTATTTCGGCGGCGCTGTTCGGCGCGGGTGCGGGCACGCTCGTGTACCAACTGTTCACCAAGTTCCGCAGCCCCGTGTTCCTCGGCAGCTCGTTCGCCTTCATCGGTTCGATGAGCGCGGCGTTTGCGGGCGCCGTTTCCCTGTCGCTCGGCTACCTCGGGCTGATCATCGGCGCGGTCTTTGCGGGGCTGGTGTACGTCGTCATTGCCATCGCCGTCAAGTTTGCGGGCGTAAAGTGGATCGATAAGATCATGCCCGCCGCAGTCATCGGGCCTACGGTCGCGCTCATCGGGCTCTCGCTCGCGTCCAGCGCCATCCAGAACGCCGTGGGCGGCGCCACGCTCGACGCCGATCTCGGCAGCTACGTTATGAATACGAACATGGCGCTCTGCCTCGTCTGCGCGCTGTTTACGCTGGCGGTGACCATCGTCTGTTCGGTGTACGGCAAAAAGATGATGAAGATGATCCCCTTCATCATCGGCATCCTTTCGGGCTACGCGCTCGCCGCGATCTTTACGGGGTTCAGCTACATCCCCGGCGCGGAGAGTATGCGCATCATTGACTTCACCGTCTTTACCAATATGGAGTGGCTGCCCGATTTTACCTTCATCGAAGCGTTCACAAAGATCGGCGAAGGGGTGCAGGGCGCCGACGTCGGCGCGTACATCGGCACCATCGCCGTGGCGTACATCCCCGTGGCGTTCGTGGTGTTCGCCGAGCACCTTGCCGACCACAAGAACATCTCTTCCATCATCGGAACGGATCTTCTGCGCAACCCCGGGCTTTCGCGCACGCTGCTCGGCGACGGCATCGGTTCGATGGTCGGCGCGTTCTTCGGCGGCTGCCCGAACACGACGTACGGCGAATCCATCGGCTGCGTCGCCATTTCCGGCAACGCCTCCGTCATCACCATCTTCGTGACGGCGCTGCTCGCCATCGTGGCGTCCTTCATCGCACCGTTCGTCACCTTCCTTTCCAGCATCCCGAGCTGCGTCATGGGCGGCGTGTGCATCGCGCTGTACGGCTTCATCGCCGTCAGCGGCTTAAAAATGGTGCAGAAGGTCGACCTCAACGACAACGGGAACCTGTTCACCGTCTCGTCCATCCTCATTGCGGGCGTGGGGAGCCTCGCGCTCACCTTCGGCAAGGTCACCCTTACGAACATCGCCTGCGCGCTCATCCTCGGCATCCTGACCAACCTGCTCGTCAACATCAGGCGGAAAAAGGCAAAGGCAGAAGGCGGGAACGGAGAAGAAGCCCTTGCGGAGGAGGCCGTCGTCAAAGAAACGGAAGATCCCTCTGCCGACGCGGCGCCCGCTGCGGAGCCGCCTGCGGAAAGCGCCTCCGAAGCGCCTGCGGAAGAAGCCCCCGCCGAAGAGAAGGGGGAAGGAGGAGAACAGGCATGAAGCAGTACCCCAACGTCTTTGTGTTCGACCACCCGCTCATCAAGCACAAGATCTCCATCCTGCGCGATAAAAATACGGGCATGAAGGAGTTCCGCGAGCTGGTCGAAGAGATCACGCAGATCATGACCTATGTCAGCATGCAGGACGTGTCGCTCGTCCCCGTCGAGGTGGAAACGCCGCTGGAAAAGACGGTGCAGCAGCGCATCCCCGAAGAGAGCGTTGCCATCGTGCCCATCCTGCGCGCGGGGCTGGGCATGGTCAACGGCGTGCACAAGGTGCTCCCCACGGCGCGTGTCGGGCACATCGGTATGTACCGCGACGAAGAGACGCTCGAACCGCAGGAGTATTACTGCAAACTGCCCGAAGGCATCGAAAACAAGACGGTCATCCTCGTCGATCCCATGCTCGCAACGGGCGGCTCCGCCTGCGACGCGTTGGCTGCGCTCAAAAAGCGCGGCTGCAAGAACATCAAAATGATGTCCATCATCGCCGCGCCGGAGGGGATAAAGCGGGTCGCCGAAGCGCACCCGGACGTGAAGGTGTACGTCTCTACGCTGGACAGGCAGCTGAACGAAAACGGCTATATCCTGCCCGGGCTCGGCGACGCGGGAGACAGGCTGTTCGGCACAAAATAAGTAAATACGTTTTGCCGCAGAGGCGGCAGAGCCTGCGGGCGCAGCATTTGCTGCGCCCGCTTTGCCGTATGTGCGGTATGCTATATCCGTATGTCGCCCTGTCCGCGCCGAATTTTGCGGCGCGGGCGGGGCGCTTTGCAGCGCGGGCGGGCATTTTGCAGCGCGGGCGGCGTTTTTTTGCGGCGTTTTTTGCGGTCAGTGCAGGGTGCTGAAACGGATGTCATAAGCGGCGCGCGTATCGGCAAGCAGCGTCGCTTCGTAGGCGGGGTACTCCTTCGGGTAGGCGCGCGCGAGCGCCTGTTTCAGCCCGAACAGGTCGCAGCCGCTTTCCGCGCACTTTTGCAGGACGGAAGCGAGCCGCGCCTTGAATTCCTCCTCGGCGGCGCGCAGCACCTTTTCGGGCACGATCGCCTTGCGGGCGACTTCGCCGAGCGTTGCCGCCGCGCTTGCGTCGGCGATCTGCGCGTTGGCGCGGATGCGGAAGGAGCAGACGGGCACGCCGCCCTCCAGCGTGAGCGCGCGCGCCTTTTTGGTGATCTTCATTTTCAGCCCGAAGGTCGCCTCCTCGCCGTCCTCTTCCGCGCGGACTTCGCCGAAGGCAAAGTCCGTCGAAGTCTCGGCGAGGTTGTAGGCGAGCGTTTCCGCAGGTTCTAAGACCGCCGCGCGCACTCCTTTGTAAAAGAGCATGGTGCGGGAGGCGTCGAACACGTCCGCGCTCCCGCCCGCGCCTCCGCCTTTTGCGCCCTGTTCCGCGCTCTGCCCGCTCTGTCCGCCCTGCCCGCCGCTGCCCTCCGCCTCGGGCAGGCGGGAAAGGTAGGGCAGGTAGCCGCTCTGCGCGCGCGAATAGTAACCCTTGGCGAAGTCGCGCAGGTTGGTCACGCACACCAGCCCCGTCTTCTGCGCCTCGGAGGAGAGCACTTTGGCGATCGCCGTCGCCGTCAGTTCGCCGACGGGCGAGCTTGCCCCCAAAAGATCCTGCGCGCGCCCGTCGCATACGGCGATCAGGCAGCTGTCTTCCACGAATTCGCTGCGCAAAAAGTAGCCGAGCGCTTCAAATACGTCCTTTTCGGCGGCTTCGTCGCCCAAAAGGATGAGGCGGCAGTGCACGAGGGTGGGGTACCAGCCCGTTTTGCGGTTGACTTCGGCAATGCCCGCGCCCACCGTCTTTGCGGAGGGGATGCTCACGTTGCTCGCCTTTTCCGCGTTCGCGTCGGGCACGGCGATCTGCGCGGTGACGCTCCATTCCCCCTCCGCCTCGGCAGAGGCGTCTATGCCGATCGCCGCCACGATCGCCGTCTTCTGAATGTCGATCAACCCGAAGTCGTTGGAGAAAAAGAGCAGCACGAGCGCGCCCGCCGCCGCCAGAAAGACCCACGTCCAGAATTTATTCATGTTCCCTCCCTCTTTGCGCGTCTGCTTTTCCGCGCCCGCCGCGCGTGTGCGGGGCGCGGCGCTTTCCGCCGCGCGCGCCGCTCTTCGGGCGGCTGTTTTTTTGCGGCAGGCTCCTTCGGCGTGCGGCGCAAAAACAGCGCGGCAAGGGGCAGCAGGTAGCAGAACGCGACGATCAGCGGCGGCGTATAGCGCATGGCAAAGGTCTGCACGGCGTTGAAGGAGTAGTTCAGAACGATCGCAAGCACGAGCAGGGCAAGGCTTTCCGCCGCGGCGGGGATCACGGGCAAAAGGCGCGGGAACGCCTGCCGCACGCAGTGCACGCTCAGCTGCAGCGGCACGCACAGCGCAAAGATGTACAGCAGCGCCATGGCGAACAGGAACAAAAAGTCTGCCCGCCCGAGGGTGGTGAACACGGTGGTGTACTTGGCGATGTGCGCCAGCGGGTATTGCGTGAGTACGGCAAGTTCTTCAAAGATGCCGTAAAACACGGCAAGCAGCAAAAGCACCGCGCCCGCGCCCGCCGCAAAGGCGAGCGTGCCCTTCCATACGCCGCCCTTTTCGTATTCGAAGTGCCCGAGCAGGAGCAGCGGGTACAGGCATTCGCAGAACCACGGCAGCCCGAACAGGCTGCCCGTGAAAATGCCCTTCGCCCCCGCCGCGCCCGCAGGGGCGAGCGTGGCAAAGTCTGCGTGCGGCAGCGCGAGCAGGATGAGCGCGGGGAACGCCGCCGCGAACACGGGCAGCGCCGCGTCCGCGATCCTGCCCAGCGTTTTCAGCCCCTTGGTGCAGGCGAAGCAGCTGACCGCAAAAAACGGGGCAAAGGAGAGCAGCGAAGGCACGTTCTCGTACAGTACCTGCATCACAAAATTTTTCTGTTCCAGCATGGGCAGCAGCGCCGAAAAGAGCAAAAACGCCGCCAAAAGCAGGTACAGCACCTTCGCTGCCGTCCGCCCGAACGTGTTTTTGAACAGTTCGAACAGCGTGCAGCGCGTGCGCGAAGCCAGCCACAGCACGAGCGCGACGACCGCCCCTTCCAGAAGGTAGTTCAGCGCGCAGGAGAGGAGCAGGTCGTTTTTCGCGTAATAGGCGAGCGTGGACGGGTAGATGAAGAGTTTGGTGAGCGGCAGCACCGCCGCGAATAAAAAGCAGACCTGCCGCAGTTTGAGTTTATCCATGTTCCTTCCTCCCGTTTTTTATGCGCAGGCGCGTCTTGTTTTTGCCGCGGAACACGGCGGGGCGGGTGCGCAGCGCGTAGATGTCCGCTTTGAGCAGGCTGTCTTTCAGGTCGCTGCGGATGAGCGGCGCAAAGGGCGCGAGCAGCGGCACGCCGTACCCGTCCGCCGATACAAGGTAGTACAGGAGCAGCGCCGTCAGCAGCAGGATGCCGTAGGTGCCGATGCTCCCCGCCACGACCACAAAGGCGATGCGCACCAGCGAAAGGGTGCCCGTAAGGTCGGGAACGGTGTACGCCGCAATGCCCGAAAGCGCCACGATGATGATGGCGGGCGAAGAGACGAGCCCCGCCTTGACCGCCGTATCGCCCAGAACGAGCGCGCCGATGACGGAGAGCGCCAGCGCCACGTACTTCGGCATGCGCACGCTCGCCTCGATCAGGATCTCTAAAACGATCAGAAGGAAGAACAGTTCCAGGCTCGGCGAAAGGGGGATGCCGCGGATGCCGCCCGAAACGGTCAAAAGCAGCGCAAAGGGCAGCAGCTGCAATTTGAACAGTTGCGCCGCCACGTAAAAGGCGGGCAGGTACAGGGCGACGATCACAGCCAAAAGGCGCAGCAGGCGGCTGAGCGTGGCGCGGTAAGGGGATACGAAGTAGTCCTGCGCGCCCTGAAAATCTTCGCTGAGCATGTACGGCAGCGTCAGCGCGATGGGCGAACCGTCTACCAGCACCCCCGCGCGCCCTTCCAAAAGTTTCGCGCAGAACACGTCCGGCTTTTCCGTCGTGCCCACCTGCTTGAACAGCGAATACGGTTTTTTGGCGAGGAACTGCGCGATGTACGAAGAATCGGGCACGCCGTCGATCTCGGCGGCGGCGATGCGCTCTTTGATGGCGGAAACCGTCTTCGCGTCCGTTATGCCGTCCAGATACACGACGCATACGTTCGTCTTGCTGTACCTGCCCGCTTGCAGCGTATCCAGCCGCAGCGCGGGGCTTTTGATGCGCCGCCGCACCAGCCCCATGTTCGTTTTCACGTCCTCGATGAACCCTTCGCGCGGGCCTTTGACGGTGATCGCCGTCTGCGGTTCGGCAACGGCGCGCACGGCGATCTTTTTGGTGCCGAGCACGATCGCGCCCGCCACGCCGTCGATCAAAAGCGCGGGGTTGCCCGCAAGGATCTCGTCGCAGGCACTTTCGGCGCTGTCCGCGTCCTTCGTTTCGGGGAAGTAGAGCAGCTTTTTCGCCTCTTCCCGCGTTTTGGGCGCTCTGGAGAGCGAAAGCGGCTTTGCCGCCAGCGCGCCCAAAAGCTCCTTGTCGGTGATGCCGTCCGCATAGACCGCGGCGCAGTTTTTTCCGTCCGCTGTGCGGAAGGCGTACACGAGCACGTCCTCGGCGGGCAGGATCGCTTTGATCCGTTTTACGTTTTCGGCGAGCTTTGCGCCGAGTTTTGCCTCTTGTTCCACGCCGAAAGCATGCGTAATATTTTTATTTTTATAAGCGCGCTCCGTAAGGCGCGGAAGGTGCTCGCGTACAAAGGCGGCTTCGGCGC
>CASDPE010000105.1:6258-8590 GCA_949282395.1 uncultured Bacillota bacterium | reverse complement strand
TTAATACGGGCATTATTCATCACCGTGCTTTCTGTTTTTAAGATACTTTTGCCTTGCTTTTGGGTTAGGCAATGAAGATATATATTTTGTATGTTCATCCAAATCTTCAATGGGAGGAGCAGATGGTGTCAATTTCTCTTTTAATGCAATTCCAGCCCATACAAGCAAAATCACTATTACTATTGCAAGATGCATATTATTATCTCCTTTTTCGAGAGCAGCAAGAACAAATACCCGAATTTACACGATTGATGCCACCGTAGGATGCAAAATCATAATCCGGTTTTATTTCACCGCATTCCTCACACTTAATCCAGCGTTGTCCTGTGTGGTCAAGAATGCGTTCTTGCTGTTGAGTGAATTTGTCTTTTACTTCGTTATAGCAAACTTCAAACTGTTTTTTCTCTTTTTCTTCGGCTTCTTTTCGTCTTTTTTCAACTCTCTTTTCGCCGCCTCTGCCGCGCGTTCCGCTTCGGCCGCGGCTTCCTTTTCCTCCGCGGCGCGGCGCTCCGCTTCCTCGCGGGCTGCCTGCAATTCGGCGGCGCGGCGGGCTTCCTCTTCTTCGGCGGCGCGCCTTCTCGCCTCTTCTTCTAAATCGGAGAGCTGTTTGAGGATGTCGTTCACCTTCCGCTCCGTGCCCTGCACGTCTTTCAGAAGGGTGGCGATGCCGCCCTCCCCCAGCAGCGAGGTGATGCCCTCAATATTCGGATAAACATTCTTTTTTACTTCTGCCGCCATATTTCCTGACCGTTGCCTCCGGGATATTTTATGAATTCATCTTCCGCGCACGAGAGGATCGCCTTGGCAAGCCCCTCGTCGCGTACTGCCGCGAGCCTGCAATTTTCCTTCCCGACAAGCTCTGCAAGCGGCTTTGCCTTGGGAACAAGCAGTTCGCAGGCGAACCTGCCCGCAAGTTTTTGCGCGCTCTTTTTTGCGTTTTCGGACGCGCCGCCGCACAGCAAAAGCAGGTAAACGCCCTTCTTTTGCACTTCGACGGCGTTGAACCCGCACGTCAGCTTCCCTGCCTTTCTGCAAAACCCGATGTAGCTTTCCGCTTTACTTCTTTGCAAAAAAGTCCTCCTCGATCTTTGCATAGACCTCGGGCGAAACCTCGCAGGAGAACGCTTTGTTCAAAAGCCTGCCCTTTTTCAGCCTGGCGATGCACGCGGGATCGTTGCAGATATATGCGCCCCTGCCCGCCGCCTTGCCCGAAAAATCGATGAACACATCCCCTTCCTTGGGCTTGACGATGCGCAGCATCTCTTTTTTCGGCTTCATTTCACGGCAGGCGACGCACATGCGCATAGGGATCTTTTTTACTTTCATGTGCACGCCTCCGAAGTTTTACTCTTCCGCGGGCGCTTCCTCGGCGGAAGCGATGTCCGCAGGCTCTGCTTCCTCCGTGCGGTGCAGCGCCTCCATTTTGGCGGCGGCGCTTTCGCTCTTCACGTCGATCTTCCAGCCCGTGAGCCGCGCGGCAAGGCGCGCGTTCTGCCCGTCTCTGCCGATGGCGAGGGAAAGTTTATCGTCGGGAACGACCGCAACGGCGGAACGTTCGCCGATCTCGGTAACGGAGATGACCTTCGCGGGAGAGAGCGCCTTTGCGATGAATTCCAGCGGGTTTTCGCTCCACTGGATGATATCCACCTTTTCGCCGCCCAGCTCCGCCACGACGGCGTTCACGCGCGAACCTTTGTTGCCCACGCACGCGCCGACCGCGTCCACCTGCGGATCAAGGCTCGCGATCGCCATCTTCGTGCGCTGCCCGGGCTCGCGCGAGATCTCCTTTACCTCGACCACGCCAGACTTGATCTCGGGAACTTCCTCTTCAAAAAGGCGCTTGACCAGCCCCGTGGACGCGCGCGAAACAAGCACCTGCGCGCCGCGGCTGCCCGCCTTGATGTTTTTGACGTAAACTTTGAGCCTGTCGTTCACCTCGTAGCGCTCGCCGGGCACCTGATCCTGCGGGAGCATCACGCCCTCGACCTGCCCTTTGCCCAGCTCGACGTACACGTTTTTCATGTCGACTTTGCGCACGACGCAGCTCATCATCTCAAACTTTTTGTCGGAGAATTCGCTGAGCGTGTTGTCGCGCTCGGTCTCGTGCAGTTTTTGCAGGATGACCTGCTTCGCCGTCTGGGCGGCGATCCTGCCGAAGTCTTTGGGCACGAATTCTTCTTCCACCCTGTCGCCCGCCTTATAGCTCTTTTTGATCTTCTGCGCGTCTTCGACGGAGATCTCCGTTTCGCGGTCGACGACCTCTTCCACGGCGGTGCGGACAATGTAATATTTGATGCTGCATTTTTCGGGGTTGATCTTGATGTCTACCTCG
>CASDPE010000105.1:0-6232 GCA_949282395.1 uncultured Bacillota bacterium | reverse complement strand
AGGCGGAAATGAGCGCGGTGCGCAGCGCGTCCAAAAAGATCTCCTGCGGGATCCCCTTCTCCGCTTCCAAATCTGCCAACGCCTCAAAAAACTCCTTGCTTACCATACCTTTGTTCTCCACAAAATGTTTATAAATATTTTTTGCAGGTCAATCGAAGTCGATCGCCTGCGAGATCTTTACGATCTGTGACAGGTTCAATTTGATCTGTTCGCCGCCCTTTTCCAGCGTGACGTTCTTGCCTTCGGCGCTGTATTCGAGCAGCGTCGCTTCAAAAAACTTTTCGCCGCGCAGGGGCGCAAACAGTTTGACTTCCACCTTTTTGCCGATGTTCCGCAAAAAGTCGGAGTCCTTTTTGAAGGGGCGATCCAGCCCGGGGCTGCTCACCGTAAACGTGTACGGCTGCCCGTAGGTCGGATCCAACGCGTCAAGCACGGGGTCGGCGGCGTTGTGGAAGCGCTCGCAGGTATCAAGATCGATGCCGCCTTCGCGGGCGCTATCTAAATAAACGGTCAGCTCGGGATGCTTCCCCTGCCTGAAAACGACCTCGTACAGCTCCACGCCCTCCGCCTCTGCGACGGGGCGCAGCGCCTCTTCGATGCTCTGCACGGGCATGACTTTCATGCGGCACCTCCCCATAAAAAGATTTGAGAGCGGTGACCCACTCTCAATTCCACGCTAACATCCTATTCAGTATGCTTATTGTACCATATTTTTACGCTTTTGGCAAGCATTTTTTCGCTTTTATCATTTCGATGAAGATTTTTGCCGTGGCGAGCGCGTCGTCCGCCGCGCGGTGATGGTTGAACGTGATGCCGTAGTGGTCGGCAAGGGTGTTCAGCTTATAGTTGCTCAGGTACAGAAAGCTCTGCGCGATGGATACGGTATCGAACACGCGATGTTCGAACATATACCCCTCCGCTTCGCCGTAGTAGCGGACAAACTTCGAATCGAAGGGCGCGTTGTGCGCCACAAGCAGGCAGCCGTCGCAGAACTTGTAAAAATCGGGGATGACCTCGCCGATCTTCGGCGCGGAGACGAGCATATCGTCCGTAATGCCCGTGAGTTTTACGATCTCGGCGTCCAGCTTGCGCTCGGGATTGACGAGCGTGGAAAACTGTTCGCGGATCTCGCCGCCTTCGATCTTGACCGCGCCGATCTCGGTGATGGCATCCATGCGCCCGCTCGCGGGCGACGTGTTCAGCCCCGTCGTTTCCAGATCGAACACCACAAACGTGTTTTTGACAAGATCTTCGGGAAGCGCGCTCTGTTCAAAGAGATTGAGCTGGTTGTAGTCTGTGATGCGCACGGGCGAAACGCAGGCGTAATGCGCGGGCACGGGCTTGCTTTTTCGCTTTTCGGGCACGAACCCCGCAGGCACGGTGCCGCGGTTTATGTAGCGCGCCGTAAAACCGAGAGAGCCGTTGTACAGCTCGTTCGCGCCCGTACAGACGACGGAATCGCCCGCTTTGAGCTGCGCGATCTTTTCCTCCGTCTTTTTGCGCGGGAAGTACGAAAAGCCGAGCGTGCCCGTCGTGTCGGTGATGGCAAAGCGCAGATAGCGCTTCCCCTTCTGCGTCGTGCGCTCCTGCACATACGTGATCTCGCCGCAGACGGTGAGCGAATTGCTCTGAAAATCGCAGTCGGCTATGTACGTTGCAAGTTTGGGCACGTCCGCCTCGTCGATCGGCTCGAAATTTTCCACGCGGAAGGTGCGCACGGGCAGTGCCTCCTGCACGGGGGCGTCCTCCTCATCGTCCTCTTCGGCGGCGTGCTCCTTTTCCATATCTGCGAAGGCGCCTTCGAACCTGCCGCAGAAATTGTGCGCCAGCATGTTTTCGATGTCCGGAAGCAGGCGTGCGTCCCGCGCGAAGAAGGCGCGCTCCTGCGCGTCCACCCCCAGCGTAAACCGCACGGGATCGCCGAGGGAGACTTCTATGTCCTCGGCGGCAATGCAGGCGGACGCGGCGGCGCGGGTGGAGGCGAGGTAACTTTTGATCGTGCTGCGCACGAGCTGCCCGTCGGCGACCAGCTTGATGAACCGCACCCCCGCATGCAGCGGCGGCGGGGCGGCTTCACGCGCGGCGGCGAGCGCAGCCTGTTCGTCCGCTTCGCCGTACGGAAGGTCGGTGACCAGCTCAAACATACAGCCGCCGCCCGCACGGTCGATTTCGATCGCGCGCAGCACGGCGTGGCGCAGCCCCTCGCTTGCGCGTATGCGTTCCAAAAATTCCTGTTCGTTCATTCCGTTTCCTCTATGCAGGCATCAACTTCGCGCAAAAACTCCTCTTCCGCCCGTTCACGCGGAACGGTGCGCACGACAACGCCTTTTTTGAAAATGACGCAGTTTTCGCACCCGCCCGCAATGCCAAGGTCGGCTTCTTTCGCCTCGCCCGGCCCGTTCACGGCGCAACCCATGACGGCGACGGTGCGCCGCACGCCCGCACCGAAGGTACGGCGCTCCACTTCCTGCGCGAGGCGCATGCTCTCCCATTCGCACCGCCCGCAGGTCGGGCAGGAAATGACGTCGACAAACTTCTTTTCCAGCCCGCAGGCGCGCAGGATGCGGCGGGCGGCATACACCTCTTCCACAGGGTCGTCTGTCAGCGACACGCGGATGGTATCGCCGATCCCGCGCAGCAGCAGCGCGCCGATGCCGACGCAGCTCTTTACGATGCCGCTCTCGCGCGTGCCCGCTTCCGTTACCCCCACATGCAGCGGGTACTGCGTCCGCGCGGCAAGCAGCGTATACGCTTCGACCGTAAGCGGCACGGAGGACGCCTTGACGGAGAGCACGATGTCCTCTACGCCGAACTTTTCCAGAAGCGAGGCGCCGTGCAGCGCGCTCTCTACGAGCGCGGCGGCTGACCTGCCGTATTTTCCCAGATACGCGCGCTCGATGCTGCCCGTATTCGCGCCGACGCGCACGGGAACACGGTGCGCGCGCAGGCAGTCTGCAACGAGCTTTACCTTTTCCTCCCCGCCGATGTTGCCCGGGTTGATGCGGATCTTATCCGCCCCACTCTCCACGGCGAGCACGGCGAGCCGCGCCGAAAAATGGATGTCCGCCACCACGGGCAGCGGAGACGCGTCTTTGACCGCGCGTATGGCGCGCGCGTCCGCCTCGTCGCGCACGGCAACGCGCACGATCTCGCACCCCGCCTGCGCAAGGCGGGCGATCTGCGCCGAAACCGCCTCCGTATCCGATGTGTGCGCCGTCGTCATAGACTGCACCCGCACGGGCGCCCCGCCGCCGAGGGTCACACCCCCGACCCGTACCTGCTTGCTCATTCCCTGCTCCTTTCCACCCTGCGGAGAAAAGAAAAAAGCCCTATTCGGGCTTTTCCCGTTCCGCCGCGATCTTGCGCTCGCTCTCCTTCATCATGGATTCAAGCTCGCTCATGAACGACGGTATATCTTTGAACTGCCTGTAAACGGACGCATAGCGGACGTAGGCGACCTCGTCGATCTTTTTCAGCCCGTCCATCACCATTTCGCCGATGCGCTTGGAGCTGATCTCCTGTTCCAGCGAGTTGTACACCTGCTTTTTGATGTCGTCGACCAGCTTATCGATCTTCGCCATGGGCACGGGGCGCTTTTCGCACGCCTTGATGATGCCGTTTTTGATCTTGCCCGGGTCAAACGCCTGCCTGTTGCCGCCGTTTTTGACGACGAGCACGGGGGTCGTTTCAATGGTCTCGTACGTGGTGAACCGCCTGCCGCACTGCATGCATTCACGCCTGCGGCGGATCGTCCTGCCTTCGTCTGTGGAGCGGCTGTCGATCACCTTGCTTTCGGTGCAGCCGCAGTACATACACTTCATGAAGCGCCCTCCCCGCTGTTTTGCACAAAAGCACTACACCTTGTGCTTGCCTTACAGTATACCACAACATGCGCAGTTTGTAAAGCGTTTGCGGGAAATTGGTTCAAAGCCTGCCCGCACAGCTGCCCGATTGCCCTGCCGCTGCCGCCTCAATATCCGTCTTTGCCGAACAGATAATCCAGCGAAACTTCAAAATACGCGCTCAGCACGAGCAACATCGCCATAGACGGCTCCTGCTTGTCGCATTCCCAACAGTGAACGGTGTTCCCGCTCACATTTAAAGCGGCGGCAAGCTGTTTTTGCGTGATCCCCTTTTCCGTGCGCAGCTCTTTCAGGCGCTCTCCGAATTCCTTCATGTCTGCACAATACACGAATTTCGTGATTTTTTCTTGACAATCACGTTTTTCGTGATTATAATAAAAGTAATTTCATACAAGGGAGGAACTCGCTTTTCATGAAACCGAACTATGTTGCAGGCAAAAGTATCGCAGGCGAATGCGGCGGCACCGTCTTTTTATGTTTTTTGTTCTTTTGGCTGATCGTACCGCTGATCGTCGGCATATGCCTTATCGTAAAAGTCAAAAAATTCCGCCTCGAATTTTATGACACATACGTACTGACGTATGAAGGGCTGCTCAACACCAGCGAACGGCGCAGCCTTCTGACGTCGGTCGTCGGGGTGCGTATCGACCAGTCGTTCGGCGGGCATATATTCAACTACGGCGACGTGCATGTAGACGTTGTCGGAAAATGGGATGTGAACACGTCTGCGATCAAAGACCCGAACGGGCTGAAACACTATCTGGAAACACTGATGAGCAAAACCGACCCGAACAAACTCAATCAGATCGTTGCAAACTAAAAAGGAGAAACGGACATGTATAAACGCATTCTTGCCGTGGTGCTTTGCGCCCTGCTTGCCCTCACCTTCGCCGCTTGCGGCGGCGGAACGGAAGAGCAAGGAACGCCCGAACAGCCCACAAAACAGGAATTTACAGGCATAACGCTTAACGACGCGACATTTACCTATGACGGAGGGCTGCACAGCCTTTCCGTAAAAGGCACGCTCCCCGCAGGCACGGACGTGACCTATAAAAACAATGCGCAGACAAATGCGGGCAGTTATACCGTGACAGCCACCCTGACGAACGAAAACTATAACACCAAAGAGCTGACGGCGACGCTGACCATCGCAAAAGCACAATTTACGGGCATAAAGTTCGAAGGCGATTCCGTACTGTACGACGGCGAAGCGCATTCGATCTTCGTCACAGGCACCCTGCCCGAGGGTACAAACGTCACTTATACAAACAACGGACAGACGGAAAAGGGAGACTACACCGTAACGGCTTCCGTTGAAAACCCGAATTATGAAACGCTGACGCTTACGGCAACGCTCCGCATCTATACGGTCGGCGATGTGGCAAGCACACTGCTTGGCTCGGTTTTCGACCGCCCCGATCCGTGGAGCTTTTTGCCCGATGCGTTTTCGGAAAAGAACATGGCATATACCGCACTGCCGCCGAGCGACGTAGCGGGCTTTGCAGGATCCGTTTCCGTCGGGAACATGGGCAAAAAATACATCGGCAAACAGCTGAACGTGCTTTACGACGGGCTTTCGACGGCAGAAACGGCACTGACTGTGGCAAACGTCATTTTTACCGCAGGCGAAACGGTCGCCGCCGTCTACCAGAATTTCATCGACAAAAACCCGAACGATTATGACAACTTTACGGGAAGCGTCACCATCGCGGGCGTACCCTTCTCCTTAAAGATCACCCTCGGCGAAGATACGGTCACCCTGCTTGCGGGCAACGATACCGTATCCGTTGAACTTGTTTCGGACAACTCGGAAGGAGCAACGTACACGAACCGCGGCAGGATCCAGCTGACAAGCGGCGTCGCCCTGAAATACGAAGCGGGCGAAAATGCCTTAAAATTTGCCGTGGAGTTTACGGTCGCGGGCATCGTCGTATTGCAGCAGATCGAATTTGTGCGCAGCGGCAGTGCCGTTACGGGGTACCTGTATGAATATTACGGCGCGGAAAGCGTTGCAATAAAGACCTCTGCCCTGCTCTATTCGGACAGCAGCGTGACCGCCGTTATCTCCAACAAGCGCGAATCGGACGATCTGCTTATCGACGCGTACCTTGAAGTTTATGATTCCTCCACGGCGCAGCTGATCGGCAGCGAAGTAACGGAGACGGTGAAACTTGCGGATTACGACACCTATTGGTTCGACCTGAGCAGGATCGGCGGGCTGACCTCTGTGCGCGTCACAGAGGACGACGACGAAAACGACAACAACTCTTTCCAGCCGCATGCCGTATACCTCAACGGAAGCACAGCGCCGTTTGCCTATAAAACGGTCGGCGGGCTCTCCCTGCGCAACCCTTCGCGGCGGTTCGACA
>CASDPE010000104.1 GCA_949282395.1 uncultured Bacillota bacterium | reverse complement strand
GATGCGCGCGTACCCTTCCCTGCGCGCGAGCGATTCGGCGAACGCGAAGAACTCCCGCCCCAGCCCGCGGCTGCGGTATTCGTCAAGGATGTACAGCTCTTCCAGCCAAAGCACCTTTCCGCCCGATTCCCGCGAATAGGTGGTCGCCGTCAGCGCGATGCCGACCGCCTTCCCGTCCGCTTCCACCACATACCCCGCCGCATACGGGCTGCCGCCGACGATCGCATCGAACGCGTCCTCGTGATAGGCGTGCGGGATCGGGTGCAGCACCGCCGCAGAATGGTAAAATTGTTCGGAGAGGGAGAGGAACAGCTCCCTGTCCTCTTTTTGCAATGCACGGATCATACGTCACCTTTTAAACAGAAAAATGCGGAACACCCGTTCCGCCGTACCGTATTCTACCATGCTCCGCGCCGTTTGTCAACGGCGCGGAGGGGGCAGAAAAAATTTCACACGCAAACGCCCCGCTCTTTTGAGCGGGGCGCGTATCTTCTGTAAGACTTACTTCAATTCGGCGAAGTATTTGATGGTGCGCACCATCTGGCTGGTGTACGAATTTTCGTTATCGTACCAGGAAACGACCTTCACGAGCGTGGAGCCGTCGCCCATGTCCATGCACTTGGTCTGCGTGCCGTCAAACAGCGAACCGTAGGTGATGCCGATGATATCGGAAGACACGATCTCGTCCTCGGTGTAGCCGAAGGAAGCGGAAGCCGCCGCCTTCATCGCCGCGTTCACGCCGTCCTTATCGACCTTGCCTTCGACGATCGCGATGAGCTGGGTCAAAGAGCCGGTGGGAACGGGAACGCGCTGCGCGCAGCCGTCCAGAACGCCGTTGAGTTCGGGGATGACCAGCCCGATCGCCTTCGCGGCGCCCGTGCTGTTCGGCGTGATGTTGACCGCAGCGGCACGCGCGCGGCGCAGATCGCCCTTGCGGTGCGGCCCGTCCAGCGTCATCTGGTCGCCCGTGTACGCGTGGATGGTGGTCATGTAGCCCTTCTTGATCTTCGCGAACTTGTTCAGCGTATCCGCCATGGGCGCGAGGCAGTTCGTGGTGCAGGAAGCAGCCGAAATGATCGTATCGGTGGGTTTGAGCGTCTTTTCGTTGACGCTGTAAACGATGGTCGGCAGATCGTTGCCCGCAGGAGCGGAGATAACGACTTTCTTTGCGCCGGCATCGATGTGCGCCTGGCTCTTCGCCTTGGAGCAGTAGAAGCCCGTGCATTCCAGAACGACGTCGACGCCGATCTCGCCCCAAGGCAGATCCTTCGCGTCCTTTTCCGCATAGATGCGGATCTCTTTGCCGTCCACGATGATGGAGTTCTCGGTGCAGGAGACCTTGTCCGCCAAAGCATACCTGCCCTGCGCGGAATCGTACTTCAGAAGATGCGCAAGCATCGCGGGGCTGGTGAGGTCGTTGATCGCGACGACGTCATACCCTTTGGCGCCGAACATCTGCCTGAAAGCGAGGCGGCCGATGCGGCCGAAGCCGTTGATTGCAACTCTTACGTTTGCCATGTTAAAAAAACCCTCCGTTAAAATTTTCAAAAAATTTTCCGCACGCGCGGCGGGGCACGCCCGATCCCGCACGCATCGATAGTATTATAGCAAAATCCGTTCCGTTCGTCAATAGTTTGCACAAAGTCCGTGAAAAATTCGGCAAATCGCCCTGTTTTTTACAAAAAGTGCCCGAACAGAAGGGCTCCCGCCCCTATTTGAGCGCCTCGGGATTGAGGCATTGCAGGTCTTTCGGCACGAACAGCCCGTCCTTACGGATGAGTTCGCCGTCGAACCAGATCTCGCCGCCGCCCCATTCGGGCGTCTGGATGAGCACCATGTCCCAGTGCACGCTCGATTTGTTCCCGTTGAACGCGTCGTCGTAACTGCACCCGGGCGTGAAATGGATGGAGCCGCTGATCTTTTCGTCGAACAGGATATCCAGCATGGGCTTTGTGACGAACGGGTTGACGCCGATCGCGAATTCGCCGACGTAGCGCGCGCCTTCGTCGGTATCGAGAACGGCATTGAGTGCGGCGGTATCCGAAGACGTGGCTTCCACGATCTTCCCGTCTTTGAACACGAGGCGCACGTTTTCATGGCGGACGCCGTTTTCCAGCGTGGGCGCGTTGTAGGTGATGACGCCGTTGACGCTGTCCTTTACGGGCGCGGTGTACACCTCGCCGTCGGGGATGTTCATGTGCCCCGCGCACTTGACCGCGGGGATGCCCTTAATGGAGAAGGTCAGGTCTGTGCCCTTCCCCGTCAGGCGCACCTTGTCCGCGCGCTCCATGCGCGCTTTGAGGGCGTCCATCGCCCTGTCCATTTTGGAATAGTCGAGCGTGCACACGTCGAAGTAAAATGTTTCAAACGCCTCGGTAGACGTGCCCGCGTTCTGCGCCATGGCGGGGTTCGGGTAGCGCAGCACCACCCACTTCGTTTTGCGCACCCGCGTTTCGTGGTGCACGGGGAAGGAATAGGTGCGGTCGTACTCCTGCATGCGTTCGGGCGGCACGTCTGAAAGTTCAAAGGTGTTGCTGCCGCCGCGCACGCCGATGTAGCA
Source organism: uncultured Bacillota bacterium (assembly GCA_949282395.1). Classification (GTDB taxonomy): domain Bacteria; phylum Bacillota; class Clostridia; order Christensenellales; family Borkfalkiaceae; genus Borkfalkia. The sequence goes on along the minus strand of CASDPE010000104.1, from coordinate 3,985 downwards.
GTCCATATCCTCCATACGGTATTTGTCGTACTTGGCGCGCAGCGCGCAGTGCTCTTTGCCCGTGCCCAGCAGCAGGGCGCGTTCGACGGACAGGTCGACCAGCTCCGCAAAGGGATACCCGCCCGCGGCGTACACCCTTTCAATGAGCGCCTTTACAAGCTCGGCGTCGATGCCGCGCGCTTCGATGAGCACCTTTTCGCCCTTTTCCACGTGTACCGAATAGTTGACGAGCACATCGGCAAGTTTATCGATCCTCGGATCGCGCATATGCAAACCTCCTGCGCCTTCGCGCGTTGTTCTTTCCTTACTATTATAGCGCCGCCGCAAAAAAATACAAAGCATTCGCAACCTTTTTTTAAAATTGAATTGCTTTTTGGCGCGGTTTGGTGTACAATAGTCCATGGAAAAAATCTTTTCGGAGGAAAAAACTATGCCTTTGGTTACATCGACCGAAATGTTCAAAAAAGCGTATGCCGGCGGCTATGCGATCGGCGCGTTCAACGTGAACAACATGGAGACCATTCAGGGGATCGTGGAAGCGGGGAAAGAGTGCAACTCGCCGCTCATCCTGCAGGTCTCTGCCGGCGCGCGCAAATACGCGAACCCCGTGTACCTCAAACACCTCGTGGAAGCGGCTGTGGAAACAACGGGCCTGCCCATCGTGCTGCACCTTGACCACGGCGCGGACTTCGACGCCTGCAAATCCGCCGTGGACGACGGCTTTACGTCCGTCATGATCGACGCGTCGCACCACTCCTTCAAGGAAAACATCGAGATCACGAAGAAGGTCGTCGCCTACGCGCATGACCGCGGCGTGGTCGTCGAAGCGGAGCTGGGGCAGCTTGCCGGCATCGAAGACGCGGTGAACGTGAAAGCGGAAGACGCAAGTTTTACCCAGCCCGACGAAGTGTACGAATTCACGACCAAAACGGGCTGCGACTCCCTCGCCATTGCGATCGGCACCAGCCACGGCGCATACAAATTCAAGCCCGGCCAGAAGCCGCAGCTGCGCTTTGACATCCTGGAAGAGGTCGGCAGGCGGCTGCCCGGCTTCCCCATCGTGCTGCACGGCGCCTCCTCCGTTCCGCAGGACCGTGTTGCGATCATCAACCAATTCGGCGGCAAGATGCCCGACGCGATCGGCATCCCCGAAGAGATGCTGCGCAAAGCCGCGTCTATGGCGGTGTGCAAGATCAACATCGACTCTGACCTGCGCGTCGCCTGCACGGCGGCGATCCGCAAGCACATGTTCGAACACCCCGACCACTTCGACCCCCGCCAATACCTCGGCGACGCGCGCGCTGCCGTCAAAGAAATCGTGCGGCATAAGATCGTCGACGTGCTCGGCAGCAACGACAAAGCATAAAACCCATTCCTTCTAAAAGTCAAACACCACCGGCTAAGCCGGTGGTGTTTGACTTTAAAAAAGCAAACTATTTTTTTACCGAATACAGCTTTGCCAAACCGCCTTTTGCTGTTTCACGGTATGCCGATGAAAGATCTTTCCCCGTTTCATACATCGCTCCGACCGCCAAATCAAACCCGACTTTATGCTTTTCCCCAAAGATCCTGCTCAGCGAAAACACATTTACCGCATCCAGCGCAGCCATAGCGTTCCGTTCTATACACGGTATCTGCACGTATCCCCCCACAGGATCGCAGGTCAGCCCCAAATGATGTTCCACCGCCATTTCCGCCGCGCATTCGATGCAGGCAAGACTGCATTCATGCAATTCACACAGCGCCGCCGCAGCCATGCAGCATGCCGTGCCGATCTCCGCCTGACAACCGCACTCCGCACCGCTGATCGACGCGTTCGTTTTAATTATGTTCCCGAAAATGCCCGCCGTTTCCAGCGCGGCGCAAATACGTTCATCCGAAAAGCCACAGCGCTCCTGCATATACAAAAGCACCGCGGGCACGACCCCGCAGGAACCGCAGGTTGGCGCCGTCACCACAATGCCTCCGCCCGCATTCTGCTCGGCTGCGGCAAAGGCATAAGCGGAGATCAGCCTGTTTTCCCGCCCGATCTCCGTCTCGCCGCTCATATTTTTGCGAAAAAGCAACGGCGCGCGGCGCAACACGTGCAGCCCGCCCGGCAATTCGCCTTCTGTGCACAGCCCTGCCCGTATCGTTTCCTTCATCTGTTTCCACACTGCCTGCATATATACGCGCAGCGCCCGCCCTTCGCGAGCCTCGGCATACTCATACAGGCGCCGCCCGTTCTGACGGCACAGCTCAGCTATCTCCGCCAGCGTCCGCTGCGGGTACACCTCTGATACATGCTCACTCTCCCCCAAAAAACAGAACGCACCGCCGCCCGTACTGAGCACGCGGCGCGCGCCGATGACCTGCCCGTTCCCGTCAAGGGCAAACAGATCCATCGTGTTCGGGTGGGGTATGTCCGTTCCGTCTGAAAAAACGATCTCGGCACCGCCGCCCAGGCTTTCCGCAACGGCGCAGTCGGTGCCGTGCCCTCTGCCCGTCTGCGCGAGCGATCCGTATAAAACCGCACGGTATTTTACCGCCTGCGGATACAGGCGCGCAAATTCTTCCGCCGCATGCGCAGGCGCCATCGTGTGCGAGCTGGAAGGCCCCCTGCCGATGCGGTACAGCTCTCTAAGCGATCGCATTCCTTTACGCCATCGTTTGCAGCATTTGCGCAGTCACTTCGAACAGGCACTCTTTTCCCGAAGCAAAGCGGCAGGATTCTTCGATCATATACTGAGCCATCCGATGCACCTCCGCACCCGAACTTCCCGCCGAATGCGGCGTAAGGACAACGTTTTCCAGGGTGAACAGCTTGCTTTCGGGCAGCGGCGGCTCGGGAAACGTTACGTCCAGGACCGCCGTGACCGTGCGGTCACGCTCTAAAACTTCTATGAGCGCGGCTTCATCCACCTGCGCGCCCCTGCCCGTGTTGATGAAGGTGGAATACGGACGCAGCAGCGAAAGCACACCGCGCCCGATCATCCCGCGCGTTTCGGGCAGGTCGGCAATGTGATTGGAGATGACCCCGCATTCCGCAAAAATTTCGGTGAGCGAAGCGCGCTTCGCCCCCGTGCGCTCCGCCGCCTCCTCCGTAAATTCCGGGGAGCACACATACACATCCAGATCGTGCCTGCGCAGCTCGCCGATCACGCGCATACCGATGGCGCCGCTGCCGAGGATGCCGACTTTCGCCCCGAAATTCCCCATAAAGCGCGCCGTTTCTCTCCGCGCCGCGGCATAATCGTTTTTGCAAAGGCGGCTCAGATAGAAAAAGCCCTTGTTCGCAAGAAGGATCTGCGCGACGGCGGTCTCCGTCACAGGCACGGCATTCGCCTGCCATGCACTGTAAACGTGCACGCCGCATTCCAAAAAACTGCGTGCAAACGCCTGTACACTGCCCGCCGCGTAAAAGACAGCACGAAGCGAAGGAAAATACTGCCTGATCTCCCGTTCGGTCAGCGCGGGCATCCCCCATGTGGAAAAAAGGATATCCGCCGCGGGGAGCGAACCGAGGCCGCCCTGCGTATAGATCTTCCCGCACCCGTACAACTTTTGCAGGATCCCGCGCTGTTCCCCGCTGTACACCGCCCCGATCTGCCGCGCGTCTCCGAAAAAGATCCCTTTCAATGCCCTCTCTCCTCTTCGTACTGCTTCCATACCGTTTCGAACCACAACTCCCGCTCCTCGGGGAAGGGGCGCACATCCCGCTCAAAGGAAACGAACTCCCCGCCGCGCAGCTGCGTCAGGATGCGCCTGCCGCGGTACGCGGCGTTCTCCGGCACGGGCTTCCCGTCCTCCCCGAGCACCAGGGCGCCGCCGCGCGTGCCCGCATACTCTGCCGCGTAGAGCATGCCGTCCGTATACGCCGCCTGCACGGCGACCATATCGAGGGCGGCGAAAAGATGCGGCAGCTCCTGCACGTCCGCCCAGGTGTTCTCTTCCGCAAACCCGCACAGCGCGGCGCGGAAAACAGCGCTCGCCTCCCGCAGCGCCC
>CASDPE010000103.1 GCA_949282395.1 uncultured Bacillota bacterium | reverse complement strand
CGCGCCGTTTGCCCGCAGTTTTGCGCGCCCCGCGCGCCGCAGGGCGCGCGGGGTTCCGCCGCAGGGCGCGCGGAAGGCAGATTTTTTCGGAAAAGTATGTGAATTTCCCGCCAAAAAACCGCCCTTCTGTTTACAGGTGCGGTTTTTTTGTGGTATAATGATGAAAATCAAGAGGAAAGGGGGCGGCGTGCGCCGCCTGCGCAAAGGAGGCGCGCCGTGGAGCGGGCGCAAAAGAGCCGCGCAGATTGCAAGGCGTACGCAAAGGTCAATCTTTCGCTGAACGTCGGCGGCACGCGCGGCGGGTACCACCTCATCGATTCGGTCGTGGCGTCCGTCGGCGTGTTTGACGAGATCGTCGCCGCGCCCCGCAGCGACGCGCTCGTCAACGTGTACATGCGCGGTATGGGCAGCGAAGCCATTCCGCCCGAATGCAACAACGCCGTGCGCGCGGGCGAGCTGTTCGTGTCCGCCTTCGGCACCTGCGGCGCAGACATACAGATCCGGAAGAACATCCCCCTCGGCGCGGGGCTGGGCGGCTCTTCTGCCGACGCGGCAGGGGTGCTGAACGCGATGGCGGCGCTGTACGGGAAAGAGCGGGCGGAGCTTGCGCCCCTTGCCGCGCGCTGCGGCAGCGATACGCCGTACATGCTCGCGGGCGGGTTTGCCCGCATTTCGGGGCGGGGCGAGCGCGTGGAGCGCCTGCCGCAGAACGTGCGCCCCGTACTGCACATGCTGCTGCTTTTGCCCGAAGGCGGCGTATCCGCCGCGGCGTGCTATAAAAAATACGACGAGTCCCCCGACCCGCTGCGGGCAGACAGCGCGCGCCTTTGGGCGGCGCTGCGCGCGGGCAATTTTGCGGACGTATGCAAAAATGTGTACAACGCCCTCGGCGCGCCCGCCTGCGCGCTGCATGCGGGCACGGCGGAAGCGCTCGCGCTTGCCCGTTCGCTGTCTCCCTCGGCGTGCGCGGTCACGGGCTCGGGCAGCGGCGTGTTCGCGCTGTTTGAAACGCCGGAGCTGTGCGGGTGGGCGCTGGGGCATTGCAAAAACAGGAAAAAGCTGCGCGCGCTCGCCGTGCGCACGGTATAAAGGAGAAGAAGATGGAAGAGCGGAACCTTGAATTGGACGACGACGGGAAGATCAAGCTGAAAAAGCGCAACGAAGAGACGATCGCCGAAGTGGAGACGAACAGCGGCGACGAGATCGTGCTTGACGTGCCTTCGTTCCAGGGCTTTGAGAACGAAGAACCTTCCGCCGAACAAAAGACGGTGGAGGTGCTGCACGCGCGCGAAGAGGAGCGCGCGGGGCGGAAAGACCGTGCCGAAGCGCTGCTTTCCGAGGCGGACAGGCTGTACGCCGCGGGCGAACTGTACGCCGCGGGCGAAAAGTATATCGACAGCGCCATGCAGGACCGCACGAATTGGCGCGCGTGGTTCGGTGTGGTGCGCGTGCAGACCAAAGACTTCACGGATCTTTCCGAGATCTATGACTGCGAAGCCGCCTACAACGCCGCCTTCCGCCATATGAGCGCGGAGGAGCGCGCCGCTTTGGCGGAGCGGTACGTGCCGCAGCTCACCGAGCGGGCAGAGTCGCTGCACGAAGAGGGCGAAAAAGCCATGCGCGAAGACGCGCTCTTCCGTGAAGAGCACGCGCCCGCCGCGAAAAAGGAGTCCGCTTCCGCCCTGCGTTTTCTGGCGGCGGCGGGGGTCGCGTTCGTCGCATGCCTTGTTGCCGCCGTCGTGCTCTGGTGCAGCATCACCGCTATTTCTGGCAGCGGCATCCTCATCGGCGCGGTCGCGTGCACGGTGCTCTCCGCCGTGGCGCTCGTTTTTACGGCGCTGGCGGCAAAGCGGTTCGCCTTAGCGCGGCGCATGAGGAAGATGTGCGAAGTGCCGCTTTCCACGGAAGCGGGCGCGCGCGCAGGGGCACTGACCGACGAAGAAGAGCTGGTGCGCTCCATTATTGAAGATTTCCGTAAATAGAAAAAGCGCCCGCGGGCGCTTTTTTGTTGCCTTCCCGCGGCAAATGTGGTATAGTTAGGCGGTACACAAGAGGAGCCGAGGGGAGAGAGCGGTGAAAAAATTTTTGGCAAAACTCAATGAAAAGCACCCGCTTTTTATGGAGATCGTGCGGTTTCTGATCATCGGCGGGATCGCCACGGTCATTGACATGCTTGTGATGGGCGCGATCGTTTACGCCTTTGACCCGTCGCTGTACCCGCATTTCTACAATGTATGGTACGGCGGGGGCGAGCCGAGTACGCTTGCCACCGTCGTCGGCACGGGCGGCGGTTTTTTGGTCGGGCTCGTGTTCAATTATATCTTTTCGGTGCTGTTCGTGTTCACCGAAAAGGGCAAAAGCAAAAGCGTGCTCGGGTTCACGGTGTTCACGCTCCTCTCCGCCGTCGGGCTTGTCATCCACCTTTTGGGCATGTGGCTGGGCTACGACGTGCTCGGCATCAACGAATGGATCGTAAAGATCGTGCTCACGATCGTCGTGCTGATCTATAACTATATTTCCAAACGGCTTTTGCTCTTCCGCAAACGGAAGGGGGAAGCGCAGGCAAAACAGCAGGAAGAAGCCGCGGCGCCGCCCGTGCGCCGCAGGGAGGGAACAAACGTGAAAAAGCTGAGCGTCGTTGTGCCGTGTTACAATGAGGAGGAGTGCATTCCTCTGTTCTATAAAACCGTTTCCGAAACGGTGCAGCAGCTGCCTGTGGAACTTGAATTTGTATTTGTGGACGACGGCAGCAAGGATAAAACGCTCCAGATCCTGCGCGAACTTGCACGCGGCGACGAACGGGTGCGCTATCTCTCCTTTTCCCGCAATTTCGGCAAAGAAGCGGCGCTGTTCGCAGGGTTACAGGCGGCAAAGGGCGACCTTGTCAGCGTGATGGACGCCGACTTGCAAGACCCGCCCGAACTTCTTTTAACGATGTACAAGGGCATTGAAGAGGAGGGGTACGACTGTGTGGGCTGCCGCCGTACCGACCGCAAAAACGAGCCGAAAGTGCGCAGTGCGTTCGCGCGGCTGTTTTACCGCCTCATCAACCGCATGGCGGATACCGAGATCGTGGACGGCGCGCGCGACTTCCGCATGATGACCCGCCGCATGACGGACGCGATCCTGTCTTTGCCCGAGCGCGACCGTTTCAGCAAAGAGCTGTTCAGCTGGGTCGGGTTTAAAACAAAGTGGCTGGAATACGAAAACCGCGAGCGCGCGGCGGGCAAAACCAAGTGGAACTTCAAAAAACTCACCCGCTACGCCGTCGGCGGCATCGAGGGCGCAACAACTTCGCTTTTGAAGGTAAACTTATGGATGGCGTTTTTGTTCCTTCTTGCGTGCTTCGGGTTCGTCGTGGCGGATATCGTGCTGGCGGCGCTGGGCGAATACGTTTCCGCGTTGTTCATCCTGCTGCCCGTACTCTTTTTTATCGCCTTCGCGCTCCTGTTGGGGTTGTTCGTGGTCAGCGAATACATCAAAAAGATCTTTGTACAGGTGCGCGGCAGACCCGTGTACCTTGTGCGTGAAAGCGCGGAAGATCTGCGTACGGGGGAGGGCAGGCAGTGAAGACGCTTGCAAAAATCAAAGACATAAAGGGTTGGAGGCTCGCCCTCCTGTTTCTGGCGTGCGCCGCTGCGGCGCTCGCCGTTTTGCTAATTCCGTTCCTTGTACGCGGGAACCACCTTATTTGGACGGCGCAGGCGGGCGACGGCGCAACGCAGCACCTCACCTTCCTCGCCTATCTGCGCGAGGTGGGCTGGCTGAAAGCGGTCGGCGCGTACGATCTTTCGTTCGGGATCGGTGCGGACTTCCTTACGAGCATGGGGTTCATGTCTTTATTCGACCCGTTCAATGTGCTCATCTTCATCCTGCCCTTTGACATCGTGTGGGTGTACGATGTGATCATGCTCCTGAAATTTGTGGCGGCGGGCGCGGCGATGCTCTTGTACCTGCGCCACAGGGGCGTGCGCGGCGGGTATGCGCTCGGCTGCGCGCTCGGGTACATGCTGTGCGGGTACATCGTGTTTACCTTTGCGCGGCATCTCAACCTCACTTCGGGCGCGATCTGGCTGCCGCTGATGGTGATGGGGCTGGAACAGGTGTACAAAAGGAAGCAGCCTTTCCTGTTTATCGGCGTTTCCTTTCTGTGCCTGATCAACTCCTTTTACATGTTCTTTTTCAATTCGGTGTTCGTGGTGCTGTACGCCTTTTTCTACCACGCCGAAGCCTGCCGCACGGCGGGCGAAAAGTATTGGCGCACGCTGCTGCCCCGTCTGTGGAAGGCGGCGGCGTACTACCTGCTCGCCATTCTGCTTGCGGCGTTCGTGCTGCTGCCCACGGCATATGCCTACCTGCATGCCGCGCGCGGCGGGTCGAAGGGGATAGACTGGCAGACGCTGCAAACGTATTTTTTGGAGTTGCTCTCCTTCTGCGCTCCTTCCAACACGAGCAATTACAGCCCGCTCTTCCTCAACGCGGCGGCGCTGCTGATGGGCATTGCCGCCTTCTTCCTGTGCAAAAAACAGGGCTTTGCGCTGCGCATTTCCGTTGCCGTGCTCACGGTCGGCTACTTCTTCCCGCTGTTCGGGTACGTGATGAACCTGTTCAACTACTCCAACAACCGCTGGGTGTATCTGCTGTCGTTCAGCATCTTCGGCATGATCGGCGTGAGCACCTCGGGCGAGGGCGCGGAGGAGGTGTACAGCGTGCCGCTGCGCCGCAAGGTCGCCAAAACGGTGTGCGTGTATGTGGCGCTGCTCGCCGCCGTCGGCGGGGCGTATCTTCTCACGCGGCTGGGCGGCAGCGGGCTGGGCGCGGCGGCAAAGGTCGCGCTCTCCGCGCTCGTGGCGCTGGCTGTTTTCGCCGTTCTGGCGGGGGCGGTGTGGGCGCTCTCCAAAAAATCGTTCTTTCGGGATAAAACTGCGGCGGACGGGTCGTCCGCGCCGCCTCGCTCGCTTGACGGCGCGGTGGCGCGCGTAGCCGCGCGCCAATCTGTTTTAATGGTTCTTTCCGTCGTGCTTGCGGTCGTGTACGCTTTGGTGTTCTACTGCGTCTACTCCGTGCAGCACCGCGGGGCGCAGATGTATACGACGCTCTTTTCCGAAGAAGAGGCGTTCCTTGCCGAACAGAACCAAACGGAATTTTTCCGCACCGACGTACAGGCGGCGGACATCTGGTGGGATAGCTTTACCAACCGCAGCGTGAACAACGGGTACATGGGCACCGTGCTGTACAATTCCATGAACGGGGACGAAACGTACGGCTTTTTGTATGAAAATCAGGTGTACGACCCGCCGCAGAACCTCGGCATGGCGGGGCTGGACGACCGCGCCGCGCTGCAAACGCTGCTCTCCTGCCGCTATTATTACGGCGAAGACGGCGTGTATTACGGCGCGGGCTTCACGCCGGTGAGCGGCTTCGGCGCGCTGTACGAAAACACCAACTATGTGCCCTTCGGCTTCGTCTATGCGGATACGCTTTCGCGGGACTATTACGACTCCCTCGACCCGCTCCTGCGGCAGTACGCCATGCTCGAAGGGCTGGTCGTCGAAGGCGAGGGCACGCTTGCGCGGGCGGAGGGGCTCGGCGCGCTCGAAACGCTGTACGCCTCGGCGGAAGGGGAGCCGTTCACCGTCACGAAACAGGAGCAGGCGTTCACCGTGCGCGGCTGCGCGGGCAAAGAGGTGTACGTGCGCTTTACGAACGCGGCGCAGGTGCCCGCGACCGAAGAATTCACCGTCAGCGGCAACGGAAAAACGCGCACCTACCGCTTTACGCAGCGCGGGAACAACATGTACAGCGACTGGCGCGACGCCTGCATCTGCCTCGGCGTGCCCGAAGAGGACGAGCTCACGGTCACTCTCTCCATGCGCATCGGCAGCAAAGTCACCTTCGATTCCTTTGAAGTGCTTGCCTACGATATGGCGGCGTTCGAAGCGGCGGCGGACGCGTTGCAGCAGGCGGAACATCTGGAAAACGTGACTTTTGACGGCAACCATATCCGCGGCGACGTTGCCACGCAGGGCGGGTGGATGTTCTTTTCGCTGCCGTATTCGGCGGGGTGGAGCGTCACCGTAGACGGGCAGGAGCGGGAGCTGCTGCGTGCGAACGGCAATTTTATGGCGGTGGAGCTTTCTGCGGGCGAACACACGGTGGAACTTTCCTACAAAACGCCGTACCTGACCCTCGGCGCGTATGTTTCCTGCGGGGCGTGCGCGGTGCTCGCCGCCGTCATCGCGGGCAGCGCCGTTCTGTACGTGCGCCGCAAAAAACGGGAAAAACAGGCATGAACCTCCTTCGGGAGCGGGCGGCGGGGCGCAAAAAGCGCCCCGCCGCCAAATTTTTTGCGGAAAATTTCGGGAAAGTATTGAAAGACGTGCAAAAATATGCTATTCTATTGCCACGGCGGGCTGCGGTTTGTAAACAAACAACACTTTCCGTTCGGTTTTGCAAGTTTTTTCCCTTTCCGAAAATTTGCTGCGGGAAAGTTGACTTTCCCGTTGCGATTTGATATTATTTTATCGATAAAAAAATATCGAATATCCAAGGCGCCAT
>CASDPE010000102.1 GCA_949282395.1 uncultured Bacillota bacterium | reverse complement strand
GCGCGCCGTGCGCGCGGCGGGGCTAGAAGCCTTTCTGCTGCATTGCGGCAGCGCGGGCGAAAAGAGCGTTTCCAGCCTGTTTGAAGCGCTTACCGCGGGCATCTATCTGGACGGCGGCATCGAAGCCGCGCGCGCGTTCGTGCTGGCAAACCTGCCTTTGGCGGAAGAGAGCGAGCCGAACTACAAAGGGGACTTGCAGGAATATTTACAGGGGCGCGGCATGCCGCGCGCCGTGTATGAAGTGATCGCCGAATCGGGGGCGGCGCATGCGCCCGTCTTTGCGGTGCGCGCGTCCGCCTGCGGCAAATGTGCCGAAGGCAGGGGCACGAGCCGCCGTGCCGCCGAAAAGGAAGCGGCAAAAAATCTGCTGGCGCTGCTTTTGCAGGGCGGGGGAGAAAGCGTTTGAATTTTAAAAAAGTCGAACTCAACGGGTTCAAGTCCTTTGCGGACAAAACAGAGATCAATTTCGGGCAGGGCGTGACCTGCATCGTCGGGCCGAACGGCTGCGGCAAGAGCAATGTGGCGGACTCCATCCGCTGGGTGCTGGGCGAGCAGTCGGCAAAGACCATGCGCGGTTCGAGCATGCAGGACGTCATCTTCGGCGGAACGCAGACGAGGAAGAGCCAATCTTTCTGCGAAGTGACGCTCACCTTCGATAATTCCACGCACATGTTCCCCGACCTTGAATACGACGAAGTCGCCATGACCCGCCGTCTTTACCGCAGCGGAGACAGCGAGTACCTCATCAACAAGCAGCCCTGCCGCATGAAGGACATCGTAGACAGGCTGCACGCGGTGGGGCTGGGCAAAGAGGGCTATTCCATCATCGGGCAGGGCAAGATCGAGCAGATCATGAACGCCAAGCCCGAGGACAGGCGCTCCATTTTTGAAGAGGCGACGGGCATCATCGTGTTCAAGGCGCGCCGCCAGGAGATCGAGCGCCGCCTTTCCAACTCCTACAACAACCTAAACATCTTTTTGCAGCGCATGAGCGAAGTGGAGCGCATGCTCAGCCCGCTCGCCAAACAGGCGGAAAAAACAAAGCGCTACCGCGAACTGTACGGCTCGCTCAAACACGCTGAGATCAACCTCTATATTTATAAACACGACAACGCCGAATCCGCCCGCGCGGAGATCGGCGGCAGGATCGGGCGCATCCAGCAGGGCATCGACGAAGGCAGGGCGGAGACGGCGCGGCTGGAAGAGCGCTATGCCGAAGGCAGGCGCAGGATCGCCGAAAGCGACGAAAAGCTGCGGCAGCTCAATGAAAACATCCTGCAATACACCGTCGAAATGCAGAAAAAAGAGGGCGACGTGAACGTCATCCGCGCGCGCATCACCTTCTTTGAACAGCAGCGCGAAAGCGAAGAGGCTGCCGTCGTGCGGGCGGAAGAAGAGCTTGCCGCCGCCAAAGCGGGCGGGGAGCGCGCCGTTTCCGCCGCGGCGGAAAACGACAAAAAGGTCGCCGCCTGCGAGCGCGAGCTGGACACCCTCGGCGAAGAGATCGCAGGGCTGGGCGAACAGCTTTCCGCGTACGAGGCGTGGAGCGACGAATCCCGCCGCAACGAGCTGGGCAGGCTGGAAAACCTTTCGGAGATCCGCCAGAACATCGGGCAGCTCTCCGCCAAAAAGGAGGCGATCGAAGAGCGCATCAAAGAAGTATTCGCCGCCGCCGAAAAGCGCAAGGAAGAGCTTGCCGCCGATAAAAAGGCGCTCGACGGGTGCGAGGATTGGTACAACGAGCTCACCGAGTACATAGCGCGCGAAGGCGACGTGCGCCGCGCCAAGGAAGAGGAGATCGCCTCCCTCGTGCAGAAGGCGGAGGCGGCGGGCGAAGAGCTGTTCGCGCTGAACGGGCGCATCTCTTCGCTGGAAGACAGGGCGCGCTTCTATAAAAACGTTAAAGAGGACTTTGAAGGGTACAAGTTCTCCGTCAAAAAGCTGATGACGGATGCGCGCAGGGACGCGCAGCTTTCCAGGCGCATCAAGGGCGTCATTGCAGACATCGTGTCCTGCGACGAAAAGTACGAAGTCGCCATCGAAACGGCGTTCGGCGGCGCGATGCAGAACGTCGTCACGGCGACCAGCGACGACGCGCGCATGCTCATCGAATATTTGAAGCGCACGAAGGGCGGTTCGGTCACCTTCCTGCCCGTCGCCTCGCTCAAACCGCGTTACGAAACGGAGTTCACCCGCCGCGCGCTGAAAGAGACGGGCGCCGTGGGGCTTGCGTCCGAGCTGGTGCGCTACGACAAATATTACGACAACGTCATTTACAACCTCATCGGCAACACGCTCATCGCCGATACCATCGGCAACGCCAACGAGATCAGCAAAAAATACCCGCACGCCTTCCGCATCGTCACGCTGGACGGCGACGTCATTTCCACCTCCGGTTCGATGACGGGCGGTTCGCGCCGCGCCGACAGCGGCAATTTGCTTGCCAACGAGCGCAAGATCGGCGAGGCGGAGGCGGCGATCGCCGCCGCGCAGAAGGAGCGCGAAAAAATCGCGGCAGAGCGTTCAAAGCTGGAAGCGGACAGGGCGAAGGCGGCGCGCGAGCTGGAAGGCCTGCGAGACAGCTTTACCGAAGCGCGCAGCAAACTCGCCGCGCTCGAAGAAAAGCACACCCAGCTTTCCGCGCGCGTCGCCGAGGAAGAGAAGGACCTTAAAGTGCAGGAGGATACCCTCGCCGTTCTCAACGAGCGCATGCAGGGCATCCGCAGCGACTTTTCCGCTTCTTCCGCGGGCGAAGAGCAGATCTCGCGGCTCAAAGGGGAGGAGGACGAGCAGTCTCGCCGCCGCCGCGAGGAGTATGAAAAATTGCGCAAAGAGCTTTCCGAGCGCAACCTGCGCAAAAGTTCGCTGCAGGTGTACGTCGCGCAGTACCGCGCCGAGGCGGAGAACGCCCGCACCGAGGCGGAGCGCTGCGCCCGCGAACAGCAGTCGCTCACGGCGCGCATCGCCGAGGCGAAGACGAACATCGAAAACATCGGCGCGACCCTCAAAGACCTCGAAGAGATGGCGGAAAAGACGGCGCTCACCCCCGCGCAGCAGGAGGAGCTTGCGGCGCTTCGTGCCGCGCGCGACGCAAAGCAGCGCGAAAAAGAAAAGCTGAACGCAGATCTGGAAAGCGCGATGGAGCGCAGCCGCGCCGTCAACGACCGCATCGAACAGCTCTCCGAAGAGCGGCACGCGCAGGAGATCGCGCTGACGAAGATCGATTCTGAACTCGAAAACCTGCAGGCGCGCATTGACGAGGAGTACCAGGAGACGTACGAGGGCTGCCTCGCCTACAAGGACGAGGCGTTCGACGTGCGCGAGGGGCAGACGCTGGTCAACCGCCTGCGCCGCGAGATCAACGGCTTAGGCGCGATCAACCACAACGCGCTCGAAGAATACGAACAGCTCAGCGCGCAGTACGAAGAGATGACCGCCCAGCGCGACGACGTGCAGAAGGGCATCGACGATACGACCGCCGCCCTCGAAGAGCTTAAGGGCGAGATGCAGAAGCAGTTCGACGAAGGGTTCGACCAGATCAACGAAAATTTCAAAAAGCTGTTCAAGGAACTGTTCGGCGGCGGCAGGGCGGAATTGCAGATGGATTACTCCGAATGCGACGACCCGCTCTCTGCAGGCGTGGAGATCGTCGCCTGCCCGCCCGGCAAAAAGCTGACAAAAATCTCCCTTCTTTCGGGCGGCGAGCGCGCGCTCACAGCGATCGCGATCCTGTTCGCCATCCTCATGCTGCGCCCCATGCCGTTCTGCGTGCTCGACGAGATCGAGGCGGCGCTGGACGAGGCGAACGTAGACAAATTCGCGCAGTTTTTGAAGAAGTTCGCGAAAGAGACGCAGTTCATCGTCATCACCCACCGCAAGCCGACCATGGAAAAGGCGGACTGCCTGTTCGGCGTGACGATGGAGGAGAAGGGCGTTTCAAAGATCGTCTCCGTCAAGCTCTCCGAAGTGGAGAGCCGGCTGGGCGGGGATACGGTCATCTGATTTCGCGCAAACCTCGCAAAAGAGATGCTGCGGTTTGCGCGAGTTTGAGGGGACACCGCCGCTCTCCCGTTGGTCGGGACGGCGTTTTCCCCTCTGCGTGCGACCTTTAAAGGCTCTCCTATTATAAGTCGCACGCATTCACCCCTTTTCATAAAGCCGTAAGCATACGGCAAATGGGGTGCGCTTTTCCAAAGGCGTGGCTTTGGAACGCGCAATTTGATTATTATACACCATGTGTCACCCTGAGCGAGCCGCCGAGAAGGAACGGCGGCGAGCCGAACGGGTCTTTGCCCCGCCGCGCGAGGACAGGATACAGATAGTATTGCCACATAAACTGTATAGAACTCTCGCGGCGATGTTCCAAAGATTTCTCCGCTCGCTGCGCTCGGTCGAAATGACACAAAAGACACTTTGTGTCATCCAAAGCGGAGTGGTGGGCTTCTTTCCCGTCATCCTGAGCGGAGCGCTCGTTTTCCCCCTTGCAAGCAAGCAAAACCTTCACGTTCCTTCAGGATGACAAAGAGTGCTGTACATTTTAATAATCCAATTGCGCGAGCCAAAATCGCAATTTTGGCTAAGCGCACCCAATTTGCCGCAAACCTGCGGCTCAATCCGGAAAGAGTGAATGCGCGCAATTTTTTAATAGGGGAAGCTCTTAAAGATTGCGCGCAGAGAGAAAAACGGCGGTTAGCCCGCAACGCGGGCGTGCCCGCCGGTTGTCTCTCAGATCACGGAAAAAAGTTTTGTCTCTTTCAAAACTTTTTTCGTGAACAAGGAAAGAGGGAGTTTTTTATGGGACTGTTCGGTAAGATCATCGGCGCTTTGAAAAAGACGAAGGACAACATCTCCGCCAAACTTGCGGCGCTGTTCACAAAAGGCATAGGGGACGATTTTTACGACGAGCTGGAGGAGATCCTCATCTCTGCCGACATCTCCGTCGTCACCGCGGAGGAGATCGTCGACCAGATCCGCGCCGAGGCAAAAAAAGAAAAGCTCAAGGATAAGGAGTACGTCGTCAACCTGTTGAAGGACGTCATCGAAGATACCCTCTGCGAGGCGGAAGTGCCCGAGATCGAGTACCCCGCCGTCATCATGCTCGTCGGCGTGAACGGCGTGGGCAAGACGACGACCATCGGCAAGCTCGCCAACTATTTCGTAAAGGAAAAAAAGAGCGTTACGGTCGCCGCGGCGGATACCTTCCGCGCGGCGGCGGCGGATCAGCTCACCGTCTGGGCGGAGCGCGCGAAGGTGCGTATCGTCAAGCACGAGGAGGGGAGCGACCCCTCCGCCGTCGTGTTCGACGCGATCTCTTCCGCAAAGGCGCGCAAAACGGACGTCGTCATCGTCGATACGGCGGGACGGCTGCACGTCAAGGCGAACCTGATGGAGGAGCTGAAAAAGATGGACCGCGTCGTCATGCGCGACTATCCCGAGGCGCATTTTTATAAATTCCTCGTGTTGGATGCGACGACGGGGCAGAACGCGCTGTCGCAGGCAAAGCTGTTTGACGAGGCGGTCGAGCTGGACGGCATCGTGCTGACCAAGCTGGACGGCACCGCCAAGGGCGGGTTCGTCGTATCGCTGTGCGGCGAGCTGCGCATCCCCGTCGTGTTCGTCGGCACGGGCGAAAAGCTGGACGATCTGCAGCTGTTCGACGCAGAGGAGTTTACGGAGGGGATCATATAGGGGTTCACGAAATTTTTTTCGAGCTGACGAAAAAAATTTCCGTGAGTTGGAGGACAACCCCGCCACCCTCACTGCGTTCGGGATGGCGGAGGTTTTCCTCTGCGCGCGATATTTTAGGGCACGCCATTATAAAAATCGCGCGCATTCACCTTTCCTGCAAGAGGCAAAGTATTGCCAAATAGGGTTGCGCTGCGCAAAAGCGCGGTTTTGCTTGCGCGAGAAATAATAAAAATCGCGCCGCATTCACTCTTTCCGAATTAAGTCGCAAGTATGCGACAAATTGGGTGCGCTTTCCGAAAAGCGTCGTTTTCGGACGCGCAGTGGATTATCAAAAGGGGTCTCGTAAAATCTCGGCAGGCTGCTGCCTGCGATTTTTACGATCTGAGGGCGACACCGCCGTTCGCGGCTTTGCCGCTCGGCAGCGGTTTCTCCCTCTTTGCGGCATCTGTTTTGGCACACATATTGATAAATGCCGCAAATTCACCCTCTTCCTTTGCGCTTTCCGTAAAGCGTAGAGTGCAAAAGCAAAAAGCGTGGTTTTTGCTTTTGCAAGGAATTATTTTGTGCGGCTTCACCTTTCCTGCAAGAGGCGTAAGCATACGCCAAATGGGGTGCGCTTTTCCAAAGGCGTGGCTTTGAAATGCGCGATTGGATTATTGCAAGGCTTCCCCCTCAGGGGGAAGCTGGCGCGAAGCGCCTGATGAGGGGATAACGACCTTATATAAGAAGAAAATAAGGACAATATCACCTCATCCACCGCAAGCGGTCCCCCTTCCCCTTCAAGGGGAAGGCAAGAAGTGGGGCGGATGAGCGGGGCGCGCTCCCTGTCATCCTGAAGGAACGTGAAGGCTTTGCTTGCTTGCAAGGGCAAAGCCAAGCGTTCCGCTTGAGGCGAACGCGGGCGGAAGCCCGCAGCAATGC
>CASDPE010000101.1 GCA_949282395.1 uncultured Bacillota bacterium | reverse complement strand
CCGCCTCTTTCACGCCCTGTTTGGGCGGGTCGATCATGCCGCAGATCCCGACAAAGACGAGATCCTCTTCCCGCGCCTCGCCCCGCCATTCGGCGTAGGCGAAGCCGAGCACGCGCAGGGCGCGCCCCGCCATCCGCTCCGTAGCGGCGAGGACGCGCGCCCTGTCCTCCTCCGTCAGCGGGCGCACGCGCCCGCGCTCGGAAATGCGGCTGCACTTTTGCAGCAGCACGTCCGCCCCGCCCTTGCAAAAACAAAAGCTGCCCTCTTCCGTCTGCGCGGCGACGGTCATCATTTTGCGCTCCGAATCGAAGGGGATGCCCGCAAGCACCTTCTGTTCCGCCGCAAAGCCGTGCGCCCGCGCATAGCGCACGAGCGCAACTTCCGTAGCGTCGCCCGCGAGCCTGCCGCCCCGCTCCTTCACCGTATGGCACACCGCCATGCACCGCAGCAGCATGCGCCCGCCCGCGTCCGCTTCGGGCGCGGAACAGGGTTCGCCGGAGAGAAGATCGGTCATGACCTCTTCGACGGTCATGCGGTTTTCGGTGAGGGTGCCCGTCTTATCCGAACAGATGCAGCTGCACGCGCCCAGCGTTTCCACCGCATGCAGCCGCCGCACGATGGCGCGGCTCCTGCTCATTTTCTGCACGCCCATCGCCATGATGACGGTGACCACGGCGGGCATGCCTTCGGGGATGGCGGCGACGGCGATGGCGACCGAAGACATGAAGTTGCCCAGAACGGTGCTGTCCTTGAAAAAGACGCCGAACACGAAGATGACCGCCGCAACGGAGATGACGAACGCCGTGATGATCTTGCCGAGGACGGAAAGCGTCCGCTCCAACGGCGTTCCGGCGGCGTCCGTCTTATCCAGCATGGCGGCGATGCGCCCGATCTCCGTTTCCGCGCCCGTGCGCACGACAAGCGCCTTTGCCTGCCCGCCCACCACAAAGGACGAGGAATAGAGCATGCTCTTGCGGTCGAACACGGGCACATCCGCCCCATCCGCCGCGGCGCGTTTTGACGCGCCCGCAGACTCGCCCGTCAGCGCCGATTCGTCCGCGCGCAGCCGCTCGCACGCCAGGATGCGGCAGTCGGCGGGCACCATGTCTCCCTCCTCCAGAAAAATGACGTCGCCCGGCACGAGCTGTTCGCTGCCGAGCAGCAGGTCTTTGCCGCCGCGCACCGTCTTCACGCGGCAGACGGAGAGTTTTTTCAGCTTTTCGATGGCGTTGTCCGCACGGTATTGCTGCAAAAAGCCGACGAAGGTGTTCAGCAGGATGATGAGCAGCAAAATGCCCGTATCCGCAAGTTCGTGCACGTCCTCCGTCACATAGACGATGACCGCCGAAACGGCGGCGGCGCACAAAAGGAGGATGGTCATGAAGTCTTTGAACTGCGCGAAAAAGAGGCGCAGCGCGCCGCCCTTCTTTTTGCGCGGCAGCACGTTTTCGCCCCGCTGCGCGAGCCGCGCGGCAGCCTCCTCTTCCGTAAGCCCGCAGGCGGAAGAGCCAAGGCGGGCGAGCGCCTCCTCCGCCGTGTAACCGTGAAAAGGGACGGGAGGCTGTTCTTCGGCATGTTTTGCGCGCATATGCACCTCGATACGGGAAAAATGTACACGCTATCATATTCCCCGCCCCGCCGCGTTATGCGCAAAGCACAGGCGGAACGGGCGCGTTATGCGCAAAGCACAAGCGGAACGGGCGCGCCGCAACGCGGCGCGCCCGTGTGTTTTACCGATCCGATCCCCGTCAGTCCTGCGCCTCCCCCGCAAAACTGCGCATCAGAAAGCGCAGCCCTTCAAGCTGTTCGCAAAGCTCCCTGCCCGTATCCGTGTCGCTGACGAGCAGGCGCTTTTCGCGCGTTTCAAACACGGTGACTTCGGAATGGATGTCGCTGCGCTGTTCGATCGCCCTTTCAATGGAATCGAAGGGCTCCTGCGCGCACAGGCGCAGCCCGTGCGAATTGTAGATGAGCGTATAGCCCGCGATGCCCGTCTTTTCGTGGTACGCCTTGCAGAACCCGCCGTCGATGACGATGAGCTTCCCCTCCGCCTTGACGGGGTTTTCTCCCAGCTTGGTGCGCACGGGCACGTGCCCGTTGATGATGTGGCTGTACTGCCCCGCGATGCCGAAGTCTTTCAGCACCCGCTCGCAGAAATCCCTGCGCCTGCAATACAGGTAATAGCTGTTGTCCGGCTCCTTATGGAAGGCGGGGTCTTCGATGTAAAGGCGCTCGAAGGTGGTAAGCTTTTCGCGCCCGTACAGGGGCGAGGCGCGCCCGCACCAAAGGTACCAGCAAAAGTCCAGCGCCTCTTCGTCCTCGCGCCCCGCGCGGAAGGCGGCGTAGGCGCGGCGCACGGTGCGGTCGCAGTAGTCTAAAAGTTCCCTGCCCGCATACCCGCAAAAGCGCATGTACGACCCGTCCGGCTCCAGCGGGATGCAGCCGTGAAAGATCAGGTTCCCGTTGCTGACTTTATATGCGGAACCATGTTCAAACAAAAACGCGATGTGCCTGCGCAGTTTTTCGGAGGAACGGAAGGAACGTTTGAGCGCGCCGATGACCGCCCGCTCGGCGGGCGTGAAGCGGAGCGGATCGGCGGGGTCGACGTTCGGGAACGAAGTATCGCTGAGTTTTGCGCCGCAGAACTCTCCCTTCGCAAAATCGACCCGACGCAGGATATTCCGCCCGTCCATGCCGTACTCGGGGCGGCGTTCGATGATATGCCCCTCCGCCTTGAGCTGCATGAGAAATGCCGCCTTGCGCATTTTTGCGAGCAGGCGCACGCTTTCGTCCGCATGCACGGGATCGGCGCCGACGGGGTAAAAACGGGGGTCGTCGTCCATCTCCTCCGCCGCATACATCGAAAGTTTGCGCAGCGAAATGCCGTAGCCCTCTTCAAGAAGATCCGCATTGTCGTATTTCAGAGAGAGGTCGATCACGCTGAGCAGGCACGCCTCGTTGCCCATGTGCGCGCCGATCCACTGAATATCGTGGTTGCCCCACTGCACGTCCGCATTGTGATGCGCGATGAGCAGGTCCATGATCTTATCGGGGTTTTCGCCGCGGTCGAACACATCCCCGACGATATGCAGGCAGTCGACGGCAAGCCGCTTGATGAGGTCCGTGATCGCCACGATGAACGCTTCCGCCCTGCCCAGCCCGATGATGGAGGCAAAGATCTCGCCGTAGTACGCCTCTTTGTCGAAATCGTCGCGGTCCATGTTGATGAGTTCGTCGATGATGTAATCGAAGTGCGGCGGCAGCGCCTTACGCACCTTGCTGCGCGTATATTTTGAAGCGACCGAGCGGCATACCTCGACGAGGCGGTGCAGCTGTACGAGGAACCACGCTTTTCCCGCCGCGCGCTGCGCCTTTTTTTCGGCGATGATCGCCGCGGGGTAATAGATGAGCGTGGCGAACTCGTCGCGCTCGCGCTTGCTCATCGTCTTGCCGTACAGCCGCTCCACCTTTTCGCGGATGACGCCCGAACAGTTGTTCACGATGTGACAGAACGCCTCGTATTCGCCGTGCAGGTCGCTCATGAAGTGCTCCGTGCCCTTCGGCAGGCGCAGGATCGCCTCGATGTTGATCATCTCCGTCGCCGCCGCCTGCACGGTCGGATATTTTTCACGGATCAGGCGAAGGTACTCCCTGTCTCTGCCGTTTGTTCTGTTCTGCATATCCCGCTCCCGTCTTTTTTCTCCCTTCCATTATACAACGAACCGCGCCCGAAACAAAGAGGTTTTCGGAAAAAAACCGCAAAGAGGCGCAAATTTTCCGCACGGCGCGGAAAACGCCCGCAGGCAAACCCTGCGGGCGCATGACAATACCTGCCGCTCTCAGAGGGATTCGGGAAAACGGCAAGCCTGTGAGCCTGCTTTCTCTCCTCGTTTTACGCGGCTTCGCGCCCGGCGCGCAGCTCCGCAAGATAGCTCTTCGCCTCCTGCGCTGCCTCGTCTATCGCCGCCTTCAAGGTGTTTTCCAGCTTGGTAAGCCCTTCGTCCAGCGCGTCGATCGCCGCGTCCACCAATTTCAGGTCGCTCTCCGAAAGTTCGCTGCGGATGGTCTTCAACGTGCTTTCCGCACGGTCGCCGAACACTTCCAGCGCGGCATACGCCGCCGCCTTCGGCTCCTTCGCGCCTTCGATCGCCGCAGAAAGGTCGTCCGCCAGCCCCTTGAACTCTTCGACGTACGCCCTGATGACCTTCTCCGCGCCGCTCGGGATGAGGGAGGCAATGTCCTCGCACAGCTGCGCGAACGCCGCCTTGTACTCGTCGGCGATCTTCGCGTCCACTTCGGCGGCGAACTGCTGCACCTCGTCCATCGCCGCCTCGATCTGCGCTTTGAGCGCGGCGCGCTCGTCCGCCGTCTTGTTCTTGATGTACGCGTCGAGCAGATCGTTCATGTCCGCAAAGGTGGCGGCGCCCGCAACAAAGGCGTCCTCCTCCGCGTCGGTCATATCCAGCACCTCGGCGACCGCCGCCGTGAGCTGCTGCGGAACGGGCGTGTTCTGCGCCAGGTCTTCCGCCTCTTCCGCCACGACGAGCGCCGTATCCAGCGCGCCGTACGCGTTGATGTACATGTTGTAGATCAGCCCGTTGTTGACGGGGTACGAAACGATGTTCACATACGGCACAAGATACGGGGCGACCAGCAGGCTGTTCCTGCCGTTTTCATACGCCGCCTGCGCCGCGCGCACCGCCGCGTCGTACGCCGCCGTTGCATACGGTTCGACGGTCTCCGCCGCGTCGTTGACGATGGCGATCAGCTCGCTCACGTCCATCTCCGCCGCAGCCTCCACGGTCAGCGTATTGTCCGCCGCCTGCGCCGAAAGGATGAGGCTGAACTGTGCCGCGCCGAGATCCAGCCCGTACGCCGCATTGACGGCGTTCAGCTCCCTGTTGAGGGTGAAGGTGCCTTCCGAAGAGATATTGACTTCGATCCCCTTCTCCGCCGCTTCGCCCGTAAATGCCGCCTTTGCCGAGGCAACGATCTCCGCCTCGTCCGCCCTGCCTTCCACAAGCACGTCTACACCGTAATTGGTCTCATTGATATACCCGAGCTCGACGGAGAGCTGCGCGATCCTGCCGATCGCCTCCTCCGCGCTCATCCCCGTAAGCTCTTCGCCGTACAGCAGCACCTGTGCGTCCTCGTTTTCGGCATAGACGGAGAGCACGTTGTTCTCCCTGTCCAGCGAAAGGGCGACGGACGGGTTCACGTCCAGCTGCACATAACTGACTGCCTCGTCCTGCGGGGAGCACCCCGTAAAGGCGGCCAGCCCCAACGAACCTGCCAGCGCCGCCGCTATGCAGCACGCCGCGATCTTCCCTGCTTTTCTTTTCATGCCGGTATCCTCCTGTTGGATGATTTCACTTTATAAACGGAGTAGAGCGGGCTTTTCTTGGAATTTTTTCTATTTTTTCCAAAAAAATATGCCGCCGCGCAAAAGCGCGGCGGCACGCCCTGCCCGCGCGGGGGAGCAGGCGCTCCCCCGCGCGGGCATATACCCTACTTTCCGATCCGCGCCAGAAAGGCTGCGTAATCGCCGTCGCCCACCGCCTCGCGCGGCAGCGAAAACAGGGCGGAATACCGCAGGTACAGCGCCTGCGCCTCGCTCACCAGAACGACGGAAAGGTTTTGCAGCAGCGCTTCCAGCGTGTTGGTGCTGCCGCCGAGCAGCTCTTCAAACACCGTTTGCAGCACATCCAGCCCCACAAACCCGTAATAGGTGAGGCGCAGGGAGAAATTTTCCGCCCCGCCGAAGGTCGCCTCGCTCACGCCCGCCTCCGCTAAGGCGCGCAGCGCCGCAACGTCGTCTTCGCTCACCGCCGCGTACTGCGCCTTTTGCAGCACATAGTCCGCATACGAGCCGATATCCAGCGCGTACAGCACCTTCATGCGCAGAAGCAGCCGCTCCATCTGCGCGCACAGAGCGGCGATGTTTTCGCTCTTTTCGGGCAGGTCTTTCCACGTCCAATAGCTCAGCCCGAGCAAGTTTTCTTCGTCGGCGGCGATCGCGTCGTTCAGCGTTTCGATCTCGCCGAACAAATCGTACTTGCCGAGCGCGGCAGAAAGCAGCTGCTCCGCATACGTATATGCGGAAGTTTCGGCATACGCTTCGAGCGCTTCCGCCTCGCCGATGCGCGCATAGTACAGCGGCTGCCCGCCCGAAAGCGCTTCCGCCTCGGCGGAGGCGTCCTGCCGCACGGTCTTCCCTTCGGCATAGAGGTAGATGCCCAGCCCGCGGGCATGCGCGGTGATTGCATCGGCAAGCGCCTCCGCCCCGCCCGCAGCGGCGCCTTCGCCCGTAAGGGTGAGCGTGACTTTGTTGTACCGCTCTTCGCTGCCCGTATCGGTCACGTCGATAAAGCCCGTCTGCGCGGCGCGGTCGGTCACGGCGACGGCAGCCTCTTCGGCGCTTTTGCCGATGAGGGAAGCGGCGAACCCCTCCTCGCTCATGAGCACCGTGTCGCCTTCGGCGTTGCCGCTGACGACCGCCGTCACCGTATCCGTATCGTCCAAAACGAACTGCACGGACGGGTTGATGCTAAGCGCAAGCACCGAAACGCCGCCGCGCGGGAACGCGAAAAGGAGCACGCAGAGCACCAGCCCCGCAAGCAGCGCGCACGCCAGAAGCACGGCGGCGAT